>NZ_CP169391.1:1948962-2273789 GCF_041937525.1 Kytococcus sedentarius
CCGATGCTGAACCGCGGCTCCGCGTTCAGCATCGAGCAGCGTGACGCCCTCGGCCTGCGGGGCCTCATCCCGCCGGCCGTGAACAGCATCGAGGAGCAGGTGCGTCGCTGCTACGGCCAGTTCCAGATGCAGCCCACCAACCTGGCCAAGTACGTGTACCTCAACACGCTCCAGGACCTCAACGAGATCCTCTTCCACCGCCTCGTGGCCGACCACCTCGAGGAGATGATGCCGATCATCTACACCCCCACCGTGGGTGAGGCGATCCAGCAGTTCTCCTCCACCTTCGACCGGCAGCGCGGCATCTACCTGTCCATCGAGGATGACCAGGACCTGGAGGGCATCGCCACCGCCCTGGCTGCCTACGGCAACGGCCCGGACGACGTGGACATCGTGGTGGTGACCGACTCCGAGGGCATCCTCGGCATCGGCGACCAGGGTGTCGGCGGCATCCGCATCGCCATCGGCAAGTCGGCCGTCTACACCACCGCGGCGGGCATCCACCCCCTGCGGGTGCTCCCGGTGGTGCTGGACGTGGGCACCGACAACCTCGCCCTGCTGCACGACCCGAACTACCTGGGCCTGCGCCGCGAGCGCGTGCGCGGCGAGGAGTACGACCAGTTCATCGCCTCCTTCGTGGAGGCCGTGCAGGAGCGCTTCCCCCAGGCGCTGCTGCACTGGGAGGACTTCGGCGCCACCAACGCCCACCAGATCCTCGAGCGCTACCGCGACCAGGTCTGCACCTTCAACGACGACATCCAGGGCACCGCGGCCATCGTGGTGGCCTCCGCCCTGGCGGCGTGCCGGACCAAGGAGGAGAAGCTCTCCGAGCAGCGTGTGGTCATCCACGGCGCCGGCACCGCGGGCATCGGCATCGCGGACCTGATGCGGGACATCATGATCAGCGAGGGCCTGGACCCCGAGGAGGCGACGAAGCGCTTCTGGGGCCTGGGCAGCCGCGGTCTCATCCACACCGACGGCCCCATGCGCCCCTTCCAGGAGCGGTACGCCCGCGACGCCTCGGAGCTGGCCGACTGGGAGGCCACCGACGGCAACTACTCGCTGGAGGAGACCGTCAGGCAGGTGCAGCCCACCATCCTCATCGGCACCTCGGCGCAGGCCGGAGCGTTCCACGAGGACCTGGTGCGCACCATGGCCGAGGCGACCGAGCGCCCCATCATCCTGCCGTTGAGCAACCCGACCTCCAAGGCCGAGGCGGTGCCGGAGGACCTGCTGGCGTGGACCGACGGCAAGGCCCTCATCGCCACCGGCTCGCCCTTCAAGCCCGTCACCATCGATGACGTGACCTACACCGTGGCGCAGGCCAACAACGCCCTGGTCTTCCCGGGCATGGGCCTGGGCACCATCGCGGTGCGCGCCACCCGCCTGACCGACGGCATGATCACCGCCGCCGCCCAGGCCGTGGCGGAGATGACCACCACGGGTGTGGAGGGCGCGGCCATCCTTCCCTCGATGCGGGAGCTCCGGTCGGTCTCCGCGGCCGTCGCCGAGCGCGTGGCCGCCGCCGCCGTGGAGGAGGGCGTGGCCACCCTCGAGCTGGAGAACCCGCGGGCGGAGATCGAGCAGCTCATGTGGGCCCCGGAGTACCCGGACGTGGAGGTGGTGGACGGCATCGAGACGCCGAGCCCCCGCCGCACCGAGCCGGGCGGCAAGGGCGTGCGCCACACCGGTGACGACTCCCCGTTGAGCCGCTGGCGCCCGCGCCTGCCCGGCCGCCGGAGCTCCTGAGGCTGTCGGTGCTCGCCCCTAGGGTGAGCGCATGTTCCTCCTCGATGACGGGTCGCTCGCCACGAGCGCGCAGGACCTGCGCGTGGCCAGCGAGTGCGAGTTCGCCCTGCTGAACCGCCTCGACGTGACCCTGGGGCGGGTGCCCCGGGAGTCCGTGGAGGACCCGATGCTGGAGCGCCTCGCCGAGCTGGGCACCGCCCACGAGGAGCGGGAGCTGGCGCGGCTGCAGGCCGAGCACCCGGGTGGTGTGGTGGTCGGTGAGCGGCCGCGCGGCTTCTCCCGGGAGGCGCTGGAGCAGGGGATGGCGTGGACTGTGACCCAGTGCGGCCGGGAGGCCGTGCAGGTGGTGCACCAGGCGCCCGTGCTGCTGACCGGGTCCGGCCCCGACGGCGAGCCGCTGGTCCCCCTGTCGGGTCTCGCCGACTTCGTGGTCCGCACGGACGCAGGCTGGCGGGTGAGCGACACCAAGCTGGCAGCCCACTCGACCGTGGCCTCGATGCTGCAGGTCGCCGCGTACGCCGAGGCACTCGCGCAGCAGGGCGTCCCGGTGGCGCCCGAGGTGGACCTGGTGCTGGGCACCGGGTCGGTGGAGTCGCACCCCCTGGGGCCCACGGTGGCCGTGGTGCGGGACCGCTGGGCACGGCTCTCGCGCCTGCTGCGCGAGCACGGGGTCGGAGGTCGTGACGGGGAGGCCCTGGAGTGGGGCGCGCCGGGGATCGGTGCCTGCGGCCGCTGCGAGGTCTGCGCACCGCGGGCCGCTGCGGCCGACGACCTGCTGGGTGTGGCCCGCATGTCCCTGGCGCGGCGCAAGCTGCTGCACGGGCGCGGCATCACCACCATGGCGGAGCTGGCGACGGCGACCACGGGCCCGCGGGGCATGCGGGAGTCCGACTTCGCCACGCTGCGTGACCAGGCAGCCCTGCAGGTCCGGGCCCGCGAGCTCACCGGGGAGGCCAGGCGGCAGGATCCCGACGCGCCGGAGGTGGTGCTCAGCGAGGTGGTCTCCGCGGAGGCCCTGGATGCCCTGCCCGAGCCCAGCCCCGGGGACGTCTTCTTCGACTTCGAGGGCGACCCGCTGTGGCGCCCCCACCCCGGGGCACCGGCCGGGCTGGAGTACCTGTTCGGCGTGGAGGTGCTGGACCTCGCCGGGGAGGATCCCGCCGCGTACGGACCAGCCGACGAACACGGTGCCCGCTACCGGGCGTGGTGGGCCCATGACCGCGCCGCCGAGAAGCAGGCCCTCGCGGACTTCCTGACCTGGTTGGGCGAGCGGCGGCGCCGGCACCCCGACCTGCACGTCTACCACTACGCCGCCTACGAGGTGACGGCCCTGAAGCGGCTCACGGCGGCGCACGGCCTCGGCGCCGAGGAGCTCGACGACCTGCTGCGCCAGCACGTCTTCGTGGACCTCTACGCCACCGTGCGTGCCGGCATCCGCGTGAGCCAGCCGTCGTACTCCATCAAGAAACTGGAGCCCCTGTACATGCCCGCCCGCGGGGCCGATGGGGTGACCGGTGGCGCCGACTCGATCGTGGAGTACCAGCGTTACTGCAGCGCCCGGGACGTCGGCGACACCGAGGGCGCCGCAGCCCTGCTCGAGCGCATCCGGGCGTACAACGAGGTGGACTGCGAGTCCACCTGGCGGTTGCGGGACTGGCTGCTGGAGCGGCATCGCGAGCACCTGCAGCACCACGGGCAGGCAACGGACCTCTCCGCGGGTGGGCCGGGCCCCGAGCACGCCAGGACTGCCGTTCCGGGAGCCCCGGGCGGCGAGGACGGCGAGCCTGATGTCGCCGGCACCCCGACCCTGACCCCGGAGAAGTGGGTGGCCGCCCACCGGGTGGAGGAGTCCTTCGCCGCCCTGGACCTGCCCCCGCGCGGGGAGCGCACGGCCCGCGAGCAGGCGCTGGCCATGCTCGGCTCGGCCCCGCAGTACTACCGGCGGGAGCACAAGCCGCACTGGTGGGCCCACTTCGAGCGTCTGGCCCTGCCGGTGGCCGAGTGGCCGCTGACCGGGGACGTGCTGGTGGTGGACCGGGCCACCTGGACCTCCGACTGGTACCAGCCCACCCCGCGCAGCAACCCGCGCCGCACGCTGGAGGCCCGGGTGGACACCGGCGGCCGGCCGCTGGCACCCGGCACGAGCCTGGTGCCGATCTTCGGCTCCCCCCTGCCGGACGGGCTGGAGTGCGAACCCGGGTACCCCCACGCCCAGTGGCCCTCGGCCGCCGAGGTGCTGGAGTCGCACTCCGAGGCGGCCAGCGGCCTGGAGGTCTGCACGCTCGAGCTGGCCCGCCCCAAGGGCAGCAAGGACCGCCCCGGCATCGCCGAGACCGACTGTCTCCCAGTGGGCTTTGGCCCCACCGCCCCTCCCGGCACCGCGAACCTGGACGCCGCACTGCTCGACCTGGCGGCCACCGTGCTGGCGGGTGAGACCGCCGGGGCCGAGCTCCCCGCATCGGCTGGGTTGGACCTGTTGGCCCGCCGCCCGCCACGCCTGAACGGACAGGCACCCGCGGGCACCGACGACGCCGCCGCGCCCCCGACCCTGCTGCCGCAGGTGGGCGAGCCCGGCATAGACACCCCGCTCGATGCGGTGACGGCCGCGGTCGCCCTGCTGCAGAACAGCTACCTCGCCGTGCAGGGGCCGCCAGGCACGGGCAAGACCTACCTCGGCTCCCGGGTGGTGCGCTCCCTGGTGCAGGCCGGGTGGCGCGTGGGGGTGGTGGCGCAGTCGCACGCGGCGGTGGAGAACTTCCTGGCCGGCTGTGTGAGGGCCGGCGTGCCGGACGTGCGGGTGGCCAAGGCCCCGGCCTCCGGACGCCCCGCACCCGGGAACGCGCCGTGGACCGCGCTGCGCAGTGGCGCCACCCCGACGTGGATCAGCGAGCAGCTCGACGCGGGGCACGGCTTCGTGGTGGGCGGCACCGCGTGGACCTTCAGCCACCCCGACCTGCTGCCCGAGTGCCTCGACCTGCTGGTGGTGGACGAGGCGGGCCAGTTCTCCCTGGCCCCGCTGCTCGCCTGCTCCCGGGTGGCCCGCAACCTGCTGCTGCTCGGCGACCCGCAGCAGCTGCCGCAGGTCTCCCAGGGCATCCACCCCGAGCCGTTGGACGCCTCGGCGCTGGGGTGGCTTGTCGGGTCCGAGCACGTGCTGCCGCCCCAGTTCGGCTACTTCCTGGACACCACCTGGCGCATGCACCCCGCCCTCACGCGGCGCGTCTCGGCCCTGGCCTACGACGGCCGCCTCGGTTCCCACGACGACGTGACGACCGCTCGCCGCATCGAGGGGGTGGAGCCCGGGCTCCACGTGCACGTGGTGGACCACCAGGACAACTCCGTGGCCAGCCCCGAGGAGGCCGATGAGGTGACCCGCCTCGTGGGTGACCTGGTGGGCCGCCGCTTCATCGACACCACCCGGGCCCCCGGCGAGCAGGAGCGACTCCTGGCGCCCGAGGACGTGCTGGTGGTGGCGCCGTACAACGCGCAGGTGAACCTGCTGCGCACCCGCCTTGCCGCTGCCGGGTTCGGCGACACCCCGGTGGGGGCGGTCGACGCCTTCCAGGGCCAGGAGGCCCCGGTGGTCGTGCTCTCCATGACCGCCTCGGCCCGCGACCGAGTCTCCCGCGGCATGGCCTTCCTCTTCGACGTCCACCGCCTGAACGTGGCCATCTCCCGCGGGCAGGTGGCCGCCCACGTGGTGCGCTCGGCGGCGTTGACGGACATCGCGCCGGCCTCCCCGCGCGACCTGCTGGCCCTCGGGTCCTTCCTGGAGCTCACCGCCCCCGAGTGAGCCAACCAGGACCACGACCTGCGGCGACCCCGGCCACGTCGACCTGCGCACGCACTGGAGGAGGTTGAGGATGGGGCCCATGAGCACAGCAGCCGGCGCCACCCACGGCGCACCCCACGGAAGCACCACGGGCCCCGGGTCCGAGGAGAAGGACGCGCTGACCGGGAAGGTCGTGCTGTTGGCGATGGTGGCCGCCCTGGGTGGCTTCCTCTTCGGCTTCGACTCCTCGGTCATCAACGGTGGCGTGAACGCCATCCAGGAGGAGTTCGGACTGTCCGACGTCCTCATCGGCTTCGTCGTCTCCTGCGCCCTGCTCGGCGCCATGGTGGGTGCCTGGTTCGCCGGTACCTTCGCCGACAAGGTGGGACGCACCCGGGCAATGGTGGTGGCATCGGTGCTCTTCACCGCATCGGCCCTCGGGTCGGCACTCTGCTTCGGCCCCTGGGACCTGATCTTCTGGCGCTTCGTCGGTGGCGCGGGCGTGGGCATGGCCTCGGTGCTGGCCCCGGCGTACATTGCCGAGATCTCTCCGGCCGCGGTCCGTGGCCGACTGGGATCGCTGCAGCAGCTGGCCATCGTGATCGGCATCTTCGTGGCCCTGCTGGTGGACGCCTACCTGGCCGACCTGGCCGGGGGCGCCGCGGAGCTGCTGTGGATGGACCGCGAGGCCTGGCGCTGGATGTTCGCCTCCGAGCTGGTGCCCGCCGTGCTCTACGGTGTGCTGGCCCTGAGCATCCCGGAGTCCCCCCGTTACCTGGTGAACACCGGCGACCTGAAGAAGGCCGGCGAGGTGCTGCGTGATGTGGTGGGCATCCGCGGCAAGCAGGCCGCCCAGCGCAAGATCGAGGAGATCCGCACCTCCCTGCACCGTGAGGACAAGCAGTCCCTGGCCGACCTGAAGGGCGCCGCCGCCGGCCTCAAGCCCATCGTCTGGGCCGGCATCCTGCTGAGCGTCTTCCAGCAGTTCGTGGGCATCAACGTGATCTTCTACTACGGCTCCACCCTGTGGCAGGCCGTGGGCTTCGAGGAGTCGCAGTCCCTCCTCATCAACGTCATCACGTCCATCACCAACATCGTGGTGACCATCGTGGCCATCCTGCTGGTCGACAAGATCGGCCGCCGTCGCCTGCTGCTGTGGGGCTCGGCGGGCATGGCGCTGTCGCTGGGCACCATGGCGCTCGCGTTCTCGCAGGCCGTCACCGAGGGCTCCGGTCCCGACCAGACGGTGAGCCTGCCGGACCCCTGGGGCATCATCGCGCTGGTGGCGGCCAATGCCTTCGTGGTCTCCTTCGGCGCCACCTGGGGCCCGATGGTGTGGGTGCTGCTCGGCGAGATGTTCCCCAACGCCATCCGCGGCATGGCCCTGGGCGTGGCGGCCGCGGCGCAGTGGCTGGCCAACTTCGTCATCACCACCACCTTCCCGTGGCTCGCCGGCACCTCGCTGGTGCTGGCCTACGGCCTGTACGCCGCCATGGCCGCGTTGTCCTTCTTCTTCGTGTACAAGGTCATCGAGGAGACCAAGGGCAAGGAGCTCGAGGAGATGGGCGACGAGACCCCCGCCACCCAGGGCGCCACCGCCTGACAGTGCACTCACAGGTGACCTGAGACACGCGGTTCGTAAAGAAACGGCAACAGATCCCACGACGGACCCGCCCCTGTTCCGGGCGGGTCCGTCGCCCGTGTCAGGGTGTGGCATGGCGACCGCAACCCACGCACCCGTCCAGGAGCAGTCCTCCTGGAAGACCCGTCTGTCCGCCCTCGGTCCCGGCCTGCTCATGGCATCGGCCGCGATCGGTGGCTCCCACCTCGTGAGCTCCACCCAGGCCGGAGCGCTCTACCAGTGGCAGCTGGTGGCCCTGGTGCTCTTCGCCCTGCTCATGAAGTACCCCTTCTTCCGGTTCGGCGCGCAGTACACCGCCGAGACCGGTGAGAGCCTCGTCCAGGGCTACGCCCGCACGGGGCGCGTCACCCTCTGGGTGTTCTTCGTCTTCTGCGCCGTCTCCGCGGTCATCGCCGCGGCCGGCGTGGGCATCCTCTGCGCCGTCATCCTGAAGTTCGCGCTCCCCGCATCGTGGGGTCTGAGCGTGCCGTGGGTGGCCGGACTGATGATGGCCTCGGTCTGGATCATCCTGCTGGCCGGCCGCTTCCCGGTGCTGGACAAGCTCACCAAGCTGATCATCACCATCCTCACCGTGGTCACGGTCGTCACCGTGATCGTGGCCGCCTCCAAGGGCGCCCAGGGCGCCGCCGACGCCATCGCCCCGAGCCCGTGGACCCTGGCCGCCCTGCCTTTCCTGGTGGCACTCATCGGCTGGATGCCCGCCCCCATCGAGATCTCGGCCCTGCAGTCGCTGTGGATCGCCGAGAAGCAGCGCTTCCGCCCGGCCAACGCGCGCGACGTGATCTTCGACTTCAACGTCGGCTACCTCATCAGCGCCATCCTGGCCGTGTTCTTCATCGCCCTGGGCACCCTGGTGCAGTTCGGCACCGGCACCGAGATCAAGATGGCCGGTGGCGCGTACATCCCGCAGCTCATCACCATGTACACCAACACGATGGGCGAGTGGGCCCGGCCGCTCATGGCCCTGCTGGCGTTCGTGGTCATGTACGGCACCACCATCGCCGTGGTGGACGGCTACGGCCGCGCCTGCGCCGAGTCCATCCACCTCATCCGGCGCAAGCCCGGCGGCGCCGGTCGTCAGGCCGTCATGGTCTGGAGCACCGGCATCGCACTCATCTCGTTGGCCATCATCGTCTGGTTCAACGCCCAGATGGGTGAGCTGCTGCGCTTCGCGATGATCGCGGCCTTCATCATGGCGCCGATCTTCGCGTGGCTGAACTTCCAGCTGGTCCGTCGTCAGGACCACCTGTCCGGCACGCTGCGCGTCCTGTCCTGGGCGGGCCTGCTCTTCCTGGGTGGGTTCACGCTGCTCTTCCTGGCGGCCGAGCTGGGCGTCATCGGCTGACGAACTCCTCCGGCGTCCATCGCCACCACGCCCACGGGGCGTCCACCACTCGGTGGGCGCCCCGTGGCAGATTCCTTGCATGGCAACTCACCTCGCAGGCGATGCGCCCTCGACCACCCGGTCCCGCCTGGCCGCACTGGGGCCGGGGCTGCTCATGGCGTCGGCGGCCATCGGCGGCTCCCACCTGGTGAGCTCCACCCAGGCCGGGGCCATCTACCAGTGGCAGCTGGTGGCCGTGGTGGTGCTGGCCAACCTGCTGAAGTACCCCTTCTACCGCTTCGGTGCGCAGCACACGGCCGAGACGGGGCGGAACCTCGTGCACGAGTACGCCCGCCGGGGGCGTGTCTACCTGTGGGTCTTCTTCGCGCTCATCATCGCCTCGTCGGTCATCTCCACCGCGGGTGTGGGCATTCTCGCCGCGGTGATCCTGCAGTTCGTCCTGCCCGACGCCTGGGCGCCGTCGGTCCCGTGGGCCGCCGGGGGCATGATGCTGTCGATCTGGCTGATCCTCGTGGCCGGCCGTTTCCGCCTTCTCGATGCGGTGACCAAGGCCATCATCGTGTTCCTCACCGTGGTCACCGTGGCCACCGTGGTGGTCGCCGCCGCGAAGGGCTCCCAGGCCGCCGCCGATGCGGTGCCGCCGAGCCCCTGGACCCTCACCGCCCTGCCCTTCCTGGTGGCGCTGGCGGGGTGGATGCCGGCCGCCATCGAGATGTCGGCCCTGCAGTCGCTGTGGATCACCGAGAAGCAGAGCTCGCGGCGCAGCTCTGTGCGCGACGTGGTGTGGGACTTCAACGTGGGTTACCTGGTCTCCACGGTGCTGGCCGTGTTCTTCGTGGCCATGGGGGCGCTGGTGCAGTTCGGCACCGGCACCGAGATCCAGCAGGCCGGGGGCGCGTACATCCCGCAGCTCATCAGCATGTACACGGCCACGATGGGTGAGTGGGCCCGCCCGTTGATGGGACTGCTGGCGCTGGTGGTCATGTACGGGACCACGCTGACCCTGGTGGACGGTTACGGCCGCGCGTGCGCCGAGAGCCTGCACCAGGTGCGGCGGTCGCCGGGCAGCGCGGGCCGGGGGACCGTGCTGGTGTGGAGCACCGTGATCGCCGTGGCCTCGCTGCTGCTGGTGGTGTGGTTCAGCGCGCAGATGGGCGAGATGCTGCGGTTCGCCATGATCGCCTCGTTCGTGACCGCCCCGGTGTTCGCCTGGCTGAACTACTCGCTGGTGCGGCGGCGTCCGATGCCCCTCTGGCTGCGCGTGCTGGCGTGGGCCGGATTCGCCTTCCTGGGCGGGTTCACGCTGCTCTTCCTCGCGGCGGAGGTGGGTCTGGTCGGGTGAGGGCAGTCGGGCTCAGCCGAGACCGAACACGATCGGCAGGGCGATGCTGAACACCATCGTGCCCACGAAGAACACCGTGAACAGGATGGTGAGCACCGCCCCCACGATGCCGAGGATGCGCCCGGCGGTGATGAGGCTCTCGTTCTCGTAGACGCCGGGGCGGGCCCGCACGTCCCGCATCGCCTTGTTGCCCATGTACCAGGCCACGAATCCCAGCGGCCAGATCATCACCACCGAGAGCAGACCCAGCACGAGGATGGCCACCGCCTCGGGGTGCTGCTCCCGCATCGGGCGCTGTCCGCCCCCATCGCCCCAGCCGTACTGGCCGCGGTCAGGGGACGGGAGGCTGGAGGGGTTCATCTGCGGTCCGTCGGTCATGCGCTCAATCTAGCCGCGGTGTCCGCGCAGCCCCGCGCACCTCTCCGTGACCTACGCTGCACCGGTGCCCGCCGGGCACGCCCCACCCTTCTTTCCAACGGATCGTCCGGCACGTACCTGCCGGGGAAGAGAGTCATCATGGCAACCGTCACCTACGACGCCGTCAGCTGCGTCTACCCCGGGCAGACCCGCCCCGCGGTCGACCGCCTCGACCTGGAGATCGCCGACGGCGAGTTCCTGGTGCTGGTCGGCCCCTCCGGCTGTGGCAAGTCCACCACCCTGCGCATGCTGGCCGGCCTGGAGCAGGTCAGCGAGGGGAGCATCCGCATCGGGGACACCGACGTCACCGGCGTCGCCCCGCGCGACCGCGACATCGCGATGGTCTTCCAGAACTACGCGCTGTACCCGCACATGTCGGTGCGCGACAACATGGGCTTCGCGCTGAAGATCGCCGGCGTCGGCTCCGCGGAGCGCAACCAGCGGGTGGAGGAGGCGGCCGAGCTGCTGGACCTCACCCCGTACCTGGACCGCAAGCCGAAGGCCCTCTCCGGCGGGCAGCGTCAGCGCGTGGCCATGGGCCGTGCCATCGTGCGCTCCCCCAAGGTCTTCCTCATGGACGAGCCGCTGTCCAACCTGGACGCCAAGCTGCGCGTGCAGACCCGCACGCAGATCGCCTCGCTGACGCGTGAGCTGGGCGTGACCACCGTGTACGTGACGCACGACCAGGTGGAGGCCATGACCATGGGCGACCGCGTGGCGGTGCTCAAGGACGGCCTGCTCATGCAGGTGGCCACCCCGCGCGAGCTCTACGACCGTCCGGCCAACGCGTTCGTGGCGGGCTTCATCGGCTCGCCGAGCATGAACCTGATGAACGCGCCCGTGGTGGACGGCGTGGTGCGCTTCGGTGAGTCGACCTTCCGGCTCACCCCCGAGCAGCAGGCCGCGCTGACCTCCGATGCGGTGACGGTCGGCATCCGCCCGGAGGACATGACCATCGGCCAGGCGGGCGAGGGCGCCCAGGTGCGGATCAACCTCGTGGAGGAGCTCGGCGCGGACGCCTACGTCTACGGGCGTCTGGCTGACGAGAGCGGAACGCTGGAGACGGTGGCCACCGAGAAGGCGGACGACGACGAGGACGCCTCGAGCGACACCGTCGTGATGCGGGCCGACGGTCGCACCCCGCCGCGGGCCGGCGAGACGGTGTGGATGGTGCCGAAGGTGCAGCACGTGCACCTCTTCGATGCGGCCACCGGGGAGCGCATGCCCGACCCCCGCTGAGCCAGCCCGATCCGCGCAGGACTCACTCCACCGTGCTGTGACGCGGCGGCGTGAGTCCGGCGCGGGAGCGCGCCGGCCGGAATGAGTCGCAGGCGGGTCAGCCGGCCTTCTGCACGGTGATGCTCCAGCTGGCGTCGCCGGTGCGGTCGAACTCGGTCACCGTGTGACCGTTCTCCGCGGCCCACAGGGGCAGAGACTCCGTGGCCTGCGTGCAGTCGAAGGCGATGACGAGCTCGTCACCGGACTGCAGCTGGTCCATGGCGCGGCCGGCCTCCTGCAGCGGGAACGGGCAGACCTGACCGGTGGTCTCGAGGGCGTACTTGCTCATGGTGTCCTCCTGGGGAGTGGGGTCGGGGAGTGGGAGATTCCGAGGGGGTGGGCGGGCGTCGGGTGGGCCCGGCGCCTCAGGAGATCGGGGTGAGCACCGGCGCGGGGCGGTCGGTGCCCTCCGCCGGACGCTCCCCCACCTGGGTGGCCGGGGTGTCGTCGGTGGCCACCGGGGCGCTCTGGCTGGCCCGGTTGGCCACGGCCACCCGGGCCGCGATGCCGGCGCCCACGAACATCATCACGGTGGCGATCCAGCCCTCCCAGCTCAGCTGGGCGGTGGCCACCATGCCGTGCCCGACGGTGCAGCCGCCCGCCAGCGAGGCGCCCACGCCCATGGCGGCACCACCGCCGATGGCACGGTGGATGGTGGAGGCGTCGGGCACCCGCACACGGAACTCCCCGCTGGCCCGGGCGGCCAGGAACGAGCCGAGCAGGATGCCCACCACCAGCAGCACGCTCCAGTCCACGAGGGTGAGGTCGCCGGTGGCCAGGTACTCGACGCTCTTGGCCGAGGGGGTGGTGATGCCGAGGCTGCCCACCCGGCCGGCGGCGATGCTCAGGGGCCAGGCGACGGTGGCGATGCCGGCGATCACCAGGGCCGTGGCGAAGGGGTGCCAGCGCATCTCGGTGAGCACGCGGGCCACGCCCCGGCGGCGCGGCGGGAGGGACGCGGCGGCGGGGCGGGCCGCATCACGGCGCAGGTGGTGTCGCACGGCCAGGGCGGTGCCGGCCACGAGCACGCCGACCAACGCCCAGTCCGGCAGGCCCAGGGTGTTCGAGACGGTGGTGGCGCCCACGGTCTGCTCCCGGGCCCAGGTGGTGAACCCGGCCAGGGGGCCGAACTTCATCATCGCTGCTGTGAGGGCGAAGAAGCCGAGGGCGAACCAACTGCCCACCAGGCCCTCGCCCGCGCGGTAGTAGGTACCGGTGGCGCAGCCACCGGCCAGCACGATGCCGATGCCGAACACCAGCCCGCCGACCACCGCGGCAGCCAGCGGCAGGGGCTCGACGGCGACGTCGATGACGCCCAGGGAGGTGAGTGCGAGGTAGCCCACGGCATGGGTGGCGATGACCACGGCGAAGGCGGTGAGCCAGCGCGTGGAGCCGGTGAGCCACACGTCGCGGAAGGCACCGGTGATGCAGAAGCGCCCGCGCTGCATCACGAAACCGAGGGAAAGGCCGACGAGCAGGCCGGTGAGGATCACGAGGGGTCTCCAGTCAGGGAGGGGATGACGGACGGATCAGTAGATCACACGTCGTTAGGGTGATACGAACTCGGTGTGATGATCCTCGTCACGCCCCGCCCCGACCCTCAGGAGCGGACGCGGATCTCCACCTCCTGTGCCGGGCCCTCGCTGACGTGGCGCTCCCCCGTCCCGTGCACGCCCACGGCATTCACGTAGGCGAGGTGCCCGCCCAGGTAGCCGGCCACGCCCACCGCGCCCAGACCGACGGTCGACAACGCGATCCCCACCGGACGCGCACCGGACCGGCGAGCAGCCAGCGAGCCGATGTGCAGTGCCAGCCCCACGGCGTTCAGGCCGGCGTGCGCCAGGCCCACACGGGTGGCGCCGCCCCGGGTGCTGGACCAGTCGTGCGCCCCGGTGGCCGCGGCCGGCACGTAGCCGACGATGCCGGTGAGCACCAACAGGTCGGCGGCGTCCTCGGACCCCGGTCCCCCCAGGTGGTCCACCACCGCGGCCATGACCCAGCCCCCGAGGGGGACGTGCACCAGGAGGGGGTGCACCGGGTGTCCGAGCCAGCGTCCACCGAGGAGGTCGCCGACGGGCTCCGGCGAGGTGACACGGGCGACGAGATCGCGCACGGGAACGGCCACACCATCCAGGCCGCGCTGTCGCTCGAGCCAGTGGACGGCTGCTGTCAGGGGGTTCATCGCTGCTCCTCGGAAGGACGACCACCGCCTGCGGGGGGCCGCGCGGTGCGCCACCCCGGACGGGGCGGCAGCTCCAGCCTCCCCCGCACGCTCACCGGGCGCCACCGCACCGCCCTCCCCGACCGCCAGAGCCCTCAACAGGTGAAGTGTCTCCAGGAGTGGAAGGATCGATCCATGAACCGCACCGAGCTGACCGATGCCGAGATGGACCTCTGGACCACCTACCTCAACGACCACGCCACGGGTGCCACCGGAGCCCTGGAGCGGTTGGAGAACATGGTCGAGGAGTACGGCGACCTCCCCCACCACGACGACCTGCAGACCCTCGCGAGTCAGATCACCGACGAGCGTGAGCGGCTGCTCGAGATCATCAAGACCCTCGGCGCCGGCCGCAGTGGCCTGAAGATGGCGGCGGCTGCCGTGGGCGAGAAGGTGGGCCGCCTCAAGCCCAACCAGCACCTGACGAGCCGTTCGCCCCTGAGCCCCCTGCTGGAGGTCGAGCTCCTGCGCTCGGGGGTGCTGGGCAAGCTCTCGCTGTGGCAGACCCTCACCCTGCACGCCGACCGGCTGGGCCTGGACCGCTCCGAGTTCGAGGAGCTGGCGGCTGCCGCCGAGCGGCAGCTGGAGACCCTCGCCACCATCCACCGCACCTGGGCGGGGCAGGCCTTCACCGCCGAGTGACCTTCAGGCCTCGGCCAGCGCCCCCACCACCCTCTGGAAGGCCGCCGGCCAGGTCGTCGCGGCGCCCAGCAGGGCCGCCCGGGTGGGCGCCGTGGAGACCGCAGCCACCAGACCCCCGGTCGCGATGCGGTGCGCCGCCGTCAGCCGCGTCCACCGCCTCTCCCAGTCACCGGGCCGATCCGTCACCAGGCACTCCACCAGTGCGGTGGCCTGCACCAGGGCCAGCGAGACCCCCTCGCCGGTGAGCGCGTCCACGTATCCGGCCGCATCACCGACCAGCAGCACCGGCCCGTCCACTCGCCGCGACACCGTCTGCCACAGCGGGCCGGCACCGGCCACGGGCCCCCACTGCGTGGCGGGCTGCGCGGCGAACCAGCGCCCCAGGTCACCCAGGCGGGTGAGCTGGTCCGCGAAGGGTGCGCGGCGCGAGGAGAGCAGTGCCACCCCGAGCTGGTCCGCGGCCACCGGGGTCAGGTAGGCCTCCACCCCCTGGCCGAAGTGCACCTCCACCTGACTCGTCCAGGGCGCCACGCGCAGGTGGGCCCGCAGCCCGTACCGCCGAGGCCGGGCGGCCAGCGGCGGCCGCGTGACCACCCGGGCACGCCCCACCGCCACCAGCTCACGCACCCGTGAGTGCAACCCGTCTGCGCCGACCACCCACCGGTGGCTCACCCCATCGAGGCGCACGTGGTCGGCGCGGACGTCGAGCTCGCGCACCGGGTCGAGGCGGCGGTGGCGCAACGGGATGCCGGCTGACAGGACGGCCTCCCGCATCGCGGCGTGCAGCACGGTGCGCCGCACCCCCCGCCCGGGCGCGGAGAACGACGCCCGGGCGCGGCGGCCGGCGGGGGTCACGTAGTCGATGCCGGTGAGCGCGTGTCCGTCCGGGTCGATGCCGAGCGCCTGCAACCGTGCCAGACCCCCCGGCATCAGCCCCTCACCACAGGCCTTGTCCACCACCCCGGGGCGGCGGTCGAGCACCTCCACCGAGAGCCCCGCGCGGTGGGCGGCCAGTGCCGTGGCGAGCCCGGCGGGCCCGCCGCCGACCACCAGCAGGTCCGTCACGGGGCCACCGTCGCCAGCGCCCTCTCCTCCACCGCGATGCGGTGACGCAGCAGCACCGCGTTGGTCACGGTGAACACCCCCGCGGTCCACCGCGCGCCGCCGGCCAGTGGGAGGGCCGCCCCCTCGACCACCACGGCCAGGTAGTTGGGGTGCGGCAGCCAGCGGTACGGGCCGGTGGCCACCAGCTCGTGACCCGGCACCACCACCACGCGGGTGTTCCAGTACGGGCCGAGGCTGCGGATGCACCACCAGCGCAGCGCCTGGCCCGCGCAGACCGCCAGCGCGGGCCCGGCGTGGAAGGGGGCGCTCCCCTCCTGCGATGCGGCGCGTCGCCCGGCAGCGTGCTCCACCAGGGATCCCACCAACAGCCCGGAGTGCAGGGCCACCATCACGGGGTAGTGCCCTGCGCCGTGCTCGACCCCGCCCCGCTCGCGCGCCCACTGGCCGTGGCGGCGGGCCACCACGAGCTCCACCACCCGTTCGACCGCCACGGCGCCCAGGAGTGCCGCGAACGCAGGGTTCACCCGCCGGGCACGGCGGCCCGTCCCCCGCAGCCTCATGCCGCCTCCTCACAGCGCAGCAGCACCAGCTCTGCACAGAAGCCGGGCCCCATCGCCAGCAGCAGCCCGTACTGGCCGGGCGTCGGTGGGCGTTCGGCGAGCGTCCTGCCCAGCACGTGCAGCACCGAGACGCTGGAGAGGTTGCCCACCTCGGACAGCGAGTCCCAGGTGAGCCCGAGTGCCTCGCGGGGCACGCCCAGGGCGCCCTCCATGGCCTGGAGCACCTTCGGCCCACCCGGGTGGGCCACGTGGAAGGCGATGTCCTGCGGGGTGAGGCCGTGGTCCGCCAGGAAGGTCTCCACATCAGCCCCCACGTGCTGGGTCACCAGGTCCGGCACCTCCGCGCCCAGCACGATGCCCAGCCCGCCGTCACCGACGTCCCAGCCCATCGCGCGGTGCGTGTCCGGGTACAGACGGCTGCGGGAGGCGACCACGGAGAGGCGCGGGCCGGGCGCGGCGGCCGGGGTCACCGCATCGGGCCCGCTGAGGACCACCGCGGCGGCGCCGTCGCCGAACAACCCCGAGGCCACCATGTTCGCGCGGGAGGCGTCACCTTGCTGCACGGTCAACGAGCAGAGCTCCACGGCCAACAGGACCGCCACCCCCTCGGGGCGTCCGGCCAGCAGGTCGTGCACCCGGGCGATCCCGGCGGCGCCGGCCACGCACCCCAGGCCGAAGAGGGGCACGCGCACCACGTCCTCCCGGAAGCCGACCTCGGCAGCGATCCGGGCCTCCAGGGAGGGCACTGCGATGCCGGTGACGGTGGTGGAGACCACGACGTCCACCTGGTCGGCGGTCACCCCGGCACGCTCCAGCGCGCCGTTCACCGCCTCGACCGCCATGCGAGGCGCGTGCTCCAGCCAGGCGTCGTTGGCGGTGCCGAAGCCGTCGAGCCCGCGGTACTCCTCCAGCGGCAGCACCAGGGAGCGGGTGTGCACGCCGGCGTTCGCGTGGATGCGGCGCAGCAGCGTCTCCTCGGCCGCGGTGCCGGCCAGGAGGCCCGCGACGGCGTCGGTCACGGCCGACTGTGGCGCCCTGTGCCCGCCCGGGACGACGTGGGCGGCAAGGAGTCGCGAAGGGGCCGGCATGCACCGAGCCTATGTCGCCCCTACGCTGCCGGCATGTCGAACCCCCTGGTCCGAGCCGCCCGAGGAGGCGCCCGGGTGGTGAGCGGGCTCGCCGCCGCCTGCCACCCGCTCCCGACCCTGCTGGTCTCGGCGCTGGGGACGGCGTTGGCGAGCGGTGCCCGGCCCCCCGGGGGAGGGGGCAGCAGCGGCACGCTCACCGCATCGGGCCCACCTGCCGGCCCCGGAGGGGGCCACGTGGGCGCCTGGGCCGTGGCGGTGGGGACGGGTCAGCTCGTGATCGGGTGGGTCAACGACGTGCTCGATGCGGAGCGCGACGCCCAGGTGGGCCGGACGGACAAGCCCGTCGCCACCGGGGTGGTGGCCCCGCGCACGGTGTGGGTGGCGACGGCGGGGGCGGCCCTGACGAGCCTCGGGACCGGCCGCTGGATGGGGTGGCCACTGGCGGTCTCCCAGCTGGCCCTGGTGGCGGTGCCGGGGGTCGCGCACAGCCTGGGAATGAAGCGGACGGTGCTGTCGCCGGTGCCGTGGGGGGTGGCCTTCGGGGCCCTGCCCCTGCTCTCCCACCGGGCCGGCGGTGGCGCCGGGTGGCCGGTGCGGTCGGCCGTGGCGGGGGCAGCACTGGGGGTCGCCGCGCACCTGGGCAACGCCGCACGGGACGTCGACGACGACCGCGCGACCGGCCAGGAGGGACTGCCCGCCCGACTCGGTGTGCGGGTGAGCCACGCGGTGGCGGTGGGGCTCGTGGGAGTGGCTGCGGTGAGTGTTCGCGGCCCGGTGCGGTGGTTCGTCGGCGCCGGGGCGGTCGCCGTGGGTCTGGTGGCGGTGCGGCGGGGCTGACCGGGGCACCACCGGGGCCCCGCCGACGCCAGCGGTTGAGGAGTGCTGGGGTGGACCCCACACTGAACGCATGGAGACCAACCGAGGGCACTTCCAGTCCGGCGAGCACCTGACCAACGCCCACGGCGTGCGGGTTCCCGACACCGACCACACCCTGAAGGCGGGGCGCCGCGGCCCGTCGCTGATCCAGGACCAGCACTTCCGGGAGAAGGTCACGGCCTTCGACCACGAGCGCATCCCCGAGCGCGCGGTCCACGCCCGCGGCGTCGGGGCGCACGGCACGTTCCGCTCCAACGGAGCCGCGGCCGGCCTCACGCGCGCGGGCTTCCTGCAGGCCGGCGTCGAGACGCCCGTGTTCACCCGCTTCTCGACCGTGCTGGGCTCGCGCGGCAGCGCCGACACCCCGCGCGACACCCGTGGCTTCGCGGTGAAGTTCTACACCGAGGAGGGCAACTACGACCTCGTCGGCAACAACATCCCGGTGTTCTTCATCCAGGACGCCATCAAGTTCCCGGACGTGGTGCACGCGGCCAAGCCGGAGCCGGACACCGAGGTGCCGCAGGCCGCATCGGCCCACGACACCTTCTGGGACTTCGTCTCCATGCACACCGAGGCGCAGCACCACACGATGTGGAACATGTCCGACCGTGGCATCCCGCGTTCGCTGCGCACCATGGAGGGCTTCGGCGTCCACACCTTCCGGCTGGTGAACGCGGAGGGGGAGACCAGCCTGGTGAAGTTCCACTGGAAGCCGCGGGCCGGTGTCCACTCGACCCTGTGGCCCGAGGCGCAGGCCATCATGGGCAACGACCCGGACTTCCACCGCCGCGACCTGACCACGGCCATCGACTCCGGCGCCGCCCCCGAGTGGGACCTGGGCGTCCAGGTCTTCCCCGACACCCCGGAGCAGGTCTTCGAGGGCATCGACCTGCTGGACCCGACCAAGTTCGTGCCCGAGGAGCTGGCGCCGGTGCAGGTGATCGGCACCATGACGCTGGACCGGAACGTGGACAACTTCTTCGCCGAGACCGAGCAGGTGGCCTTCTGCCCCAGCCACCTGGTGCCCGGCATCGACCTGACCGACGACCCGCTGCTGCAGGGGCGCCTGTTCAGCTACCTGGACACGCAGCTCAGCCGCCTGGGTGGGCCCAACTTCCACCAGCTGCCCATCAACCGGGCCCGCGAGGCGGAGGTGAACACCCACCAGCGTGACGGCATGCACCAGATGGCCGTGCACACCGGGAAGGTGGCCTACACCCCCCAGGGTGCGGCCGACCCCGCCGAGGTCCCCTGGCACCCCGGCCTGGTCAACTCCCCCGGCGCGGACAAGGGCGTCGAGTACGTGCCGGGCGTCCTCATCGAGCTCCCGCGTCCGGTGGAGGGTGTGAAGGAGCGTGCCCTGGCGGCCAGCTTTGACGACCACTTCACCCAGGTGCGCATGTTCTACCGCTCGCTGAGCGAGGTGGAGCAGGCCCACGTGGCAGACGCGTACAGCTTCGAGCTCGGCAAGTGCACGATGCCCCACGTGGTGGACCGCCAGCTGGGCCACCTCGCCGTCATCGACACCGACCTGGCCGCCACCGTGGCCGAGAACCTGGGGCGGGACACCCCCCAGGCCGATGCGGGCGCGACGGTCCAGGACATGGCACCGAGCCCCGCTGTCTCGCAGGTGGGCGACACGTGGCCGGTCGACGGCCGCGTGGTGGGCCTCCTGGTGTGCGGTGAGTGCGACATCGAGAAGGTGGCCGCCGCGAAGAAGGCCGTCGAGGACGCCGGCATGGTGCCGATGCTCGTGGCACCGAAGGGCGGACTGCTGCAGGGCCGGGAGGGCCTGATGGTGGACCGCACCCCCCTCACGGCCGCCAGCATCGAGTTCGAGGCGGTGCTCGTGGGCGACCACGCCGACGACCTGCCGCGCGGCCTACGAAACCTGGTGGGCGAGGCCTGGCACCACGGCAAGGCCGTCGGTGGATGGGGTGACGGTGCCGCCTTCGTCGTCGACGCGGTGCCCGAGGCCGACGCCGGCGTGGTGCAGGCGACGGGGCCGCAGGACGCGGTCGACGCGGTCGTGCAGCTGCTCGGGGAGCACCGCGTGTGGGATCGCTTGGCCAAGGCCCCGGAGAAGGACCTGCCCTGAGCACTGACCACGTGACGGTTGGTGCCGGGGATCCTGTGGGGTCCCCGGCACCAACCGGTGTGGGCAGGGATGCGGGCACCTCTGGCACAGGGGGTGTTCCTGGCCTGACCGAGGACGAGCTGGCGGTGCTGGAGAGCACGTTCACGTGCGCCCGGGCGGGGGACGTGGACGGGCTGGTGGAGCTGCTGGACCTCGGCGTACCGGTGAACCTCACGAACAGCCGCGGTGACACGCTGCTGATGCTCGCGGTCTACCACGGCCATGCCGCGGCCACTGGGCTGCTGCTGGAACGGGGCGCCGACACCGGGCGCATCAACGACGCTGGCCAGACCCCCGTGGCTGCGGCGGTCTTCCGACAGCGCGAGGACCTGGTGCGGATGCTGGTGGCCGCCGGGGCCGACCCGTCGCTCGGGCCGAAGAACGCCCATGTGATTGCCGAGTACTTCGGGCTCGAGGCGATGGGCCGGCTGTTGCGGGAGCTGTCGCCGCCCGGGTGAGGCCTCGGCCCGGCGTGCGTGAGCCGGTGAGATGGCGGGTTGTCCACAGGGTCTGGGGTGGTGGGGGGAGGTTGTCGGTGGTCCCGTCTAGTGTGGGGACATCAGTTCGACGGGGTGTCGGACAGCATGTGGAACACGTGGTGACCATCTGAGGGGGTGGGGGCATGCGGCAGGAGTCGTTCGACACGGGGCAGGGCCCCCTGTCCCGTGCGGGTGGGCAGCAGTCCGGCGTGGTGGCCGGGTCTGCCGGGGTGCGGTCCAACGAGCCGGCCTCGTCCGCAGGCACGCCCTGTGGTGGGCGTGCGGCGGGTGCGTGGGAGCGTGCCGAATCGGCTCTGGGTGACGCGGTGTCGGCGGTGGAGTCCGCGCGCACGGCGGATGTGGCCCTCATGGATGCCGTGGGGAAGGTGTACTCGAACACGGTGGCTCATTTGCAGCAGCGTGTGGATGAGGGTGAGCCGGGGATCCTGCGTCCGTGTGATGCGCCGGTGATCGTGACTGAGGAGGTCGTCGCGGCCACCGGTGAGGCACCGGCCCGGATCGGGCACCTGGTGGGCCTGGTCGCCTCCGATCCTGAGCGGGTCGTGTGTGGGCGGGAAGCCTTGGTGGAGGGGCGGGCGTCGTTGTCGCGGGTGTTGACCTGGTTCGCTGACACCAGGCACTTGCAGGCCGATGATGCGGTCGCGATCGGCCTGGCCGTCCTCACCAGGGCGGCTGATGGGTCGCCGCGGTCTTCTGCGTCGTTCCGGGAGTTGTTGCGCCGCAGGATCCGCAAGGTCGAGGCGGCTGACCGGCAGGCGGCCCGGGAGCGGATGGCCCAGGCGATCCAAGAGCGCGGGTCGTGGACCCATCCTGGTGATGACGGGACCGGGTCGCTGACCGTGGTGGGTGAGGGCACCCGGGTGGCTGCCGCGTGGGGCAGGTTGGATGCTGCGGCCCGCCGCGCGAAGGCTGCGGGTGATCAGCGGACCCTGTCCCAGCTGCGGTCGGACATTCACCTCGACCTGCTCCTGGTCGGCCAGCTCCCCGGCACCTGCACCAACCCCACCCACACGAGCCCCACGACCAAGCCCGGCAGCACGCCCAGCAACGGCACCGCCGGTGAGGCGGCCATTCATGGCAGTGGCGGCCTGGCGGGTGACGCGTTCACCCAGCCCGGTGGGGCCGCTGGCGACGGCAGTGGCGGCCTGGCAGGTGACGCGCTCACCCACCCCCCGCTGCCCGCCCCGGCCCGGGCGACCACGAACACTGGCACCGGTGCGGGCACACGGCCCCCGGGCCCAGTGGCCCCTGAGCCGCCAGCGCCGCCGGTGTGCACGTCCTGCGGGACCGTGTCGGATGACTGGTTCCCCGTGCCCCAGGTCGGTGATCCGGTCCTTCCTCCGGCACGTGTGACGGTCGTCGTGGGGCTGGATGTGCTGCTCGAAAACGCTGATACCCCGACTGACGGGACCAGTGTGACCACCAGCGGCCCACCGGGTGGTTCGAGTCCACCGGGTGATGATCCGCCCGACGAGCTACGACCGGCCAGTCAGACAGACGATGTGCAGGCCACCCCCGGTGACCGGGGTGCCCACCGGGGCTTGCGGGGTGCGGCGTTGGGGTGGATGCCCGGGTTCGGGTAGCTCGACCCCGAGCACGTTCGTGCCGTGGCGATCCGGGAGGGGTCGGTGTGGCAGCGCCTGGTCGCTGACCCGACCACCGGTCATGCGGTGAGTGTCTCGCCGTACACGTATCGGCCGACGGCGTCGGTGGCCCGGTTCGTCCGTGCCCGGGACGGCATCGCCCGCGACCCCGGTTCCGGGGTCAGCGCCCAGCAGTGCGAGCTCGACCACGTGACCCCCTTCGACGAGGGCGGGACCACCACCCCGGGCAACCTGCAGTGCCTCTCCCGCCGCGGACACACCCGTAAGACCAACCGCGGCTGGCACGCCACCATCACCGACGACGGCACCGTCCACTGGACCACCCTGCTCGGCCAGCAACAGACCACCCAACCCCACGACTACACCGACCAGTAACCACCGGCAGGGCAATGGGCCCCACCCACCGCAGCCCCGGCCTGCAGGTCACCCCCCCCCCCACGCCGCAGCCCCGGCTCCCACACGGGAACCGGGGCTGCAACACGCGCGGTGGTCGACGACCTCAGGGGTGCTTGGGCTTGCCCTGCGACGCCTTCACCGTGAACGTCCCGGGCACCTTGGCGTCCCACTGCTCGGTGTACGCCTCCACGTAGCGACCCAGGAAGGGCGACACCGCACCGTGGGTGGGCACGTCCCGGCGGGTGTTCTGCGTCTCCAGGGTCAGCCGCGCGTCCCGCACCGACACCTTCTCGTGCGTCGGCTCGTTGGACCAGTACTCGTCGGCATCGATGGTGCCGAAGCGCACCGCCAGCTGGTGGCCCTTCGCGAGGGTCCACTCGGTGTCCTTCAACGCGATCTGGTGCCGACCCCCATCGACGGCTACCACCTGCTCGTCAAAGCGCATGGCGGTCCCGTCGGGCGCCACGTCGAACAGCTGCACCGCCACGGCTCCCTCGCCACGGGCCCGGAAGTCGACCCGCGGGGTCCCCGTCACCCGGGTCTCACGCTTCACGGGCTTCGACCAGGTCACGTAGCCGTAGGCATCCTCGGTGATGCGGTCACGCTTCGGCCCCTTGGGCCCCTTGCGCTGCGGCACCTCGCTCGTTGCCTGCGGCCGCGCCTCGCGGAGCGACGGACCGTCCTCGATGTCGTGGGCGGCGCCACCGGCCGTGGAGACCGTGAACGACTCCCCACCGGAGACCTCCGCTGCACCGGACGCGCCCGCACCCGCGGCCACCCCGGCACGGTCGTCCACGAAGGACCCGTCCTCCAGGTCCACGGTGCGGGTGGTGTTCACCTGCGGCCAGGTGTCCTGCGCACGCCACTGGCCGTTGCTGTCCTCGATGACGTACGCCGGGAACTCCTGCTGCGGCTCGGTGCCCTTGAGGTGCTCGTCGTAGAAGCTCATCACCTCGGTGAACCAGCCCTCGCGCCCCATCTCCAGGCGACCGTCCTCGGTGCGGTCGTTGCCCCGCACGTGGTTCCACATGCCCAGCCAGCCCCGCTGCTCCCCGCGGTGGTTGTCCAGGTACTTGCGCATGTCCTCGGGCTTGGTGTTGGTCTCGATGAACCCCTGCGTCACGAACAGGGGGGTGTCCGACCCGCCCGCCAGGCTGGCCAGGTCGCGGTCCTTCCAGTACTCGGACGCCGGGTCGGAGATCAGCCCGTCCGCCGAGTTCAACGCGTGGCACTCGGGGTTGCGCTTCTCGTAGTCGGCGTTCCACTTGTACTTGGCGGTGTCCCCGGCGTGCCCCGGGAGCCCCGAGATGTGGTTGTACGCGTTGGGCGTTCCCACGTTGTTGGGTCGCGGCACACCGTTGCTGTAGAGGTAGTTGTGCATGTCCCACACCGGCTCCTGGGCCACCACGGCCTCCAGACCCCGCGGCTCGTTGTTGTTGCCGATGAGGCCGGTCATCGCGTCGTAGGACTTGCCGTACATGCCCACCTTGCCGGTGGACCAGGGCTGCGAGGCCGCCCACTCCACGGCAGCCTCCACATCGGCCTGCTCCCCGGGTCCCGCCCAGTCGAGACAGCCAGTGGATGCCCCGAACCCGCGGAGGTCCACGAGCACCACCGTGTAGCCCCGGCGCAT
Source organism: Kytococcus sedentarius (assembly GCF_041937525.1). Lineage (GTDB taxonomy): Bacteria > Actinomycetota > Actinomycetes > Actinomycetales > Dermatophilaceae > Kytococcus > Kytococcus sedentarius_A. The sequence continues at coordinate 1,973,230 of NZ_CP169391.1, forward strand.
GAGGTCCGCTCCGTCGATGAAGTCGACGAACCGCTGCGAGGGGCCCGCCACCGGGTGCCCTTCGTCGTCCGTCTGGCCGAGGTGGCTGAAGTACGGCCCCACCGAGAGGATCACCGGCGTCTTGGCGTCCTCAGGCAGGTGCGCGGGGCGCAGCACATCAGCGTGGAGCTCCACCGGGTCACCGTTGCGGGACGGGAGTGTGGAGGGGAAGTACGCCTCGCTCCACGCCGCCCCGCGCGGCACCTGAGGATTCTCGTCATGGGTGATGCCCTCCGCGGCAGCGGCAGCCTCACCGGCCTGAGACGGCGCCGCCGGGCGGCTCCCCTCGGACGGCGCGGCCGTGGCTGCCGGCACCACCAGCAGCAGGCTCCCGGCAAGGGCGATGGACAGGGAACGGCGGGTCGCAGCACTCATGCTCGGACCCTAGGGAGAGGGGGCCCGGCAGGACAGGGAACAGGGCTCTTCTTGACCAAGTCTTGGGAAAGCCCCCACCCGGCCCCGCTCACCCGACGTCGCACCCGACCGGCTCACCCGGTGGCTCACCCCATCGCGGCGACGACCAACCCCTCCGCACGGTGCAGGTACCCCTCCAGCACGTCGGCCGCCACGGTGAGCTCCCCTGCCACCACGTGCCCCACCACCCGCGCGTTCTCCGCCACGAAGGCCGAGTGCAGCCCGTCGGGGTCCGCCAGGGTGCGGAAGGCCAGTCGGGCGTGCGCCAGGAGCCCCATCGCCGCCGTCGAGAGCCACCGGCTGCCTGCCAGGTCCACCCACTGCTGGTGCACGGCCATGTTCAGGTCGCCCACCTCACCCCATCGCCCCACCCGGCCCGCCTCCTGCGCGCGCTCCACGAGCTCCTGCAGCGCCACCACTGCCGGGTCGTCGGCGTCCACCGGGCCCTGCCCGGCCCGCTCCCGCAGGGCACCGCACTCCACCACCCGGCGCGCGGTGTAGACGTCGCGCACCTCGGCCACCCCGGGCGCCGAGACGAAGACCCCTCGATGCGGTGCGTGCACCACCAGTCCCTCGTGCGCCAGGATCCGGAATCCCTCCCGCAGGGTGTTCCGCGAGACGCCGCACACCTCCGCCAGGGACTGCTCCACCAGCTGCTCTCCCGGCCCCAGGCGACCGGCCGTGATCAGCTCCCGCACCGTCCGCGCGCACCGCTGTCCACCGAGTTCCGTTGTCACCGTGACATTGTGCACACCCCACCCGGCAGCCCCCCCGTGCGGCTCCGGACCGGCCACCGGGGCATACGCTCGCGGGTCGCGGCGCGCCGCACCAGCCGGCAGCGCGCACACCCCGTCCCGCACCACCGCATCGAAGAGGCTCCGTGTCCACAGCGACCCCCACCCCCACCGAGGCCCCGGACTCCCCGCTGGCCCGCGGTCTGAGCACCCGGCACATCCGCTTCATCGCGTTGGGCACGGCCATCGGCACGGGCCTGTTCCTCGGCTCGGCGAGCGCCGTCCAGCTGGCCGGCCCGGCCGTGTTGGTGGCCTACCTGGCGGCAGGCGCCGCCATCTACGTGGTGATGAGGGCCATGGCCGAGATGGTGCTGCGCACCCCGGACTCGTCCTCGTTCGTGGACTTCACCCAGCGCTACCTGGGGCGCACCTGGGGTTTCGTCATCGGCTGGATCTTCACCCTCGAGATGCTGCTGGTCGGCATCGCCGACGTCACGGCCCTGCGCATCTACCTGGGCGCGTGGTGGCCGCAGGTGCCCGGATGGGTGTGGATGGTGGGCACCATCGTCCTGGTGCTGCTCCTCAACCTGGTGGCGGTGCGGCTGTTCGGCGAGACCGAGTTCTGGCTCACCCTGCTGAAGGTCGGCGCCATCGTGGGCATGGTGGTCCTGGGCGTGGGCCTGCTGGTGACGGGTGTGGGCCTCCCCTCGGGCCAGCCGAGCCTCACCCACCTGTGGGAGCACGGCGGTTTCGCCCCGCACGGCGCGTGGGGTGTGCTGCTGTCGCTGACGGTGGTGGTCTTCGCGTTCGGCGGCATCGAGACCGTGGGCCTCACGGCGGCCGAGTCCCAGAACCCGCACCGCAGCATCCCCGGCGCCATCAACACGGTGCCGTGGCGCATCCTGCTGTTCTACGTGGGCTCGGTGGGCGTCATGCTCACCCTCGCCCCGTGGACCAGCATCACCGGCGAGCAGTCGCCCTTCGTGCAGATCATCGATGCGGTGGGCCTGCCCGCCGCTGCACACGTGCTGAACGCCGTGGTCGTCATCGCCGCGTTCTCGGCCCTGAACGCCATCACGTTCGCCATCGGCCGCACCCTGTTCGGTCTGGCCTCGGCGGGCCACGCGCCGCCGGTGTTCGGCCGGGTCTCCGCCCGGGGCGTGCCGGGGGCGGCCATCGTCACGGTGGGGGTGGCCCTGGTGGTCGGCCTGGTGCTCAACCTGGTGGTGCCGGACCGGGTGTTCACCTTCGTGGCCTCCCTGGCGAGCTTCGCCACGGTGTTCGTGTGGCTGCTGATCCTCGCCGCCCACCATGGCCTGCGCCGCCGTGTGGCCGGCGGTGAGCTCGCGCCCGGCGCGTTCGCGGTGCCGGCCTGGCCGTGGGTGACGGGTCTGGCGGCGGCCTTCCTGGTGGCGGTGCTGGTGATGATGGCCTTCCTGCCCGAGGGCCGAGCCGCCCTGGCGGTGGGCCTGCTGACCACCGCGCTGCTGGTGGGGTTGGGGTCCCTGTCCTCGGCCAGGTCAAGAAAAGGTCTCGATCGTTCCGAGCCGGTTCCCTGATTGTTGAACAATCACTAGCGTCGACGCATGAGCACCTCCTCCCAGACCGACGCATCCCCCGGCGCGTCCCCCAACTCATCCCCCGGCGCGTCCCCCGGCCGCCGCGCCTCCCGCGCCGCCCTGCTGGGGGCCATGTTCCTCATGGCCACCTCGTCCATCGGACCAGGCTTCATCACCCAGACCACCCAGTTCACGGTGCAGCTCGGCGCGGCCTTCGCCTTCGCCATCCTGGTGTCCATCGTCATCGACATCGCCCTGCAGCTGAACGTGTGGCGCGTCATCGGCGTCAGCGGGCGCCGCGCCCAGGAGCTCGCCAACGACGTGGCCCCCGGCCTCGGCTGGCTGCTCGCGGGCCTGCTGCTGGTGGGTGGCGTGGTGTTCAACATCGGCAACGTCGCCGGCGCCGGCATCGGCACCGAGGCCCTGGCCGGCATCGACCCCCGATGGGGTGCCGCAGTGTCCGCGGCGCTCGCCATCGGCATCTTCCTCAGCCGCTGGGCCGGGTGGGCCATGGACCGCGTCGTGGTCGCCCTGGGCGCCCTGATGCTGGCACTCACCCTCTACGTCGCCGTGGTCTCCGACCCGCCGCTCGCCTCGGCCGCGCGCAACACCATCGCGCCGGAGGTGATCGAGCCGCTGGCCATCACCACCCTCGTGGGCGGCACCATCGGCGGCTACATCGTGTACGCCGGCGCCCACCGCCTCATCGATGCCGGACACACCGGCCCCGAGCAGGTCGCGGAGATCTCGCGCACCTCGGTGCTGGCCATCATCGTCACCGGCGTGATGCGCACCCTGCTCTTCCTGGCCATCCTCGGCGTGGTGGCCAGCGGCGCCGACCTGTCCGGCACCTCCCAGGCCGCCTCCGCCTTCCAGGCCGCCGCCGGAGACGTGGGCCTGCGCCTCTTCGGCGCGGTCTTCTGGGCGGCCGCCATCAGTTCGGTGGTGGGCTGCTCGTACACCACCGTCTCGTTCCTGACCTCGTCCACCCGCACCCCGGCGCGCACCCGCAACCTGCTCACCGGTGGGTTCATCGCCCTGAGCCTCGTGCTCTTCCTCGTGCTGGGCAAGGCCCCCACCACGCTGCTGGTCTTCGCCGGCGCCTTCAACGGCATCCTGCTGCCGGCCGGCATCGGCGTGATGCTGTACGTCGGCTGGTTCCGCCGCGACCTGCTGCACGGCTACCACTACCCCAAGTGGCTGCTGGTGATCGGCAGCATCGCCTGGCTGCTGACCCTGTACCTGGCCGTCACCTCGGTGCAGCCCCTGATCGACCTGATGACGAGCTGAGAAGGAGCACCATGAGCACCATCGACCTGAACGCCGACCTGGGCGAGGGCCTGGGCATGTGGCGGATGGGGGACGACGACGCCCTGCTGGGCGTGGTCACCAGCGCCAACGTGGCCACCGGCTTCCACGCCGGCGATCCCCTCATCATGCGCACCACCTGCCAGAAGGCCGCCGAGCAGGGAGTCACCGTCGGCGCCCACGTGGCCTACCGCGACCTGCACGGCTTCGGGCGCCGCGCCATGGACATGGCGCCCGACGAGCTGACCGCCGACGTGCTCTACCAGGTCTCCGCCCTGGAGGGCATCGCCCGTGCGGCCGGCACCGAGGTGGGCTACTGCAAGCCCCACGGAGCGCTGTACAACACCATCGCCAAGGACGAGGGCCAGGCTCGCGCCACCGCCGAGGCCCTGGCCGCGTTCCGCCCCGGCCTGGCCGTCCTCGGCCTGCCGGGCACCCCCTGGCAGGAGGCCGCCGAGGCTGCCGGGCTGCGCTTCGTGGCCGAGGCCTTCGCCGACCGCGCCTACACGCCCGAGGGCCAGCTGGTCTCCCGCCGGCAGCCCGGCGCCGTGCTGCACGACCCCGAGCAGATCACCCAGCGCTGTGTCGCGATGGCGACGGGTCACCCCATCGAGGACGTCGAGGGGAACGCGCTCACGCTGACGCCCGGATCGATCTGCGTCCACGGCGACACCCCCGGCGCGGTGGAGATCGCCCAGGCGGTGCGACGCGGGCTCCAGGCCGCCGGCACCGAGCTGCGGTCCTTCGCCTGATGCGCCTGCTGCCCAGCGGCACCCGTGCGGTGCTCGTGGAGCTCGACGACCTCACCGAGGCCCGCGCCTGGCACGCCGCCCTGGAGGCCCACCCGCCGCCCGGCACGCTGGACCTGGTGCCCGCGGCCCGCACGGTGATGGTGGTCAGCGAGCCCGGCACCGACCTCGCCGCGGTGCGCTCCCACCTCGAGCAGGTGCAGGTGGGAGGCGCGCCAGCCGCATCGGACGAGGTGGTGCGCATCCCCGTGGTGTACGACGGTGAGGACCTGGCCGACGTGGCCGAGCTGCTCGGCATCGACACCGCCGAGGTGGTGCGCCGCCACACGTCCGAGGAGTGGGCGGTGGCCTTCGCGGGCTACGCCCCCGGCTTCGGCTACTGCGCCGGCACGCGCTTCGACTGGGACGTGGCCCGCCGCTCCGAGCCGCGCACCGCGGTGCCCGCCGGGTCGGTGGCCCTGGCCGGCGAGTTCACCGGCGTCTACCCGCGCAAGGGCCCCGGTGGGTGGCAGCTCATCGGGCGCACCGACGAGCGGATGTTCGACCCGGACCGCGACCCCGCCGCGCTGCTGCGCCCCGGGGTGCGGGTGGTCTTCGAGGCGGCGGACGCATGAGGCCCGGGCTCGTCGTGCACCGCGCCGGTCCGCTGCTGACCGTGCAGGACCTGGGTCGCCCCGGCATGGGCGGAACCGGCATCAGCACCTCCGGCGCCGCCGACCGGGCGGCCCACACCCTGGCCAACCGGCTGGTCGGGAACGATCCCGCAGCCGCCACCCTGGAGATCACCCTCGGCGGCCTGGAGGTGGAGGCCGAGCGCGACCTGGTGGTGGCCCTCACCGGCGCCGTCCTGCCGGGCGCGCCCATGCACGGCACCGTGCGGCTGCGGGCCGGGGAGCGCATCCGATGCGGTGCGCCCACCACCGGCCTGCGCACCTACCTGGCCGTGCGTGGCGGCATCGACGTGGAGCCCGTGGTGGGTTCCCGCAGCACCGACCTGCTCTCCGGACTGGGACCAGAGGTGGTGCAGGACGGCGACCGGCTGCCGGTGGGCGACGACCACGCCCCCCGGGTGGCCTACGGCGTGGACACGGCGCCCAGCCCGGCACCGCCGACCGGCCCGCTGCACCTGCCCGTGGTCCCCGGCCCCCGCGCCGACTGGTTCGACCCGGCCCAGTGGGAGCGGCTCACCTCCACCGACTGGACCGCCTCGAGCCGGTCCAACCGCATCGGACTGCGCCTGGAGGGGCCCAGCATCGAACGGCGCGATGCGGGGGAGCTCTCCAGCGAGGGCATGGTCCGCGGTGCCGTGCAGGTGCCCCCCGGCGGGGAACCGATCGTGTTCCTGGCCGACCACCCCGTCACCGGTGGCTATCCGGTCATCGCCTACGTCACCGACGAGGCCGTGGACCTCGCCGCCCAGGCCCAGCCCGGACAGGTGGTGCGCTTCCGCGGGTGAACCTACGGTGGGTTCACCCCCTCACCACCCACCCCGGAGGACCCATGGACATCTGCAGCATCATCCAGCGCCAGCACGACGAGCAGCGCACCCAGTTCGCCCAGCTCGAGGAGTGGGACCGTGACGACACCGAGGGGCTGGGTGCGCTGTGGAAGCGCCTGGTGATCCTGCTGGAGACCCACGCCGAGGCCGAGGAGAAGTACTTCTACCCGCACCTGCTGCAGCTCGGCACCGGCGGCGCCGACGCCGAGGACGCCGCGGCCGAGGTGGACGACGCCATCGACGACCACAACTCCATCCGCGAGGGGATCCGTCGGGCCGATGCGCAGGAGGTGGGCTCCGAGGCGTGGTGGACCGCCGTGGTGGACACCAACGTCGCGAACTCGACCCACATGGGCGAGGAGGAGCGGCAGGACCTCGCGGACTTCCGCCAGCAGGCCAGCCTGCAGCTGCGGCACGACATCGCGGTGGACTTCCTTCGCTACGAGGCGCTGAAGGCGGCCGAGGGCATCACCCCGCAGGACAAGGACCCGCAGGAGTACGTGGAGAAGCACTCCGGGGGCACCCCGAAGGCGTCCGACCGCGCGGGTGACGCCCCTCAGGAGAGCCTGCAGGCCAGCGAGACCGAGGGCTGAGGGGCCGGCTCTCCCTCAGACGGCGCGCTCCCAGCCGGCCACCGGGCCGGGCGCGAGCTCGAAGAGCCGATGGGGGCGCGGCGCCTGGTGGGCGATGACCTCCCACCACTCGGCGTTGCGCTCGCGCACCTTGGCGCCCAGGTGCTCCCACTCCAGGGCCAGCTGACCGTCCGTGAGCGGCATGCGCAGCGCAGGGTCGGGCCCCACCACCACGCGTGAGCGGTCGAAGGAGTAGCCGCGGGCGTCGGCCTCGTCGGCCAGCCCGTGCAGCCAGGTGGCCACCCCCTGCACCGGGTCGACCAGCTCCCGGAAGCGCTCCAGCTGCGGGTGCCGCGTGTATCCCTTGGTGAGCCCGCGCAGCACCTTCTGGGCCAGCAGACCCTCGCGCCACCCCGCCACCAGGGCGGCGCGGTCCAGCTGGGCCGGGTGCACGCTCCACAGACGCATGGGCCGATGCTGTCACGGCAGGCTGTCGGTGGCGCTCGCTACGCTCCGGGCCATGCCTGAGATCACGCGTGAGTCCACCGAGGCCCAGCCGGGCCTGTCCGTCCGCACCGTCCGCATGGAGGTGCCCGTGGACCACGGGCTGGCCACGCCCCCGGCCGCACCGTCCGAGGCCCTGGCGGGGGTGGACCTGCCGGCCGACACGCTCGAGCTCTTCGCCCGCATCGTCACCGGTGAGGGAGGCCAGGAGAAGCCGTACCTGGTCTACCTGCAGGGCGGCCCGGGCGGGGAGTCCCCGCGGCCCTCGCTCACCGTCTCCACGCCGAGCTGGCTGGGCCGCGCGCTGCAGGACTTTCAGGTGGTGCTGCTCGACCAGCGCGGTACCGGCCTGTCCACGCCCGTGGGCAGCACCGTGGGCCCGCGGGGCACGGCGCCCGGCCTCACGGGTGTGCTGGCCGGCACCACCTCGCAGCAGCAGGCCGCCTACCTCCAGCACTTCCGGGCCGACTCCATCGTGGCCGACTGCGAGCTGCTGCGCCGGGCCCTGGGCATCGAGCAGTGGACGCTGCTGGGTCAGTCGTTCGGCGGGTTCACCTCGCTGCACTACCTGGCCCGGCACCCCGAGTCGTTGGCCGGCGCCCTCATCACCGGTGGCCTGCCGCCGGTGGACCACTCCATCGAGGAGGTCTACTCCGCCACCTGGGAGCTGATGGTGGACAAGTCGCGCGACTTCCACCGCCGCTTCCCGGCCGACCGCGAGCGCCTGGCCGAGCTCACGCAGCACGCGGCCGCCGGCGAGATCGTGCTGCCGAACGGCGACGTCGTCTCCCCGGAGCGCTTCCGCACCACCGGCCACGGGCTGGGCATGTCCTGGGGCGCCGAGCGGCTGCACCACCTGCTGGAGCGCGACCACCACTCCTCGGCCTTCTCAGCCGACCTGGCCGGCATGCTGCCCTTCGGTGGCCGCAACCCGCTGTACTCCGTGCTCCACGAGTCGTCGATGGCGGACGGCGTCGCCACCCGCTGGGCGGCCGACCGCACGCTGCCCGATGAGGTGGCCGCCGACCCCACCCTGCTGGGCGGGGAGCACCTGCACCGTTCGCTCTTCACCGAGGACAGCCTGCTGGCCCCCTTCACCGAGGCCGCGGACCTGCTGGCCCAGGTGCAGTGGGCGGAGCTCTACCCCGTGGAGGCCCTGCGCCGCGCGGACGTGCCGGTGGCCGCCGCGGTCTACAGCAACGACGCGTACGTGCCGCGCGACTTCTCGCTGGAGACCGCGGGCCTGCTGCCGGACGCCCAGGTGTACGAGACGAGCGCCCACGAGCACAACGGGCTGAGCGCCGGCAGCGACGTGCTGGACCACCTCATCGGACTGCTGCAGGGCACCCGCTGGCGCTGAGCCGCCACAGGACGCTGGGCGCCGGGTTGCGCTGGGCCCGCGCTCAGGGCTTGAGGACCACCTTCAGGCAGTTGTCCTGCTTCTTCTGGAAGACCTCGTACATCTTCGGTGCCTCCTCCAGGGAGACCCGGTGGGTGGCGAGGTCCTCGAGCCCCAGCACATCCGGCGACTGGGAGACCACGTCGAAGAGCTCCTGGGTCCACTGCTTCACGTGGCACTGGCCCATCCGCATGGTGATGCCCTTGTCGAACATGGTCATCATGGGCATCGGGTCCACCATGCCGCCGTACACACCGGAGACGGAGATCGTGCCGCCGCGTCGCACGGCCTCGATCGCGGTGTGCAGCGCGGCCAGCCGGTCGATGCCGGCGTTCTCCACCGCCGGCTTGCCGACGGCGCTGGGCAGCTTGCCCACGGCGTTGATGACGGTCTCGGCGATGGGGTTCCCGTGCGCCTCCATGCCCACCGCATCGAGCACCGAGTCCGGGCCTCGGCCGTCGGTCATGTCCCGCAGCGCCTCGGCCACCTTCTCCGGGTCGCGACCCTTGCCCTTGACCTCGCGGAGGTCCAGCACCTCGGCGCCCCAGGCGCGGGCGGCCTCGAGGCGCTCCGGCACCAGGTCCACGCCGATGACGCGCTGGGCCTCACCGAGCTTCAACGCGGTGCGCACCGACAGCTGGCCCACCGGGCCCAGGCCCAGCACCGCGAGGGTCCCGCCCTCGGGGACGTGTGACCACTTCACGGCCTGCCAGGCGGTGGGCAGGATGTCCGAGAGGTACAGGAAGCGCTCGTCGGCGCCCTCCTGGGGCACCTTCACCGGGCCGAACTGCGCCTGCGGCACCCGCACGTACTCGGCCTGGCCGCCGGGCACCGCGCCGTAGAGGTCGGTGTAGCCGAACAGCGAGGCGCCCTTGCCCTGCTTCGTGTTCTGGGTGGTCTCGCACTGGGCGAAGAAGCCGCGGCTGCACATCCAGCAGTGGCCGCAGGAGATGTTGAACGGCACCACCACCCGGTCGCCGACGGACAGGTGGCCGGCGGCCTCAGGGCCCACCTCCTCCACGATGCCCATGAACTCGTGCCCCAGGACGTCGCCCGGGTGCAGGAAGGCGCCCAGCACCGAGTAGAGGTGCAGGTCCGAGCCGCAGATGGCGGTGGAGGTGACCCGCACGATCGCGTCCGTGGGCTGCTGGATCACGGGGTCGGGAACGTCCTCGACGCTGACGTCGGAGGGGCCCTGCCAGGTGAGTGCGCGCATGGTGCTGCTCCTGCCTCGACCCGTCGGTGCAGGTCGGCTGGTGACGTTCGTGGTCACCTCCACGCTAGGCCGATCGGGCGCTCCCCGCGCGGCGAGCGCCGCCCGGCCCTAGCGTGGTGACCATGGACACCACGCCTGCCCCCGCCTCCCGCCAGCCCCTCGCCCTGGTCATGGGTGCCTCGCGCGGGCTGGGCCTGCTCTGCGCCTCCGAGCTGCTGCAGCACGGCCACCGGGTGGTCCTGAGCTCCCGGTCCGAGGAGTCACTCGCGGCCGCCCGCACCCAGCTGCTCGCCGAGTACCCGGGTGCCCAGGTGGACATCGCCCCCTGCGACATCTCCGACCGCGAGGCCGTGCTCGCCCTGGTGGAGCGGGTCGAGACCGAGCTCGCCCCCATCGAGGTGCTCCTCACCGTGGCCGGGATCATCCAGGTGGGCCCGGCCACCGCCATGACCTTCGAGCACTTCGACGCCGCCCTGGGCACGATGCTGCAGGGCCCCATCAACGTGACCCTGCCCGTCCTGGAGCGGATGCGGGGGCGCGGGCGCGGCCGCATCGGCACCGTGTCGTCCATCGGCGGCAAGATCGCGGTCCCACACCTGTGGCCCTATGCCACCGCCAAGCACGGCGCGGCCGGCTTCAGCGAGGGGCTGCGTGCGGAGCTGGCGGGCTCCGGCATCACCGCCACGACCGTGCTTCCGGGGCTGATGCGCACCGGCTCGCACGAGCGGGCGACCTTCACCGGCAACCAGGCCGCCGAGTTCGCGTGGTTCGGACCGTCCGCCTCGATGCCCCTGCTCAGCATGGACGCCGAGCGCGCCGCGGAGAAGATCGTCTCCGGGGTGCTCTCGGGCGACTCGCACGTCATCCTCACCCCGCTGGCGCAGGTGGGCATGCGGGTGCACGGCCTGGTGCCCGAGCTGACGGTGCGGATGCTGGCGCTCACCGGCCGCTTCCTGCCCACCGGCGGCCCGAGCGAGACCCTCGAGGGGCGCGAGGTGCAGCGGCGCTCGCCGAACCGCATCGTGCACGCGCTGACCACCCTGGGGCGTCGGGCCGCCGAGCGCACCAACGAGCGCGGCGCCTGACCCGGTCGCAGCGGCGGTGGGGCAGCATGGCCCCATGAAGGTCGTGAGCACCGAGGTCCTGAGGTCCCGCCTGTCCGGGCTGCCGGGCACTCCGCGGGTGGTGGCCAGCGGCAACATGGCGGTGCCGTGGCAGGCCCTGCGCGTCGTCGACGAGGCGCTGGAGCGCTACACACTCAACGTCCTCAACGGCCCGCCCGGTCTCCCGGACCGCGAGGGCGTGACGCTGGAGACCTGCTTCGTCGGTGCCGGGCAGCGTCGCAGCCCGCGGCTGCGCTACGTGCCCAGCCGCCTCTCACTGGTACCGCTGCTGTTCGGCCACACCCTGGCGCCGGACGTGGTGCTCCTGCACTGCGCACCACCCCGCAACGGGGCGGTCAGCCTGGGCGTGGAGACCAACGTCCTGCCCGCCGCCCTGGAGGCGTGCCGGGCCCGGGGTGGGCTGGTGGTGGCCGTCCTCAACCCGCGCATGCCGTACACCTTCGGCGACGCGCAGGTGCCGGTGGAGCACGTGGACCTGGCCCTGGAGGTGGACGAGCAGCTCCCCGTCGCCGCCGAGGCCGGCCCCCTGGACGAGGCCGGCCAAGCCATCGGCGAGCGCATCGCGGCCCGCATCGGCGATGGCGCCACGCTGCAGACCGGTATCGGCGCCATCCCCGATGCGGTGCTGGGCGGCCTGGCCCAACACCGTGGCCTGCGGGTGTGGACCGAGATGTTCAGCGACGGCGTGCTCGCGCTCGACCGGGACGGGGTGCTCGACGAGACGGTGCCCATCACCTCGTCGTTCTGCTTCGGCTCCGCCGAGCTGTACGAGTGGATCGACGGCAACCCGCGGGTGCGGATGCTGCGCACCGAGCGGACGAACGACCCCGGCCTCATCGCCCAGCAGCCGGCGATGACGTCCATCAACTCGGCACTCGAGGTGGACCTCTTCGGTCAGGCGAACGCCTCCCGCATCGACGCGCGGATCCACTCCGGCTTCGGGGGGCAGACGGACTTCATCGTCGGCGCGCTGCACTCCCCGGGTGGGCAGAGCCTCATCGGGCTGCGGTCCTGGCACCCCAGGGCCGACGTCTCGGCCGTGGTGCCGCTGCTCGACGAGCCGGTCACGAGCTTCCAGCAGTCGGCGATCGTGACCGAGCAGGGTGTGGCCGACCTGTTCGGGCGCTCGGAGAAGGAACAGGCCGCCGCGATCATCGAGCAGGCGGCGCACCCGCGCGTCCGCGAGGAGCTGTGGGACGAGGCGCGGGAGCTCGGCCTGGCCTGAGCGGTCCGTGGCCGCGCGTCAGGTGCTGCGGCGCAGGCGGGTCGCACCCAGGGTGGCGGCACCGGCCAGCAGCAGGCCCGTCCCGGCCACGCCGGCCCACGCAGCCGTGTCGTCGGCGCCGGTCCGGCCCGTGTCGACGATGGGGCCGTCCTCGTCATCCCCGGGCAGCTCGGGCCAGTCCTCCGGATGCGGCTCCGGGGCGCTGAGGTCCCCCTCGAACGCGACCCGGTCCAGCACCAGCATGCAGTCGTGACCGGGCACCTCCCACCCGTCGGTCTCCAGGATGACCGGGTCGGTCGCGGAGAAGTCGCCCTCTTGGATCGTGCTGGTCCCCCGCAGCTCGTGGTAGCCCCCGGCCTCCAGCACGGTGTCGTCCTCGCTGCCCTCCAGGGTGTACCTCGCACCGCCGTCCCCACGGGCGTCGGTGTAGGTGATCTCGACGCCCTTCATGTCCACGTCCTCGCCGGTGGCGTTCTCCACCGTGGCGTGCATGGTGATGACGTCCCCCGGGCTGGCCTCCCCGTCCCCGTCCTCATCGGAGATCTCCACGTCGGCGACTCCCCAGATGCGGTCGCAGGTGGGCAGCTCCTCGGCCTGGGCACTCGCCGGCGCGGCGCTGAACGCCAGGCCTGCGGCGGCCACGGTCGCGGCCACGGTGGTGCCGGTGATCGTGCGGAATCGCATGATGTTCCTCCCCTGCGCACCTCACGGTGCACGTGTGGCGACCCCGGTTCCGGAGTCGGGCCGAGGCTTCCCCCAGCCACACCCCACTGTGCCTGCGATCACATCTTCTGGCCACCCCCCCCGGTGGTTCTCTGCCCGATCCGCCGGTCAGGAAGGGCTCTGTGCACCCCGCCGTGACGCCTCGGCGGCCTGCCGGGTGGCCGCCTCCGGCGGCGCCCCGGCCTGCACGTGCGCGGCCACCCACAGCTCGGTGGTGGCCGCCAGGAAGTCGCCATCCTGGACGCCGGCCGCTGGTGCCTCCGCACCGTCGCCCTCCGGGTCCAGCCGCTCACCCAGCTCGCGCAGCACCACGTCCCAGCGCAACCCCACCCCCGCGGGCCCGGTCTCCTGCCAGACCGCGTCGTCGGGCACGGCGTGCTGCACGGTGAGCACGGTCTGCCCCCCATCGAGCCCCAGGTCGACGGCCACCCAGGTGGTGCGTCCGTCGGTCTCCCACCGGCCCCGCCAGCTGGTGGGCTCCTCCACCTGCTCGGCCACCAGTGCCGGGCCCACCCCGCTGGCGACCTCCTCCCAGACGGGCCACACGGTGCGGGGGCGCCCGGGCAGCACCCGGGTCAGGGCCACCACGTGACCCCCGGGGAGGGACTCGACCCGGCGGGTCACGGCATCGGCGTGCTGCACGGCATCCATGGCGCCCATGGTGACGCACGCCCACCTGACAGACTCACCCCATGCCTGCGACCAACCCGGCGAACCCCCTGTCCGACCTGCTCGCGCGGGTCCACGAACGCTTCCGCACCCACGATGCGGGGGAGCCGGCCGGGTACGTGGAGCCCACCGGCGGGGTGGACACGCGGGACTTCGGGCTGGCCATCACCACCGTGGACGGCCACACCTACTCCCACGGCGAGGCCGACCGCCTGTTCGCCATCCAGTCCATCTCCAAGGCGTTCACCTACGCCGTCGCCCTGACCGATGCGGGGTTCGAGGCCGTGGACGCCGTCATCGACGTGGAGCCCTCCGGAGAGGCGTTCAACGAGATCTCGCTGCAGGAGGGCACCGGGCGGCCCTCGAACGCGCTGATCAACGCCGGCGCCATCGCGTCCACGTCGCTGGTCTCCGGCAGCTCCAGCAACCCCTACGCCGTCCACCGCGGCGACGGCACGGACGAGGCCGCCGACGCCGGGGCCCACCGCTCCCCCGAGGGCTCGCGCCGCGAGCGCCTGGTGCGCGCCTTCTCCCGAATGGCCGGCCGCGAGCTCACCATCAACGAGCGGGTGCTGGAGTTCGAGCGGGAGGACGGTGACCGCAACCTCGCCCTGGCCCACCTGATGCGGAGCTTCGACCTCATCAGCGAGGGACCGGAGGAGATCGCCGACGACTACTTCGCCGCCTGCGCCATCGAGGTGACCACCGAGGACCTGTCCATGATGGCGGCGCTGCTGGCCACCGGCGGGATCCACCCGGTCAGCGGCAAGCGCCTGCTGGGCGAGGACGTGGTGGAACGTGTGTTGGGGGTGATGAGCACCTGCGGCATGTATGACGACGCCGGCGAGTGGATGGTGCGCGTGGGCCTGCCCGCCAAGTCGGGCGTCGGCGGCGGGATCCTCGCGGTGGTGCCCGGGCAGGCCGGGGTGGCCGTCTACTCCCCGCCGCTGGATCGCCACGGCAACTCCGAGCGCGGCGTGCTGGCCTGCGAGGCGCTCTCGCAGGAGCTCGACCTGCACCTCATGCACGGTGCCCGCGTCACGCACTCGGCGGTCCGCGTGACCTATCCGGTGACGGCCGCCCCCAGCGGGGTGCGCCGTCGGCCGGCAGCCGAGGCCGTGCTGGCCGAGCACGGCCACCGGGGTCGCGTCATCGAGGTGCAGGGGGACCTGACCTTCGGTGCCGCCGAGTCGGTGATGCGCGAGCTGGTGGGCCTGCAGGAGGTCGATGGGGTGGTGCTGGACGTCCGACGCGTCACGGAGGTGACGGACTTCGCCCGGGCCGGTCTGGCCGAGCTCGCCCGCGGCTTCGAGGAGCAGGACATCGAGATGGTGCTGGTGGACGACTCCGGACGGGTGGCCGATGCGGAGCAGGTCCGAGTGGTCTCCCGCCGCCGGGAGGCCATCGAGAAGGTGGAGGAGCTGTTGCTGGAGCGGCACGGGGGTGAGGACCTGGACCGGTCCGAGGTGGAGGTGCAGGACGCCGGGGTCCTGGCCACCCTGGGCGCGGCGGACACCGAGGCCCTCACGCAGCGCATGGAGGCGCAGGAGCACGCGGCGGGGGACGTGGTGATCACCGAGGGTGAGCCCTTCGCGGGCATCCACCTCATCACCAGCGGCACGGTGGAGACCACGGCCCGGGAGCCGGGGTTGCAGTCCCGCGACGAGGAGGACCCCACCGACCCGGGAGAGGATGACGACATCGAGTACCGGCGGCTGTCGGTGCTGGGCCCGGGACACAGCTTCGGGGAGTTCGGACTGCTGGCGGACGGTCGCCACGCGGCCACGGTCACGGCACGGGAGCACCTGCACACCTGGGTGCTGACCCCCGAGGTGCTGAGACAGCTGGAGTCCGAGGATCCTGCCCTGGCACTGCGACTGTGGCAGGCCATCAGCCGCGATGCCTACACCCGCATCCGCTCGCAGATGGACGAGATCGCCGCGAGGGGGGCCGACAGGCGGTAGGTTCGAGGACCGAGAAGTGCAGACACTGGACAACGAGGCCGCGGCCCACCGGACCCCCCGGTGACTCCCCGCGACCGCCCGAGGAGATGTCATGACCCGTCGCCCCGCCGCCCGCACCCTGCTGGCCGTCGCAGCCGCCGCGACCCTGGGACTCACCGCCTGCGGCGGTGACGACTCCGAGGGGGAGGAGACCACCTCCGAGTCGTCGGAGACGTCCGAGGAGTCCGAGACCAGCGAGGACGAGGAGTCCGCCGAGGAGGAGTCCTCGGAGCCGGCCGAGGAGAGCCCCTCCGAGGAGGAGAGCGCACCGGCCGAGGAGAGCCCCTCCGAGGAGCCGTCGCTGGGTGAGAGCCCGTCCGTCGACTCCAGCGTTCCGGCCGTGGACCCCTCGGCCCCCAGCGCGGACCCAAGCGCCGACCCGAGCGACCCGGCCAACGGCACCGGCATGGACCAGGCCCTCGCCGCCGAGCTCGAGCCGATGGCGCTCACCGCCGAGGACGTGCCCGGTGGCAGCGGGCAGGGCCAGTCCCAGTTCATCCCCGAGGCCCAGGGCCAGCCCCTGCACATGACGCTCACCGGCCTGGAGGCCACGGGCGAGTGCAAGACGGCCGTGGACACCCTCAACAGCGGCGAGCGTCTGCCCGAGGGCAGCCAGTTCACCATCACGCAGCTGTCCTCCGGCGCCCAGGTGCAGGTGGGTGTGGTGAAGATGGCTGGTGCCAAGCAGGTGGGTGAGGACGTCGCCGCCATCGCCGAGGCCTGCGACACCATCGAGGGCCCGGGTGGCACCGCCACCGTGGAGTCCCTGCCGAGCGACAACGGCTACGTGATGAGCCTGGAGAACGCCGGCCAGTCCGGTGGCTTCTCCATGGGTGTGGATGCCGTGGGCCCGGAGCACGCCGCCGTGGTCCTGGCGGTCAGCGAGGGCGGCGCGCTGGACGCCTCCGAGGTGGGCGCCGTCCTGGACAAGCAGGTGGAGCAGGCCACCTCCAACGCCCCGCAGGGCTGAGCAGTACTGCAACCGGCCCGTTGACCGGGCACCCGGGTCAGGCCCGTTCCCTCGCGGAGCGGGCCTGACCCCTGTCGATGCCGGCCGCCTCACCCGGGCCGGGGCTCATGCGCGGGACGGCTTGCGGCGCACGTAGATCTGCTTGCGCACCCGGGCCACTACCGTGCCGTCGTCCTGCACCAGGTCCACCTCGAACCAGCGCAGGTGCTTGTCATGGCCGGTGGTGGCGGCCCGCACCTCGGCCAGGGTGGCCTCGTCCAGGTGGAAGCGCGCGGTCACGTCCTCGCGGCCCGGGCGCAGGTGGTCGATCTCCCCGCGGACGTCCCACACGGCGAACCCCGGCCCCAGGGTGCGCTGCAGCATCATCATCCAGAAGGGGTCGGTCATCGAGTACATGGAGGCGCCGTAGAGGGTGCCCACGTAGTTGGTGGACCACGGCCGCCGCCTCAGCCGCACCGTGACGTCGTGGAAGTCGGCCGAGACCTCCTCGATGCGGATCGATGCCGCCAGGAAGGGCGGCCACAGGTTCATCACGTGGCGCACCACGCGGGCATCACCCATGAGTTGGTCCAGGTCGTGCCAGGTGGGCAGGGAGGGGCGGCGCGGGCTCCGGCGAGCGGGGGTGGTGCGGGGCATGGGCCGAGCCTAACGAGGCGGGAGCGCCCGGACGACCGCCGCGACCCGTGCGGGCTGGTCCCGCATGACCAGGTGCC
This sequence comes from Kytococcus sedentarius, assembly GCF_041937525.1. Classification (GTDB taxonomy): domain Bacteria; phylum Actinomycetota; class Actinomycetes; order Actinomycetales; family Dermatophilaceae; genus Kytococcus; species Kytococcus sedentarius_A. The sequence goes on from NZ_CP169391.1 coordinate 1,990,649, forward strand.
CGGCGTCGCGAAGGACCACCACCCGCACCGTGGGCGCCCGGCCGGCGGACCCGCTGATCCGCGCCAGCTCGGCCCGGTAGCTGGCGGCGAGGTGGCGCTGGCGCCGCAGCCAGCGGGCGGTCCCCGGCACCCACCGGCGCGCTGCCACCACCAGGGCGAGGGGCGCCGCCGGCAGGGGCAGGTGGCGGCGCACCCGGAGCAGCTCGGAGGCCATCCGCACGTACGCGGCGTCCTCCAGCAGGGCCGCGCGGAGGCGGCGACCCACCAGGGGCACCCACCGCAGGGCAGCGGCCAGCAGCAACCGGAGGTCGTTCTCGATCCCCCAGCGCGCACGCGGCTGCTCCTCCACCGAGCCGTCCACGGACACCAGGCCTGCCACGGCACCGGGGTCGCTGCGGGCGAACGCCTCCGCGATGAACCAGGACATGGAGTGGGCCACCAGCACCACACGCTCGTCGGGCCGGGGCGGCCGTCCGCCCGTGGGACGCGCCCCGGCACCGGTGCTCTCCTGCACGACGCGGCGCAGGTGGGCCACCTCGTCGTGGAGGTGCGGGGGGCCCGACCGCTCGGCCCGCGCCGCACCCAGCCCGGGGCGGTCGTAACGCAGCACCCGGTGGTCCCGGGAGAGGTCGGTCGCCACCTGGTCCCAGGCCGCGGCGGACATGCCCATCCCCGGCATGAGCACCACCCACGGTCCGTCGTCCCCCTCCACGCGTCGCCCGAGCTCCGCGGCCCGCGGCACCCGCGTGCGGGCACCGCGCACCCTGCGTGCGTCCTGGGCGGGAATCGGACGGGGTGGCGTCATGGCCTCATCCTGCCCCGCCACCACCGCCGCGGCCGGGGGCGACCACGGGGTCCGATGGGGTGAGCAGCACCGGGCGTCGCCGCAGCAGCTCAGCCAGCACGCACCACCACGCGAGCAGCGCCACGAGCTGCACGCGCTGGGAGACGCCGGGGAGGTCCAGCACCGCCAGGTCCGGCCGGTCGGGCCACAGGCAGAGCAGCTGCCACCCCAGCGAGGCAGCCACCACCACCCACCCGGCCAGCAGGCCGGCCCCGGCACGCGGGAACGCCCGACGCACCGAGAGGGCCAGGCCCAGGGTGGCCACCAGCAACGCAGTGCCGGCCACCGACGAGCTCACCGAGTGTGCGTAGTGACGCCACGGCAGGTCCCCCGCCCGCTCGGCCGCCAGGCAGGTGGTGTCCACGGAGCTGGCGCAGGTGAGGGGAAGGGCCGCATCAGCAAGGGTCGACAGGCCGAACACGAGCACGGCCACCAGACCGGCCGCCCCCCATCGGTCCCGGCGCCAGGGGCGTCGCCGCAGCAGCAGGATCGACCAGGTGGTGAAGAGCAGGCCGCTGCCCGCATCGAGCACCCGCAGCACCCAGCCGAAGGGCTGGTCCAGGGCGGCCAGCTCGCTGGTCCAACTGAGGGCCACCGGCAGGTGGGACACGAGGTCGCCGACCACCCAGGCCGACCAGAGCACGATGCCCACCAGCGGCAGCGCCCACCGCCACCAGCCCGACCCGGCACCCCGGTGGGCGGGCTGGTGCTGCGTGCTCACTCCCGGCCCGCCGGGCGCACCAGGGGGAAGGCCAGGGTCTCGCGGATGGTGCGGCCGGTCACCAGCATCACCACGCGGTCCACGCCCAGCCCCAGACCCCCGGTGGGTGGCATGCCGTACTCGAGGGCCTCCAGGAAGTCCTCGTCCAGGCTCATCGCCTCCGGGTCACCGGCCGCCGCAGCGGCGGACTGGGCCGTGAGGCGCGCCCGCTGCTCGAGCGGGTCCGTGAGCTCGGAGTAGGCGGTGCCCAGCTCCATGCCGAAGGCCACGAGGTCCCAGCGCTCGGTCACGTTCGGTGTGCTGCGGTGCGAGCGCGTCAGCGGGGACACCGAGGTGGGGAAGTCGCAGTAGAAGGTGGGCCGGGTGGTGCGGCCCTCCACGAGCTGCTCGTAGAGCTCCAGGGCCACGTGCCCGGCATCCCAGTCCGGCTTCACCGCCACACCGGCCAGGTCCGCCGCCCGGCGCATCTCCTCCAGCGGGCTCTGGGCGTGCACCGGCGAGCCACCGAGTTCCACCAGCCTCTCGGAGACCGCGTCGTGCAGGGTCACCACCGGCCAGTCGCCCGAGATGTCCACCATCGTGCCGTCCGGCCCCGGCACCACGCACTCCCCGTGCACGGCCACGGCCGCGGACTGGATCAGCTCCTGCACCGTCTGCAGCATGGAGAGGTAGTCCCCGTGCGCCGCGTAGGCCTCCAGGATGGTGAACTCCGGGTTGTGGGTGGCGTCCACGCCCTCGTTGCGGAAGGCCCGGCCGATCTCGAAGACCCGGTCGATGCCGCCCACGCAGAGCCGCTTCAGGTAGAGCTCGGGGGCGATCCGCAGGGAGAGGTCCAGCGAGTATGCGTTGATGTGGGTGGCGAAGGGCCGCGCGTTCGCGCCCCCGTGCACGGTCTGGAGGATGGGGGTCTCCACCTCCAGGTAGCCGCGCTCCTGCAGCCCCTCTCGCAGCGAGCGCAGCACCGTCGACCGTGCCCGCAGCGTCTCGCGCGCCTCGGTGCTGATGGCCAGGTCCACGTGGCGGCGACGCACCTTGGCCTCGGGGTCCACCAGGCCGGTCCGCACCGGGGGCAGCGGGTGCAGCGACTTCGCCTCCATGCGCCATCCGGTCGCGATGAGGCTCGGCTCGCCACTGCGCGAGCTGCCGCGGTGGCCCTGGAAGGCCACCAGGTCACCCAGGTCCACGAAGCGCCCGAAGTCGGCGTGGTCCGCCGGGCTCAGGTGCTGCTCCTCGAGCACCACCTGCAGGTCACCCACACCGTCACGCAGGTGCACGAAGCGCACTCCACCCAGGTCGCGGACGGCCAGCACGCGACCGGCCAGCGAGAGCGGCTCCCCCTCATCGGCCCGGAGCGCCTCCAGGGTGGTGTGCGTGGGCACCTGCGCCACCGGCCACGGCTCGTGACCCGCGGACCGGGCGGCCTCCACGGTGGCCATGCGGACGCGCACCTGCTCGGGGCGGCGGGAGCGGCGCGAGGCCTCCAGCTCCTGCAGGCTGTCCCAGTCCTCCAGGGCCCCCGCGTCGGGGGCGGTGACCGGTACTGGTGCGTAGCGGGGCCCGGTACGGCCCCACCGGGGCAGCGGCAGGCGGGGCAGGAAGCCCTCGGCCGTGGCGGTGGCCAGCCCGATCCGGGCCAGCTGTTCGGTCTGGCCGAAGCACAGGTACCGGGGTCGCCACTGCGGCAGGTAGCGCTCGTTGGCGGTGTAGAGCGACTCGAGCTGCCACCAGCGGGAGGCCCGGCGCAGGAGCCAGCGCTGCACCCGCACCACCGGCCCGGCGCCCAGTGTCCCGCCCTCTGCGAAGACCGAGCGGAAGACGGCGAAGTTCAGGCTCAGCCGACGAATGCCCACGGTCTCGGCCTGCCGGCACAGCTCGGCCACCATCGTCTCGGTCACCCCGTTGGGAGCCGTCGGCGAGCGCCGCATGAGGTCGAGCGAGGCGCCGACGGGGCCCCAGGGCACGAAGGAGAGCAGCCCCACCAGCTCGCCCGCGTCGTCCCGGGCCTCCACGAGCACGCACTGGCCGTCTGCCGGGTCACCCAGGCGACCCAGCGCCATCGAGAAGCCGCGCTCGGGGGCGTCCCCGCGCCAGGCGTCGGCAGCCGCCCGCAGGGCGGGCCATTCGTGGGCCTCCACCTGCTCGTGGCGCCGCACCTGCACCACCACCCCGGCGCGGCGGGCCCGCTGGACGGCCTGCCGCACGGACGCCATCCGGGGACCGCTCAGGGAGAACCCGTCGGTCTCCAGGATCGCCTCGTCACCCAGCGCCAACACCCCCAGGCCGCGGTCGTGGTAGGCCCGTGCCCCCTCACCGGAGACCCCGATGGCGGCGGGTGCCCACCCGAAACGACGGGAGACCAGCAGCCAGTTGTGGATGGCGCTGGACCACGCCGCAGGATCGCCCACCGGGTCACCGGAGGCCAGGCTGACACCTCGTTCCACCCGGTAGGCCACGGCGGCGCGGCCGTCGCTGGAGAAGACCACGGCCTTGTCGTCGCGGGTGGCGAAGTACCCCAGGGAGTCGTTGGCCCCGTGGCGTCGCAACAGGGCGCGAACCGCCTCCTGCTCCCGCGGGGACTGTGAGTTGTGGGAGGTGGCGCTGCGCAGCAGCACGATCACGGCCAGCACCACCACGGCGGAACCCATCAGGCCCAGCAGCGAGGTGACCCACTGCGGTGGGACCGCCTCGGAGTCCAGCTGCCAGGAGGTGCCCAGGGCCAGCACGTGGTCCAACGACCACAGCAGACGGCCCTTGGGCGGCAGGCCCCCGGGGAAGACGCGCACCAGCAGCCAGCCCAGCACCACCGCCACCATCGTCCCCAGGATCAGCACCACCCCGGCAGACACCCAGGACCCGGAGCGGGCGCTCGCGTAGAACTGGCGGTGGGTGGTCAGCGCGAGCGCCAGCCAGGCCAGGTGCAACAGGGTGCCGGCCACGGAGTGCGGAGTGATTCCCCAGACCAGGTTGAACACGTCCCCCAGCAGCAGGATGCCGAGGTAGCCCAGCATCAGCAGCCAGCCAGCCCGCTTCCGTGCCGCCAGGGCGCCGGCGATCACCAGCAGCATCGTCGCCAGGGCGAAGCTGGGGCGCACGGAGAGGTAGTACTGGTCCACCGTCGCGGTCAGGCCGTCGTACCAACGGGGGACCAGGGCGAGCACCAGGGCGAACAGCCCGTTGAGCACCAGCAGGGTCGCCAGCGCCCGGGGGACGTGGGGACGCCAGCCGGTGCTGGGTGCCTCGGGGGCGAGTGTCCCGAGGGCGGGGTTCACGAGGTGGCTCGACGGCATGCTGGGAGGATCGCAACCCCGGGGGGCCCGCGGCCTCATCCCATGGTCCCCATGGTGCACCCCGGACTCTGTCCACCAGTGGAGGATCCCTCTGCCGGTGGCGCTCCCGTCATCCACAGATCGACCCGGAGGATGACGCCCCGCCGCGCGTGGTCAGGCAATACTCACCACCAGATGCACGGCCTGCCCCTTCGGGGAGCAGCCGGCTCACGGGCCACCGCGCCCGCTGGGACGCGTCGGTGTCGCCCCGGGGTCTTGGAGGGGGATCCCGCGACGGCACCGACCGCCCAGGCACCACCTCCCCCAAGCCCTGCGCCCCCTCCGTCTGCTGCGGTGGATCGCTTCGGTGGTATTATTGGTGACACATCAACTACTGGAGGAGGTCGGCATGCCCGCCGTGACCGCTGAGAACATCCTCGAGCTGGCCCGGGTGCAGCCCCACCCCGAGAGCCGCGCCCGCACCGTGAAGTCCCTGAGCACCGCTCCCCAGGGCCACGAGGGCGAGGGCTTCCCCGTCCGCCGCGCCTTCGCCGGCGTCGACCTGCGCGACCTGGACCCCTTCATCCACATGGACCAGATGGGCGAGGTCGAGTACGCCCCGCTGGAGCCCCGCGGCACCGACTGGCACCCCCACCGCGGTTTCGAGACCGTCACCTACATCATCGACGGGTCCTTCCTGCACGAGGACACCCACGGCGGGGGCGGTGCCATCACCGACGGCGACACCCAGTGGATGACCGCGGGCTCCGGCCTCCTCCACATCGAGGCCCCGCCGGAGAAGCTGGTCATGGACGGTGGCCTCTTCCACGGCCTGCAGCTGTGGGTGAACCTGCCGGGCCGCCTGAAGATGTCCGACCCCCGCTACCAGGACATCCGCTCCGGTGACGTACAGCTGCTCTCCAGCGAGGACGGCGGGGCGCTCGTCCGCGTGATCGCCGGGGAGGTGGACGGCCACCAGGGCCCCGGCATCACCCACACGCCCATCAGCATCGTCCACGCCACGGTCTCCCCCGGCGCGCAGCTGCGGCTGCCGTGGAACCCGGGGTACAACGCCCTGGTCTACGCGCTGTCGGGCGAGGGCACGATCGGCCCCGAGGGCCAGCCGCTGCGCACCGGGCAGCTCGCCGTCCTGCGCGAGGGCGACCACATCGAGGTCCGCGCCAACCAGCAGCAGGACGCCCGCCACGCCCAGGGGCTGGACCTGTACATCCTCGGCGGCCGGGCCATCAACGAGCCGGTCATGGCCTACGGGCCCTTCGTGATGAACACCCGTGCGGAGCTGGTCACGGCCTTCGAGGACTTCCAGGCCGGGCGCCTGGGCATCATCCCCAACAGCCCCCGGGTGAAGGCCGCCTCCCAGGTGGTGCGCGAGTCCACCGGTCAGGAGCCGGGGCACCACCTGCTCTGAGGCGCGATGATGGGGCCATGACCCCCGCTCCTGGCTCACCCCTGCAGCGCCGCTGGTGGGGCGTGCTGGCCGTGGTCGCCCTCACCGGCACCCTGGCCTCGGTGACGCTCACCACCCTCGGGTGGTACCCCACCTCCCCGGAGGACGGATCTTCACTCGGAGGACACCCTGCAGGGTGGGCGGGCGCCCCGGCCCGACTGGCCGACGCGCTGTCCTACTTCACCATCTGGTCCAACCTCGTCGTGGCGCTGGTGGCCTGGTTGCTGGCGCGGGGCACCCCCGGCTCCACGGCCTTGCGGGTGCTGCTGCTGGACGCGCTGCTGATGATCACCATCACCGCCGTCGTCTACGCGGTGATGCTGGCACCCACGGCCCAGGTGCGGGGCTGGGAGAACGTCACCAACCCGTGGATCCACATCGTGACCCCGGCTGCCACGGTGCTGCTCTGGCTGGTGGCGGGGCCACGTGGGTGGCTCTCGTGGCGCCTGGTGCCGCTGGGACTGGTGGTGCCCCTGGTCTGGGTCGCGTTCACGCTGGTGCGTGGCGCCCTGCTCGACGCGTACCCCTATCCCTTCATGGACGTGGTGCAGCTCGGCTACCCCCAGGTGGCAGTGAACGTGGGCGGCATCCTGCTGTTCGGCCTGGTGGTGGCAGGGGTGCTCTGCGGGCTCGACCGGCTGCTGGCGGGGCGTCGGCGCGGGTGAGTCACCCCATCGAGCACTGAGGCGGGCACACATGGAGGAGGCCCACCGGGACTTCCCGGTGGGCCTCTCTCGTGGTGGTGCGCGAGGGGGGAGTTGAACCCCCACGCCCTCTCGGGCACACGGACCTGAACCGTGCGCGTCTGCCTATTCCGCCACTCGCGCGCGCTGCCCGATCAATTCCTCCGATCGAACGACGGCACACACTAGCACCCCTGGGAGCCGGAGGCGAATCCATGCCCGGGTCGCCCCCCGGGGTGGGTCCACGGAGCCGGCGCTCCGCCCGCGGTCGCCCTCGATCCCGCGGTGGGCCAAGTACGATCGAGCCAGGGTCGGCTCGCCCGCCGGTCCACCGTGGAACCACCGCGTGGCGCGCACGCCGCAGCAGATCTGCCGCAGGGAGGCACACATGGGCTTGCTGGATCGCTTCGAGTCAGGGACGGAGCGCGTCTTCACGGCGCCCTTCGCCCGCCTGTTCAAGCGCGAACAACTGCAGCCCGTGGAGATCGGCGCGGCCATCCGCAAGGCCATGGACTCCCGTGCGGCCGTGGTGAACCGCCACCGCACGATCGTGCCGAACGTGTTCACCATCGAGCTGTCCGACGACGACTTCGACCGACTGATCGCCTTTGACGAGGCCATCACCGACGAGCTGATCGCCGACGCCCAGGAGTACGTCACGCAGCAGCGCTACACCCCCGGTGGCCCGTTGCAGATCGAGCTCGTGGCCGACCCCGACCTGCAGCCCGGCATCTACAAGCTCCACCACGCCACCGTGCGCAACCCCGCCACCCTGGACGAGCGGGGGGACATCGATGCCTGGGGCGCCACCCACGAGCGCTTCGACGACGCCATCGACCGCCACACCAGCGGCCACCGCATCCCGTCCGACGCCCGGTACCTCGGGGAGGTGGACGAGGAGGCCATCGCGGCTGCCCGGGCCGCGGCGGTGGACTCCGAGCCGGAGCCGCAGCCCGAGGAGCTGAGCCCCCGCGAGGAGCGCCGTCGCGCCAAGGAGCAGGCCAAGGAGGAGCGACGCGCCGCCCAGGAGGAGGAGCGTCGCGAGGCCGAGCGCCGGGAGACCGAAGAGGCCGAGGCCGAGCGTCGGCAGGCTGAGGAGGCCGAGGCCGAGCGCCTGCGTCGCGAGGAGGACGAGCGGCGACGGGCCGAGGAGGCCGAGCAGGCCGAGCGCGCGCGCCGGGAGGCTGCCGAGGAGCAGGTCCTCGCCCACCAGACCGGTCGTGAGGAGTACGACCGCGAGGCCGCCATCGAGCAGCAGCGCGAGGAGATCCGGCAGGCCGAGCGAGCCCAGCGGGAGCGCGCCGTCGCCGCCCAGGAGGCATCTGCCGAGCAGACCCAGCAGGCCCCCGTGGCCGACCCCACCCCCACCCGGTCGACGCGCTCCGTGGAGCGCCCGTGGGTGGAGGTGGACGGCACGCGCCACCCGCTGACGGCCGAGACCACGCTCGTGGGGCGCGACGTCTCGTGCGACATCACCGTCAGCGACCCGGGCATCTCCCGCCGGCACGTGGAGCTGCGCACCGAGGAGGTCGGCGGTCGCACCCAGGTCTCGATCCGCGACCTCGGGTCCACGAACGGCACCTACGTGGGTGGTGAGCAGATCCGCAACGCCCGCCTCGCCGACGGCGACACGTTCACGATGGGACGCACCACCCTGACGGTGCGACTCGGACGCACCCCGTGAGCGAACTGACGGTCGCGGTCCTGCGGCTGGCCCTCCTGGCCCTGCTGTGGCTGTTCATCCTGGCCGTGGTGAAGGTGCTGCACAGCGACCTCTACGGGGCCCGCGTCGTCACCCGCCGCAGTCACCGTGCCACCCACCGCACCCCCATGCCCGACGAGCCGAGTCCCACGCGCCCCGGGCGCCACAACGCCCCTGCGGAGCCGCAGCGCCTGGTGGTGGTCCAGGGGCCGATGCGGGGTGCATCCCTGTCCCTGACCACCTCCCCGGTCGTGATCGGCCGCAACCCGGAGGCCAGCCTGTCCATCGACGACGACAGCATGTCCGGCACGCACGCCCGCGTGAGCCCCGACGCCCACGGGTGGGTGATCGAGGACCTCGACTCCACCAACGGCACCTGGCTGGACGACGAGCGCCTCCGCGGCGCCGTTCCCCTGGTGGTGGGCAGCCGCATCCGCGTGGGCCAGACCCTGCTCGAAGCGAGGCGATGAGCATGTTCGACCTGCACTTCGCTGCCCTCTCCGACGTGGGTCTGGGGTCCAAGACCCGCAACGAGGACTCCGCGTACGCCGGCCCCAACCTGCTGTTGCTCTGCGACGGCATGGGAGGTCACGCCGGCGGCGACACCGCATCGGCCATCGCCGTGCACCACCTGGCGGACCTGGACCAGGACGTCCACCGCGCCGCCGAGGCCGGTGAGCGGTTGCTGCACGAGGTGGCCGCGGCCAACGCCAAGCTGCGGGACTTCGAGGCGGAGCACCCCGAGACCGAGGGCATGGGCACCACCTGCATCGCGATGGTGCGCAGCGCCAGCTCGCTGGCGATCGCCCACATCGGTGACTCCCGCGCCTACCGCATGCAGGGCGGTGTGCTCTCGCAGATCACCCACGACCACTCGTTCCTTCAGCTCCTGATCGATGAGGGGCACCTCACCGAGGAGGAGGCCTGGGGCCACCCGCAGCGCTCCCTCATCACGCGCGTGCTCTCCGGCCGCCCGGAGGACGAGCCGGACCACGGCGTCATGCCGCTGGTTCAGGGCGACCGCTACCTGCTGTGCTCGGACGGCCTGAGCGACTACGTGCGCGACGAGACCATCGCGCAGATCCTGCGGGAGACCCCCACCCCCGAGGAGACGGCCCAGGCCCTGATCGACGTGGCCCGCCGCGCGGGCACACGGGACAACGTGACCGTGGTGGTGGCCGATGTGGTGAAGCCCGGTGTGGCGCCGCGCACGTCGCCCCAGACGGTGGGCGCAGCCGCTGCCCTGCGCCCCGGCCACGAGGCCGACCACAGGGCCGGCCGGGAGCCGGAGCGTCCCTCCTTCCAGGAGCCGCAGGCGCAGGATGCTCCGACGCAGACCGTGCCCGTGGCCGCCGACGGCTCGGTGACACTCAACGGCCAGCACCTGGTGATTGGCCAGCGGGCCTTCGAGCCACGACACATCAGCCGCGAGAAGCTCGCGGGCAGCACGCGTTTCAATCTGGGGGGCGAGTCCACCCCGAGCCGGGGCGGCGAGGTCATCGAGATCCGCGGCTACGGCCACGGTGACCGTCCCGACGGCCCGGCCCGCCCGGAGAAGAGGTCCCACCCGGTGGGGCGCGTCATCGCCTGGGTGGTGGGCGTGCTCGCCACGCTGGCGCTCCTCGTGGGCGGCCTGTGGTGGTGGGGTGACCGCAACTACTTCGTGGGCGAGCGCGACGGCCAGGTGCAGATCCGTCGCGGATTCGACGTGAACCTGATGGGCCAGGAGCTCTCCGCACTGGAGGAGCAGACCGATCTGGCGGTCGACGACCTGCCCAGCTTCTACGCCGACAGCGTCCGCGACGCCATCCCCGCCGACGACATGGACGACGCGCGGCAGACCGTGGCCGACCTGCAGGAGCGCGCCGAGCGAGGCGGTGGGGAGCCGGGCGAGGAGCCCAGCGGCTCCAGCGACACGAGCAGTCCCAGCGGCTCGGGCTCACCCAGTGGTTCACCGACCTCCGGCGGTTCGGGCTCCCCCAGTGGCTCGCCCACCTCGGGTGGCTCGGGCTCCCCCAGTGGTTCACCGACCTCCGGCGGTTCGGGCTCACCCAGCGGCTCACCCACCGGGGGAGGGTCGTCCTCGTGACCCCCAGGCGCGACCGGTCGGCATCGGACACGGTGCCCGTGCGGGCCCAGGAGAGCTGGCTGGCCCCCCGCAACGGCCGCTGGATGGAGTTCCTGCTCCTGGCCTTCGCCATCGGCATCACCGCACTGGCCTACCTGATGGTCGGTCTGGGGACCTCCCACGCGGTCCCCACGAACGTACTCACCCTCGCCGGGGGCATGGCCGGCATCGCGCTGCTCTTTCACGTGGTCCTCTGGTGGCGCGCCCGCTACGCCGACCCGGTGATCCTGCCGGTGGTCACCCTGCTGAACGGCCTGGGCCTGGTGATGCTGCACCGGCTGGACATCGCCGAGGACCGCGGCCTCGCCAGCGGGGTGGCCGGCCGGCAGCTGATGTGGACCGCCCTGGCGGTCGTGGTGGCCATGGTGGTGCTGGTCCTGCTCAAGGACCACCGCTGGCTGCGCCGGGTCACCTGGACCTGCGCCGCGTTGGGGTTCCTGCTGCTCCTCAGCCCCCTGGTCCCCGGCCTGGGGGTCTCGAACTACGGGTCCCGCATCTGGATCCGCTTGGGCCCCATGAGTTTCCAGCCCGGCGAGGTTGCCAAGATCCTGTTGACCATCTTCTTCGCGGGCTACCTCGTGGGGGCCCGCGACGCCCTCTCGCTGACGGGCACGCGCATCCTGGGTCTGCAGTTCCCGCGCGTGCGTGACCTGGGACCGATCATGCTGGTCTGGGTGCTGAGCATCCTCATTCTCGTCTTCGAGAAGGACCTTGGTTCCTCGCTGCTCTTCTTCGGCCTCTTCGTGGCGATGCTCTACGTGGCCACCGAACGCCTCTCATGGATCGTGCTGGGCCTGGGCATGTTCGCCGGCGGGGCCTTCGTGGCCTGGCGCCTCTTCGCCCACGTGCAGCAGCGCGTGACGATGTGGCTCGATCCCTTCAGCCGCGAGGCACTGGCCGTCAGCGACCAGGTGCCGCTGGGACTGATGGGGATGGCCAACGGCGGAATCCTGGGCACCGGCCTGGGGCAGGGACGACCGGACCTCACCTACTTCGCCGAGAGCGACTTCATCGTGCCCGCCTTCGCCGAGGAACTGGGCCTGGTGGGCTTCATGGCCATGCTGGTGCTCTACGGGATCCTCGTGCAGCGGGGGCTGCGCATCGCCCTGGGCTCCCGTGACGGGTTCGGCACGCTGCTCGCTGCCGGCCTGGCCTTCGCCATCGCGCTGCAGGTGTTCGTGGTGGTCGGCGGGGTCACCCGCGTGATCCCCCTGACGGGTCTGACCACCCCCTTCCTCTCGGCGGGTGGCTCCTCGCTGCTGGCCAACTGGACGATCGCGGCCCTGTTGCTGCGCCTGTCCCACGACGCACGCTCCCCCATCCCGCTCGACGACCCGACGCCCGAGCCCGCAGACGGTCCCGCAGCCCGCGCGGCGGCCCTCGAGCGCAGCACACAGGGGGTGGCCGCGTGAATCCCCCCATCCGACGGCTCGCCTGGCTGATCGCCCTGCTGTTCGGCGCCCTGCTGGTGGCCGGCAGCTGGATCCAGGTCGTCGACGCCCAGGACCTGCGCGAGCGGCCCGGCAACCGCCGCACCCTGCTCAACGAGTTCGGCCGCGAGCGCGGGCAGATCCTCGTGGACGGCGAGGCCGTGGCCACCAGCGTGCCCTCCGAAGGTCGCGTCCCCTGGCGGCGCACCTACCCGCAGGGTGGGGAGTACGCCCACGTGACCGGGTGGTTCTCCCTGATCTACGGCAGCGGCGGCGGTCTGGAGGGCGCACAGAGCTCCCTGCTCTCGGGCACCGACGACTCGCTCTTCTACCGCCGCCTGCCCGACCTGCTCACCGGGCGGGACCCGGCGGGTGCCACCATCGAGACGACGATCGACCCCGGTGCCCAGCGTGCCGCGGCCGAGGCGCTGGGTGACCGCCGAGGTGCCGCCGTCGCCATCGACCCGCGGTCCGGTGCCATCCTGGCCATGGTCTCCAGCCCCACCTTCGACCCCTCCTCCCTCTCGCAGGAGGAGGTCTCTCGCGTGGAGGCGGCGTGGAAGCAGTTCAACGCCGACCCGGAGCGCCCGCTGGTGAACCGCACCATCGGTGGCAACACCTACCCCCCGGGGTCGGTGTTCAAGCTGGTCACCGCGGCCGCGGCGCTGGAGGACGACCTGCTCGAGCCCGACAGCACGGTGCCCGCCCCACGCACCTACACGCTGCCGGGAACCAGCACCACCCTGCGGAACTTCGGCGGCAAGGCCTGCACCCAGGGCGAGTCCGACGAGCAGAGCCTCTCGGACGCGCTGCGGGTCTCGTGCAACACGGCCTTCGCCGACCTCGGCGCCCAGCTGGGCGACGACCGCCTGCGCAGTGCCGCCGAGGACTTCGGCTTCGGCGAGCAGGTGCGGGTGCCGATGCGGGTGACCCCCAGCACCTTCCCCGACGACCCGACCGAGGCACAGACCGCCCTGGCGGCCCTCGGCCAGCACGACGTCCGCGTCACCCCCCTGCAGGTGGCCCTCATCAGCGCCGCCATCGCCAACGGGGGACAAGCCAAGGAGCCCCATCTCGTGGAACAGATCCTCGACGAAGACCTGGACGTCATCTCCCGTGCGGACGCCGGCGAGCTGGACCGGGCCGTGTCGCCGGAGACGGCTGAGCAGTTGCGGGAGATGATGGTGTCGGTGGTGGAGTCGGGGACCGGTCGCGCCGCGGCCATCCCCGGGGTCCGCGTCGCCGGCAAGACCGGCACTGCGGAGTTCGACGACCCCGACGGCCGCGTGCACGCGTGGTTCACCGGCTTCGCCCCCGCAGACGACCCCCAGGTGGCCGTTGCGGTGGTGGTCGAGGACGTGGGCCGCTCGGCCAGCGGCGAGACCGGCACCGGAGGGTCCGTGGCCGCACCCATTGCCCGTTCGATGATGGAGGAGGTGATCACCCGATGAAGGGGAGGCACAACGAGGGTGACGTCGTCGCCGGGCGCTATCGCCTCACAGAGCACATCGCCACGGGTGGCATGGGCGAGGTCTGGCAGGCCGACGACGAGGTGCTGCAGCGCCCGGTCGCGGTGAAGCTGCTGACCAAGGGCCTCAAGGACACCGAGGGCTTCGACGAGCGCTTCCGCTCCGAGGCCCGTCACTCCGCGCAGCTGCACCACCACAACATCGCCGCCGTGCACGACTTCGGTGAGAACGACGACGGTGCCTGGCTGGTGATGGAGTACGTGCCGGGGCTGACGGTGGCGCAGATGATCCGTGACCGCGGGGCCCTGCCACCGGACGAGGTGGCCGACCTGATGACGCAGGCCGCCCGAGCCCTGGGCGCCGCACACTCCGCCGGGGTGGTGCACCGCGACGTGAAGCCCGCGAACATCATCGTGACCCCCACCGGCGTGGCCAAGCTGACCGACTTCGGCATCGCCCGTGCGGTGGACTCGGCCGGGCTCACCCGCACCGGCGAGGTGATGGGCACCGCCCAGTACCTGGCTCCCGAGCAGCTGATGGGGCGGGGTGCCACCCCGGCCTCGGACCTGTACAGCCTCGGTGTGGTGGCCCACGAGATGCTCACCGGCGAGCGCCCCTACGAGCGAGAGTCGGTGGTGGCCACGGCGATGGCCCACGTGAACGAGGCGGTGCCACCGCTGCCGAGCTCGACCCCTGCGTCGCTGTCCGCGATCGTCATGCGGCTCATGGCCAAGGACCCTGCCGACCGTCCGCAGACGGCGCGCGACGTCGTGGCCATGCTGACCAACCCCGATGCGGTGGCGGCGGCGCCTCCGCGCGTGGTCGGCCCGGACCCCGCGGACGAGGCCACCCAGGTGGTGACCACGCCGGTCCGTCGGCGCAGCGTGGCCACCACCCAGGGCCACCCGGTGATGACGAACCTGGACCGTCCCACCGCGGCCGGTGCCCGGCGCGTGCCGGTGCGTCGCCGAGGATTCCCGTGGGCCTGGTTCCTGGCCGCGGCCGTCATCGTCGGCCTGGCCACGGCGGTGGCGATGATGGTGTGGAACAACCGGGACGACGACCCGGACGGGCCGCCCCAGACGGTCACGAGCACCGCGACCGACAGTGGATCGTCCGAGGAGTCCTCGCAGCCGGGGTCGGAGGACTCGGAGGACTCGGAGGAGTCCGAGACGTCGGAGGACGCAGGCACCGAGGACCCGGACCCGACAGGACCCGGGGACACGACCACCGACCCGGTCGTGCCGCCGGTGCCCTCGCCGGAGGACCCGACGCCCTCCGCGCCGGAACCGGACCCCTCCACGAGTGAGCCCGACGAGCCCAGCTCGACCGAGCCGGAGGAGCCCGATCCCACGGTCTCGACCCCGGAACCGACCACCTCGGCGCCCGAGGAGCCCACCACCGAGCCTGGGCCCGACCCCAGCACGTCCGAGCCGGAGGAGCCCGATCCCACGGTCTCGGCCCCGGAACCGACCACCTCGGCGCCCGAGGAGCCCACCACCGAGCCTGGGCCCGACCCCAGCACGTCCGACCCGGACCCGACCTCCTCGGAGCCGGAGGAGCCCATCACGCTGCCCACCCCCACGCCCACCGACATCGACATCACGAGCCCGGCGGACCCCACCATCAGCCGGCCCTCCAGCAGTGAGAACGTCTCCTCCACCTCGGGGGACACCACGTCACCGGCACACGATCTGGTCTAGGAGAACAGGCATGGACGCGCGCAAGCTGTCGGACCGGTACGACGTCGAGGAGCCCTTGGGCCACGGGGGGATGGCCGACGTCGTGGCGGCCACCGACACGCGCCTGGGGCGACGGGTGGCGGTGAAGATCCTGCGGGAGGACCTCGCCCGCGACCCCGCCTTCGTCCGCCGCTTCGAGTCCGAGGCCCTCGCGGCTGCCCGACTCAACCACCCCGGCATCGTCTCGGTCTTCGACGTCGGGGAGGACCAGCCCGACACCCGCGGCGGCCTGCCGCGCCCCTTCATCGTGATGGAGAAGGTGGCCGGCAGCACCCTGCGCACCGTCCTGGACACCGAGGGGCAGCTTCCCCCCACCCGCGCG
The DNA here is from genome assembly GCF_041937525.1 of Kytococcus sedentarius. Lineage (GTDB taxonomy): Bacteria > Actinomycetota > Actinomycetes > Actinomycetales > Dermatophilaceae > Kytococcus > Kytococcus sedentarius_A. The sequence continues at coordinate 2,006,424 of NZ_CP169391.1, forward strand.
GTGTCGATCGCCGCAGACGTCCTGAACGCCCTGGCCTACAGCCACGAGCAGGGCGTGGTGCACAACGACATCAAGCCCGGAAACATCATGATCACCGAGGACGGCTCGGTGAAGATCATGGACTTCGGCATCGCCCAGGCCCTGAACGACATGACCATCACGGTCGCGCAGCCGGACCACGTGCTGGGGACGGCCAAGTACATGGCGCCCGAGCTGGCCCACGGGGAGCGCGCCGAGCCGCCCTCGGACGTCTACGCCCTGGGCTGTGTGCTCTTCGAGATGCTGGTGGGCCGCCCGCCCTTCCAGGGAGACAGCGCCGCGTTGGTGAACCAGCACCTCCATGTGGCGCCGCCGCGTGTCTCGTCCGCGGCCCCCTCGGTCCCGCCTGCCCTGGAGGAGCTGATCGACCAGGCGCTGGCCAAGCACCCCGCGGACCGCCCTGGGTCCGCCCGGGAGATGGAGATCTCCCTGCGGGGCCTGCTGGGTGACCTCGAGGGCCCCCGCCCCTCGACCACCATCACCGGATCCACCTCCGGCAGCGGTGCCTCCTCCGCGTGGGGTGCCGCGGGCGCCGCGGGTGCCGGTGGGTCCAGCACCTTCGGTGGCTTCCGCCCCCTGTCCGTGGACGGGCCCGCCCCCACACCTGAGACCGAGCGCCCCGGCGGGTTCCGCACCCTGGACGAGCAGCCGCCCCGTGCCCACGGTGCCCCCACCGGACGCGATGACGACCCACAGGACACCGAGCGCCGGCCCGCGGACGAGACGGGCCCGCACGAGACGGCCCCCCACGGCGACTCCCGCCCCGCGCTGTCCACCGGGGACGACGCGGACCCGGCGGATGGACAGGCACCGGTCCGCCGCATCGACCACCGGGAGGAGTCCACGTCTGCCGAGACCACTCGTGTGACTGCTACCGGGTCCGGGTCCGCAGCCGGTCGTGACGATGACCCGTACGCTCCGTGGCAGCCGGGGGACGACGTGCCCAGTTTCGCCGGTGACGACCCCGTGCCGCCGGCGCCCCCCATCGGGTCGGAGACGGACGTCTCGGGCTCCACCACGGGTTCCCTTCCGGCGGACAGCGATGCCATCCGCATGGCCGACACCTCGCGGATGCGCGCGGCCGAACACCGGACCCCGGACGAGGGCGCCACTGCCGACACCCGGGGCGAGGACGGGGACGACCACACCTCCCGCGTGGCCGTGGCCGGTGCGGGGGCCACGGCAGCCGGCGCCACGGCTGCGGGTGCGGCGACCGCCGATCCCCGCAGCACCGAGGCCTCGGACTCGCCGCCCACCCGGGCCGTGAGCACGGACACGGGGACGGCCATCTCCGGGACCACCCGCTTGGGGGAGACCGGTGGCAATCCCACCGCCAGCGACGCCACCGGACCTGTCACCGGCCGCTTCAGTCGCAGGGCCCGCCGTGAGGGCGTGCCGTGGTGGGCGTGGCCGCTCGCCGGGTTGGCCCTGGTGGGCGTGGCCGCAGGCGTGGCTGCAGGCATCAACAACTGGGCCGACGAGCGGGGCTCGGTCTCCGTGCCTGACGTCCGGGGCAAGAGCCAGCAGGAGGCGGAGGAGATCCTGGAGGAAGCGGGCCTGGAGGTCCGCATCGAGGGCCGGGTGGACGACGCTCCCCTCGGTACCGTCCTCGAGCAGACCCCGGGGCCCGACACCGCCGTGGACCACGGTTCGGCTGTCACCCTGGTCGTGGCCTCCACCGAGAACAGCCCCGCACCATCGGGCTCGTCGGACGACCCCTCGAGCAGCGAGGAGAGCCCCAGCGAGTCCTCCGAGGGTGAGTCCTCCAGCGGCGCCTCCGACAGTGAGTCCTCCAGCGGAACGGGGGACGACGGCCCGTCGTCCTCCGAGGCTCCCGACCCGACGACCAGCGCACCCGGCGGGGTGCCCGTGCCCACTCCGAGCACGTCGCAGGCCCCTCCGACCGATGAGGGTGAGCCCACCACCGATCCCGGTCCGGACCCGACGACCACGCAGCCGGACCCCACCACGACCGAACCCGGCCCCACGACCACCGAGCCGGGCCCCACCACCACCGAGCCCGACCCCACCACGAGTGAGCCGGACCCCACCACCACCGAGCCCAACCCCACGACCACCGAGCCGGACCCGACCACGAGTGAGCCGGATCCCACCACGACCGAGCCCGACCCCACCACGAGTGAGCCGGACCCGACCACCTCCGAGCCCGACCCCACCACGAGTGAGCCGGACCCGACCACCACCGAGCCCGACCCCACCACGAGTGAGCCGGACCCCACCACCACCGAGCCCGACCCCACCACGAGTGAGCCGGACCCCACCACCTCCGAGCCCGACCCGACCACGAGTGAGCCGGATCCCACGACGGCGGAGCCGACCACCTCCGAGCCCGACCCCACGACCTCCGACCCGGACCCGTCGGAGGGGTTCGTGGCGCCCAGCCCGACCACCGCTGAACCCACCCCCTCGGACGACCCCAGCGAGCCGAGCTCGAGCGAGACGCCACCAGAACCCACCTCCCGGCCCGGGAAGTGAACCCGGGCCCCTGAGAGGCGCTCAGGCGTCCGTGGCTCCCGACGTGGCCCGCAGCTGGAGCTCCCCACCGAAGGCCGGGACCGTCATCGAGCCCACCGCGTCCTCGGAGTAGCCGAGCTGCAGGAGCGAGCTGTACTCCCGCATCAGCTGCACCTCCAGGGAGGCGTCGAGCTGGGAGCGCATCTCGTCGGCCGGACCGATCGCCCGGACGACGAAGGGCGGCGAGTACACGCGACCCTGCAGGATGAGCGTGTTGCCCACACAGCGGACGGCGGAGGTGGAGACCAGGCGCTGGTCCATGAGCTGCACGGCCTCGGCGCCCCCTGCCCACAGGGCGTTGACCACTGCCTGCAGCTGCTCCTGGTGGATCACCAGGTCGTTCGCCCCGAACCCCTCGGGCACCTCGTCACCTCGCAGGGGTGAGTCGTCCAGCACCACCTCGAGACCCGAGCCGGAGACCTCGCTCAGACCTGCTGCGCGCACGAGCGGGTCATCGGACCCGGGCGAGTCCACCCCTCGCTCCCCCAGGGCGGCGTCCACGTCGACTCGCAGCGCGCGGACCTCCTCCTCCTTGCCCGCCACGGCCTCCTCGAGATCCCGCAGGGCCTCGGCGCGGCCGCGGTTCTCGGGGCGGATGTCGTCGCCATCGGCCACCGAGGCGGAGATGCCGAAGAGCAGGCCGGCGGCCACGGTGACCACCGGGACGGCGGTCCTCCACAGTGGTCTCATCGGCTCCTCCTGGGCCCGTGGGCGAGTCCGGGCCAGTCTCCCACGCGCGGTGCGACAAGATGGGCGCCCAGCGACTCCCGATGCCGAACGATCCGACCGACCCGATCCCATCCCCCGATCCCCCTCAGGAGCCACCATGAGCAACCTTCCCCCCGAGCTGCGCGATGCCGAGGAGCCCACGGATCCGCACCGCGAGGAGATCCAGGGCACCGCGTCGGGCATGAACCCCCGCTGGCTGGTGCCCACCATGGTGGGGCTGATGGTGCTGGGCATCCTGTGGGTGGTCGTCTACTACGTCACCCAGGGCGAGTACCCGGTGGGGGCGTGGGGCTACTACAACGTGGCCGCGGGCATGGGCTTCCTCATGGCCGGATTCCTCCTGGCGACGCGCTGGCAGTGACCCCTCATCGGGCACTGTCCACACACTGTCCACAGGCTGGGGACAGAACTACACGCGTGTGATTCCGCAGGTCAGCCGGTGATCAGAAGATCCGGCACCGTCAGGTAACGCACCACGGTCGCCACCAGGAGAACGACGGTGACGGCGGCGATCACACCCCACACCAGGGCCGGGCTGCGGGTGCGCGAGCCGCGGGTCATCCCCCACGCGATGACCGCACCGGTCACCGCACCGCCCAGGTGCGCCTGCCACTCGATGTTGGGGTAGACGAAGCCGATCACCAGGTTCACTCCGATGAGGGCCAGCATCGGGGTGACGGTGCGTCCCCGCGCGTGGTCGACCACCAGCAGGGCCAGGAACAGGCCGAACACGGCGCCGGAGGCCCCCACGCTGGGCGAGAACCAGTCGCCCACGGAACGGGCCTCCAGGTCCGGCGGGGTGGAGAGCAGCAGCGAGCCCACACCGCCGCCGAAGCCGCTCACCAGGTAGAGCGCGGCGAAGCGCACCTGCCCCAGCAGCTTCTCCAGGTACCCGCCCACCGTCCACAGGGCGAACATGTTGAACAGCAGGTGCATGGGGCCGGAGGGGTCGTGCAGGAAGGCCGAGGTGAGGAAACGCCACGGCTCGGAGTCCGCCAGCCCGGCCACGAAGGCCCCCTCGAGGGTCAGGCGCGGGAAGAGCAGCTGCAGCACCCAGACCGCCACGCAGATGCCGATGAGCCCGTAGGTGACGGGCATGTCCCCCAGGTTCCCGAAGCGCCGGCCCCCCATGGCCGAGCGCTGGGCCGGGAGAGCACGGGAGGCCGAGCGCACGCAGTCGACGCACTGGATGCCGACGGGCGCCTGCCGCTGGCAGTCACCGCAGGCGGGGCGCCCGCATCGTTGGCACTGGATGTAGCTGGTGCGGTCCGGGTGCCGCGGGCACACCGGCGCACCGCCCCCCGCAGAGGAGGGGCGGTGCGCGTCGGACTCACCGAAAGCCGGTGTGCTCATGCCGGTGGCCCAGCCAGTCCGTCAGTCGTTGACCGTGACGCTGGTGATCTCGACCTTCTCCACCGGGGCGTCCATGCGACCGGTGGGCACCTTCGCGATCTTGTCGACCACGGCCTGGCCCTCGGCGTCCTTCACCTCACCGAAGATGGTGTGCTTGCCCTGCAGGTGCGGGGTGGGGGTCACGGTGATGAAGAACTGCGAACCGTTGGTGCCCTTGCCCATGCGGGTGCCGGCGTTCGCCATCGCGAGCAGGTAGGGGCGGTCGTAGGCGAGGTCGGGGGAGATCTCGTCGTCGAACATGTAGCCCGGGCCACCGGTGCCGGTGCCCAGCGGGCAGCCACCCTGGATCATGAAGCCGTCGATGATGCGGTGGAAGCCCAGACCGTCGTAGAAGGGGGTCGGGTTGGTACGGCCCGCGTCGTCCTTGTACTCCTTGGTGCCCTGGGCCAGGCCGACGAAGTTCTCGACGGTCTTGGGGGCGTGGTTCTCGAAGAGCTCGACGGGGATGTCCCCGAGGTTCGTGTGAAGGGTGATGTTCATGTCCCCATTGTCACAGACCACCGCTCAGGGCCCACCGGGTGGAGAACGCGCAGGGGTTCAGGGCAGGATGGGGGCAGTGCCCACGACCGAGGAGGACTCGTGATCGACAACCCGTTCCGCAAGAAGACCGCGCGTGAGCGTTGGGCGGAGAGCGCCCGCGACCGTTTCCACGCCGCCACCGACGCCTCGCACGACGCCGGGGTGCGTGCCAAGAAGTTCGGTGAGCACACCGCGGAGGGTGTGTCCGCCTCGGCGAAGAACGCAGGGTCCGCACTGGGTGCGCTCATCCCCACCGTCGCCGCCGCCTTCGCCAGCGGCCGTTCCAAGGCCGCCCACGGCATCGATGAGGGTGTGGACCACGGTGCCGACACCGTGACCCACGGTCTGGAGGCCGCCCCGGAGAAGGTCGACCAGGCCCGCGACTGGATCGTGGACGAGCTGCTGCCCAAGCTGCAGGGCATGGTCGACGAGACCGTGGACGCCAAGAACCACGCAGCCGCCAAGGACGGTGCGCTCTCCTTCGTGGCCGGTGAGACCGTCAAGAAGCCGAAGCGCAAGGGCGGCATCCTGATGCTGCTCGGCCTGGCCCTGATGGGTGGCGCCGCGTACTTCTGGTACACCGACGAGAAGCGCCGTCAGGGTGACCCGTGGCAGCGAGTGGCCTCCTCCGACGACCCGTGGGCCGCCACCAGCGGTCGCCGTGCCGTCTCCGCGGCCGCGAACCCCGGTGCCGGTATGCGTTCCAGCGCCGCCACCGAGCCGGCTCCCACGGCCGGGGAGAAGGTGCACCTGACCCCGTCCGAGGCTGCCGAGGCACGTGACGAGAACGTCCGCCGCCCCGTGTCCGCCCTGGCCAGCGAGAACCGTCAGTCCGTGGCCCCGGGTGGCTCCGGCACCCGCACGGACCCCGACCAGGCCGCCCCCGTCGACCTCCCCCCGACCGAGCGGGACACCGTGGGCACGCCGGCCGGGTCCGCGCCCAAGGAGGGGACCGCGGCCCACGACGAGGGCCCCGCGCAGCGTTCGGAGCGTCGCTTCGAGGACCCGGCCAACACCGGCCCCATCGCGACGGGTTACGCCGACCGGGCCGACGACATCGCCGGGGACAACGCCCCCACCCAGTCGATCCCGACCGTCGGTGAGCGCCTCAACCCGCGCGACGCCCGCCCGGCCGACAACAACGGTGACCCCTACACCGGCCCGAACCCGACGGTCCAGGACCCCGCGCGGGACTCGGTCAAGGAGACCTCGGAGCAGACCGACGGCAAGTGGCTGCGCAACTGATCGCCTGAGCCACCGACCCCACGCACGAGGAGGGCCGCACCCCGTGGGGTGCGGCCCTCCTCGTGCGTGGGGTCGGTGGCTTCTCGCCCCGGTGGCTCTCAGACCTGGTCGGGCAGGTCTGCCGTCGCGGCGGACCACAGCTCGGAGGTCTTGGCGCTCTGGTCGAGCGTGCGGGCGATCATCACGGCGGCACCGACAACCGCTCCGGCCAACAGGATCTTCTTCATGGCCGCAGCCTACGCGGTGAGGAAGCCCTCGGTGAGCAGCAGATCGATGGCCTCGTCCAGCTGCGCCGGGGCCTCGGGCGGGTACTCGCCGTAGGAGGCGAGCACCTCCTGCACCAGCTGCTCCCGCTCCCGGGCACCCTCACCCGTCAGGTCCCACACCACGACGGTCGGTCCCTGCAGGATGCGGATGGGGCCGGACGGCAGCAGTGCCACCACCACCTCGTCCTCACGGTCGACGTACGCGACGTTCTCGGCGCGGGCGATGGTGGGCATGCTCGGAGGGTAGCGGGTCAGGCCCAGTGGCCGGGAAACGACAGAGGTCCGCCCCGCGCTGCTGCGCTGGGCGGACCTCTTGTCCGACCTGTGTCTCTCTGGTGGAGCCTAGGGGACTCGAACCCCTAACCCTCTGCTTGCAAAGCAGATGCGCTACCAATTGCGCCAAGGCCCCCTGGGGAGGTGATGGGTGGGCCTAACTGGACTTGAACCAGTGACCTCTGTCTTATCAGGACAGCGCTCTAACCGACTGAGCTATAGGCCCGTGCGCTCACGACGAGATCGTGACGCGAGGGGCTACGGTACAGCACGCTCCCCGCATCGCGCCAATCGACCGTGCCCACCCTGCCAGGGTGCCGGTGGGCACGGTCGATGCGGCATGGTCAGTCCTCGATGAGGTCCACCCGCAGCCCACCCACGAGGGCCGACATGAGGTTGTAGATCAACGCCAGCAGCGAGCCCAGGAGGGTCACCACCAGGGTGTTGATCACCGCGAACACCGTGGTGAAGGTCAACACCGAGCCCAGGCCCAGCAGGTCGGTGAGGGTGGAGCCACCACCCTGGTCGGCCTCGGTGCCCACCAGCTCACCCACCAGCTTGTTGACGTCGTCGAAGACGCCCACGGTGGACAGCGCCACCCACAGCAGGGTCACCCCGGCCACGATGGCCAGCCCCAACCCCACACCGGTGAGGAAGGAGAGCTTGAGGGCCGACCAGAGGTCCACCGAACCCACGGTGGACCGGCGCAGCGGCCGACGGTCACCGTCGCCCCCGCCGTACAGGGACCTCAGGTCCAGCCGGCCCGCGCCCGTGGGGGCGCTGTCGCGGCGGGAGGAACGACTGCGTCGGCGTGCCGGGGCCCGGCGGTCGGTGGTGCTCACTGGTCATCCTCTCCGGACGAGGCCGCGGTCTGGGCCTCAGCAGTGGTGTCGGCCACGGCGTCAGCCACCTCCTCGGCGGCCTCCTCCTCGACATGGGTCCGCGCGACGGCCACGATGTGCTCCTTCTTGCCGGGGTCGGCGAACCGCACCCCGGAGGTGTCACGGCCGGTGATGCGGACCTCGTCCACCCGGCTGCGCACGACCTTGCCCGAGCTCATGACCACCATCACCTCGTGGTGGTCACCCACCACGAGGGCGCCCACCAGGTCGCCGCCGCGGTCGGAGGCCTTGGCCACCTTCACACCCAGGCCACCACGGCCCTGCACGCGGTACTGGTCCACGCCGGTGCGCTTGGCCATGCCGGACTCGAAGACCACGAAGACCTCGGCCTCCTCGGCGTGCTCCTGCGGCACCACCCGCATGGCCAGCAGGTCGTCGTCCCCGCGGAAGCGCATGCCGGTCACACCGGAGGTGGCACGCCCCATCGGGCGCAGCTGGTCGTCCGATGCGGTGAAGCGCAGGCTCTGGCCCTTGCGGCTCACCATGAGGATGTCGTCGGCCTCCGAGACCAGCTCGGCACCCACCAGCTCGTCGCCCTCGCGCAGGTTCACCGCGATGAGGCCGCCGGAACGGGGCGAGTCGTACTCGGTGAGGCGGGTCTTCTTCACCAGACCGTTCTTCGTGGCCAGCACCAGGTACGGCGCCGCCTCGTAGTCGGAGATGGTCAGCACCTGGGCGATCTTCTCGTCCGGGCCGAAGGCCATGATGTTGGCCACGTGCTGACCCTTGGAGTCGCGCGAGCCCTCGGGCAGCTCCCAGGCACGCGCTCGGTAGACGCGCCCCGCATCGGTGAAGAACAGCAGCCACCCGTGGGTCTGGGTGGTGAAGAAGTGGTCCACCACGTCGTCCGCGCGCAGCGTGGTGCCGCGCACGCCCTTGCCGCCACGACGCTGCGAACGGTAGGCGTCCACGCGGATGCGCTTGGCGTACCCGCCACGCGTGATGGTGACCACCACGTTCTCGTCGGGGATGAGGTCCTCCATGTTGACCTCGGCGTCGCTGGGCACGATCTCCGTGCGGCGCTCGTCGCCGTACTGCTCCACGATCTCCGCGAGCTCGTCGCTGATGATGGTGCGCTGGCGGGCCGGCGTGGCCAGGATGTCCTCGAGGTCCTCGATGAGGGCCTGCAGCCGGTCGTGCTCGTCGATGATCTTCTGACGCTCCAGCGCGGCCAGGCGGCGCAGCTGCATGTCGAGGATGGCGCGTGCCTGCACCTCATCGATGTCGAGCAGCTCCATCAGGCCGTCGCGGGCCTTCTCCACGGTGGGCGAGCGACGGATGAGGGCGATCACCTCATCGAGCATGTCCAGCGCCTTGAGCAGGCCGCGGAGGATGTGGATCTGCTCCTCGGCGCGCTTCAGGCGGTAGGTGGTGCGGCGGACGATGACCTCGACCTGGTGGTCCACCCAGTGGCGCACGAAAGCGTTCAGCGGCAGGGTGCGCGGCACCCCATCGACCAGGGCGAGCATGTTGGCGCCGAAGTTCTGCTGCAGCTGGGTGTGCTTGTAGAGGTTGTTCAGCACCACCTTGGCCACGGCGTCACGCTTGAGCACCACCACGAGGCGCTGGCCGGTGCGGCCGGAGGTCTCGTCGCGCAGGTCGGCGATGCCCTGGAGCTTGCCGGTCTTCACCAGCTCGGCGATCTTGCGGGCCAGGGCGTCCGGGTTCACCTGGTAGGGCAGCTCGGTGACCACCAGGCAGGTGCGGCCCTGGATCTCCTCCACCTCCACCACGGCGCGCATGGTGATGGAGCCGCGGCCGGTGCGGTAGGCCTCCTCGATGCCGGTGCGCCCCATGATCTTGGCGCCGGTCGGGAAGTCTGGGCCCTTGACCACCTGGAGCAGCTTCTCCTGCAGCTCCTCCTTGGAGGCCTCGGGGTGCTCCAGCAGCCACTGGCAGCCCTCGGCGACCTCGCGCAGGTTGTGCGGCGGGATCTGCGTGGCCATGCCCACCGCGATGCCCGCGGAGCCGTTGACCAACAGGTTCGGGAAGCGGGCCGGCAGCACGGTGGGCTGCATGGTGCGGCCGTCGTAGTTGGGCTCGAAGTCGACCGTGTCCTCGGTGATGTCGCGCACCAGCTCCATGGCCAGCGGCTGCATACGGCACTCGGTGTACCGGGGGGCGGCGGGGCCGTCGTCACCGGCGGAGCCGAAGTTGCCCTGGCCGTCCACCAGCGGGTAGCGCATGGACCACGGCTGCGAGAGGCGCACCATCGCGTCGTAGATGGCGCTGTCACCGTGCGGGTGGTAGTTCGCCATCACGTCACCCACCACGCGGGCGCACTTGTTGTACGAGCGGTCGGGGCGGTAGCCGCCGTCGTACATGGCGTAGACGATGCGGCGGTGCACCGGCTTGAGGCCGTCGCGGACGTCCGGCAGCGCACGCGAGACGATCACGCTCATGGCGTACTCGATGTAGCTGCGCTGCATCTCGCTGGAGAGGTCCACCGGCTCCACGCGGCCGTGCTCGGGGATCTCGGAGCCGTCGTCCACCACCGGGGGAAGGACCGCGTCGGCCTCGAGGGCGTCGTCGATGGGCTCGGTCGGCTCGTTCGGGTCCTGGGGAGGCTGCTCGCTCACTGTCTATTCCTCAATATCTTGTAGTCGCTAGAAAGTCTCAGACGGCGTGATCGAGCGCCATCGAGGGCCCGACCACCGGCGGCATCAGATGTCCAGGAAGCGCACGTCGTGCGCGTTGCGCTGGATGAACGAGCGGCGGGACTCCACGTCCTCACCCATGAGCACCGAGAAGACCTGGTCGGCGGCAGCGGCGTCGTCCATGGTGACCTGCCGCAGCACGCGGTTGTCCGGGTCCATGGTGGTCTCCCACAACTCCTGGTAGTTCATCTCACCCAGACCCTTGTAGCGCTGCACACCGTTCTCCTTGGGCAGGCGGCGGCCCTTGGCCTGACCGGCCTCGGTGAGGGCGTCGCGCTCCCGGTCGGTGAACGCGAAGTCGTGCTCGGCGTTCGTCCACTTCAGGCGGTACAGCGGCGGCTGCGCCAGGTACACGTAGCCGTGCTCGATGAGCGGCTTCATGAACCGGAAGAGCAGCGTGAGCAGCAGCGTGCGGATGTGCATGCCGTCCACGTCGGCATCGGCCATCAGCACGATCTTGTGGTACCGCGCCTTGGTGATGTCGAACTCCTCACCGATGCCGGTGCCGAAGCTGGAGATCAGCGCCTGCACCTCGGCGTTCGACAGGATGCGGTCCAGGCGCGCCTTCTCCACGTTCAGGATCTTGCCGCGCAGCGGCAGGATGGCCTGGTTGAAGGGGTTGCGCCCGGAGATGGCCGAACCGCCGGCCGAGTCGCCCTCCACGATGAAGATCTCCGAGACCGTGGGGTCGTTGCTCTGGCAGTCCTTCAGCTTGGCGGCTAGGCCCCCGGACTCCAGCAGCCCCTTGCGGCGGGTGGCCTCACGGGCCTTGCGGGCGGCCATGCGGGCCTGCGCCGCCTGGACGGCCTTGCCCACGATGGCCTTGCCCTCGCCGGGGTGCGCCTCCAGCCAGTGCCCCAGCTGGTCGGCCATCGCGCGCTGCACGAAGCCCTTGACCTCGGAGTTGCCCAGCTTGGTCTTGGTCTGCCCCTCGAACTGCGGCTCGCCCAGCTTCACGCTGATGACGGCCGTCAGGCCCTCGCGGACGTCCTCACCGGTGAGGGCCGGGTCCTTCTCCTTGAGCAGCTTGTTGGTGCGGGCGAACTCGTTCACCAGGCGGGTCAGGGCCGCACGGAAGCCCTCCTCGTGCGTGCCGCCCTCGTGGGTGTTCACGGAGTTCGCGTAGGTGTGGACGGACTCGGAGTACGAGGAGGTCCACTGCATCGCCACCTCGCACTGCAGCATGCGCTCGGTGTCCTCGGTCTCGAACGCGATGATCTCGTCGTTCACCGCCTGCGACTTCTTGGTGTTGTTCAGGTGGCGCACGTAGTCCAGCAGGCCGTCGTCATAGCGGTAGGTCACCGTGCGCGCCGCGCCGCTGGCAGCGGCGGCGGGCTTCTCCCCATCGGACTGTCCGTCCTCGATGGGGGGAGTGTCCTCGGCCGCGTCGACGCCCTCGGCCACGTCCTCGGCCACCTGGTCGAGGCCCTCGTCGTCCGCGTCGGTCTCGCGGGGGCGCTCGTCGGTGAGCTGGATGGTGAGGCCCTTGTTGAGGAAGCAGGTCTGCTGGAAGCGCGCCCGCAGGGTCTCGAAGTCGATGATGGTGGTGTCGAAGATCTCGGCGCTGGGCCAGAAGGTGATCGTGGTGCCGGTGACCTCGTCGTCGATCGCCTCGTCCTTGGAGAGCGGCGCGTCGGGCACACCGACCGTGAACGACTGGCGGAACACGTGGCCCTTCTGGCGCACCTCCACCTCGAAGCGCGAGGAGAGCGCGTTCACCACCGAGGAGCCCACGCCGTGCAGACCACCGGAGACCGCGTAGGAGTCGCCGCCGAACTTGCCACCCGCGTGCAGCTGGGTGAGCACGAGCTCGACGCCGGAGATGCCCTCCTTGGCGTGGACGTCGGTGGGGATGCCGCGGCCGTTGTCCACCACCCGGATCGCGTTGTCCGGCAGGACCGTGACCTCGATGCGGTCGGCGTGCCCCGCGAGGTGCTCGTCCACCGCGTTGTCGACGATCTCCCACACCAGGTGGTGCAGACCGCGCTCACCGGTGGACCCGATGTACATGCCGGGGCGCTTGCGGACCGCCTCCAGGCCCTCGAGCACCTGGAGTGAACTGGCGTCGTAGGACGGTGCCTGCTGGTCGGGCTGGTTCGGCTGGTCGGCCACGGGTCTCCCTGGATGGGTGGGCTGGTTGTCACGTGCTCGTCACTGCTTGGCCCTGGGGCCTCCACGCGCGCGTGCGCGCGAGGGAACAGTGAACAGTGCATGCTACCAAGGAGGGGCCGATTTCCCGCCTCCATCCACAGGCTCAGCGGCCCGAAATCGGCCAGTGACCCCACCACCTGCGCACGAACCGACCTCCGGCCATGTCCGGGTATGCCACCCAGCCCCCGAGGCGGTCACAGGGGCCTCAGCCGGAGAGTCCTCGCCAGGCCAGCGCTCGTGGAGGGAAGCGCTCGTGGAGGACGGGGCCACGGTGGTTCAGGGAGGGATCAGCCGTAGGTGTCGCGGGGTCCGGGTCCGGCGATGCGGCGCCGGCCGTGCTTCCAGGAGGGCGCGGCCGGTCCGACCACGCGCACCGAGGTCACCACCCCGAAACCCAGCTCGTCATCCAGCCGCTTCTGCAAGGTGGCTGTGAGCATCGTCAGCTGCGTGGCCCAGGTGGAGGACTCCGCGCGCACCAGCAGCACCCCGTCCTCGAAGGACTCCGGCAGGCTGTGGGCTGCCACGTCCGGGCCCACGATGCCCACCCAGTCACCCATCACGCGGCCGACCTTCAGCTCCGAGCCCCAGCCGCGGTCCTCGATCATGCGGGTGAACTCCGCCCCGAGCGTCTGCGGATCACGCCGCCCCTTCCCCTGGGCGCTCGTCGCACCTCCCGGCCGCTTCCGCGAACGCCGCCCCGGCGCACCCGGACGCAGTCCCCGGGACCGGGCCATGTCCCGCATCCGCGCCAGGCTCAGGTCCGCAGCGTCCAGGGCCTCCTCGCCGGCTCCGGCCGTGTCCGGCTGGGCGTCGTCCGGCCGGGCCCCCGGCCCCTGGGGGGTGCTCATGCCCGCGGCTCCGCGCTGCCCAGCACCACGTCCACGTGGTGCGCGCTCTGCCGCAGGCTCTCCGGCACGTCGGTCTCCACCGCCGCCGTCACCAGCACCTGCTCCGCATCGGCCACCAGCTCGGCGAGCCGCTCCCGACGTCCGGTGTCGAGCTCCGCGAACACGTCGTCGAGCACCAGCACCGGGTCCGTCCCCAGGTCGGTGCGCAGCAGCTCGAACGCCGCCAGCCGCAGCGAGAGCGCCAACGACCACGACTCCCCGTGACTGGCGTACCCCTTGGCCGGCACCGGCCCCAGGGTGAGGTCGAGCTCGTCCCGATGCGGGCCCACCAGCGTGATGCCGCGCTCCAGCTCGCGCTGCCGCATCGCCGCCAGGGAGTCGACGAACACCCGGGCGAGCTCGTCACGCTCCGGCACCCCACCGCCCTCGGCCAGCTCGGCCGCCATCCCGTCGGCCTCGTCGCCCGCCAGCGACCAGCGGTAGGTCATGCCGGCCTCGGAGGCGGCGTCACTCACCTGTCGATAGGCCTTCTCCACGAATCTGCGCAGGTCTTGCACCAGTCGTAGACGCGCGTAGAGGAGGGAAGCGCCCCCCATCGCGAGGTGCTCGTCCCACGCATCGAGCATGGCCAGGGTGGAGGAGGACGGCACCGAACGCGCCGCCCGGGCGTCCCGGAGCAGGGCGTTGCGCTGCTTGAGCGCCTGCGCGTAGTCGGACTGCACGCCCGCCCAGCGCGGCTGTCGGGCCACCAGCAGGGCGTCCAGGAAGGCCCGTCGCCCCGCGGGGTCCCCCTTCACCAGGGCGAGGTCCTCCGGGGCGAAGAGCACCGTGCGCAGGGTGCCCAGCACGTCGCGGGCCCGCGGCACCGCAGTGCGTCCCAGCTGCGCGCGGTTGGCCCGGCCCGGGTTCAGCTGCAGCTCCAGGACCGTCTCGCGACCCTCGCGGTCCACCGCCCCGCGGATGATGGCGTGCTCAGCCCCCACCCGCACCAACGGCTGGTCCGAGCTCACCCGGTGCGAACCCAGGCTCGCCAAGTAGCCCGCAGCCTCCACCAGGTTGGTCTTGCCCTGGCCGTTGCGCCCCACGAAGACCGTGACGCCCGCCGGCAGGTCCAGGTCCGCCTGCTCGTAGGAGCGGAAGTCCCGCACCGCCAGGTGCCGCAACCTCATGCGACACCCGGCCAGTGACGGGCGCTCACGCCTCGTCGTCGACGGCTCCCGGGGTTGCCTCACCCGAGGTGTCGGCGGGCTCGGCACCCTTGTGCACCTGCTTGGGGCGGTCCCAGGGCTCGTCGCCGTGCGTCATCACGTCGTGCCCACCGAAGCCGCCACGCAGCGCTGCCACGGCCTGCATGGCCGGCGAGTTCTCCTGGCGGGAGACGAAGCGCGAGAACAGCGCGGCCGAGATCACCGGCATCGGCACGGCGTTCTCCACCGCCTCGATGACCGTCCAGCGGCCCTCACCGGAGTCGGTGGTGTAGCCCGAGACGTCCTCCAGGCCCGGCTTCTCCTCCAGGGCGTCCACGAGCAGGTCCAGCAGCCAGGAACGCACCACGGTGCCGCGGCTCCACGCCTTGAAGGCACCCGGGACGTCCTTGACGATGTCCTTGGCCATGAGCAGCTCGTAGCCCTCGGCGTAGGCCGCCATGAGGCCGTACTCGATGCCGTTGTGCACCATCTTGGTGTAGTGGCCGGCACCGACCTCACCGGCGTGCACGAAGCCCTCCTCACGCGGGCCCTCGGGGCGCAGCGCGTCGAAGATGGGCATGGCCATCTCCACGTGCTCCGGGCGGCCACCGCACATCAGGCCGTAACCGTTCTCCAGGCCCCAGATGCCGCCGGAGACACCACAGTCCACGTAGCCGATGCCCTTCTCGGACAGCTTCGCGTCGTGCTCCAGGTCGTCCTGGTAGGGCGAGTTGCCCCCCTCGATGATGAGGTCGCCGGACTCCATGTACCGGGCCAGCTCGTCGATGGTGGCCCGCGTGGGCTTGCCGTGCGGAACCATCACCCAGATCACCCGGGGGCCCTCCAGCGACTCCACCAGCGCCTGCAGACTGTCCACGTCGCGCAGCTGGGGGTCCAGGTCGAAACCGACCACCTCGTGACCGGCCCGCTCGAGCCGGGTCTTCATGTTGCCGCCCATCTTGCCGAGGCCGACGAGTCCGAGTTGCATGAGAGCTCCTGGGGTGAGGGGGTCGAACGGGTCAGGGGTTCATTCTCGCGGAGGATCAGGCTCCGGGAAAGCGCACCGGCATGATCACGTAGCTGAACGAGTCGTCCGCCTCGCCGTCACCCTCGGCCTGCCCGGTGAGCAGCGCGGGCTTGCCCGGCTGGGTGAAGGACATCCGCGCGAAGGGCGTGCCCAAGGCTCCCAGGCCGTCCAGCAGGAAGCCCGGGTTGAAGGCCACGTCGATCTCGTCGCCGTCCAGGGTGCACTCCACGGCCTCGGAGGCCTGGGCGTCGTCTCCCGTGCCGGCCTCGATGGCCACCGAGCCGGGGGTGAACCGCAGCCGCACCGGCGTGGTGCGCTCGGCCACCAGCGAGACGCGCTTGATGGCCTCGATGAGGGCGGCGGTCTCCATCACCGCATCGGTGTCACTCGTCGTGGGGAAGATGCTGGAGACCTTGGGGTACTCCCCGTCGAGCAGGCGGGTGGTGCTGTGGCGCTGCCCGGCGGAGAAGCCGATGAGGCCCTTGCCGCCGGCCTCGTCGCCCAGGGCGATGTCCACCGACCCGACCGCGCCCAGGCTCTTGGCGGTGTCGGACAGGGTGCGGGAGGGCACCAGCGCCACGTGGTGGGCGGAGGGGTCGCGCGGCGTCCACGTGAGCTCGCGGCGAGCCATGCGGTAGCGGTCGGTGGCCAGCATGGTGATGCGCTCACCATCGAACTCCACGTGCACACCGGTGAGGATGGGCAGTGCGTCGCTGCGGTCGGCGGCCACGGACACCTGGGCCACAGCCTTGGTGAACAGGGCCCCGTCCACGGTGCCGCTGCCCTCGGGGGCCGACGGCAGGGAGGGGTAGTCCGCCAGCGGCATCTCCAACAGGGCGAAACGGCTGGACCCACAGGTCACCTGCAGCTTGCCGGACTCCTGCTCGATGCGGACCGGCTTGTCCGGCAGCGAACGCGAGATCTCCGAGAGCAGGCGGCCCAGGACCAGGGCCTCACCACCGGTCACGACGTCGGCCTCCACGGTGACCTCACCGGAGACCTCGTAGTCGAAGGCGGAGAGCGTCAGCGTGCCGGCGGGGTCCGCCACCAGACGCACACCGGCGAGCACCGGCACCGGCGGACGGTTGGTGAGGCCGCGCACGACCCACGCAACCGCCTCGGACAACACATCACGCTGAACCTGGAACTCCATGACTTCCTCACTGCTCTCCGGCGGATCGGGGCGGGGATCCCCCGTGGGCACGTACATCTCGTGGCGAAGCGTAGCGCGCCGTCATCCCGGGCCCCGGTCCCGTTCGCAGCGTCACCGATCCCCTCACGTACGCGGTGCACACCCCATCATGGAGAGAAGGAGTCGTCATCGTCATCGGTCCTGTGGATCCTGTGGACGAGCCGGTTCTGCGGCGTCCTCTCGCGGAGCCGGCCTGTTGACGAGGCGTGCACGGAGGATGTGGACCGTGAGGGCGGGATGGGGACGGCCGATGCGTGTCCACATCGCCTCCCACAGGCCACCCGCCTCCTGTCCACGGCCACACACGGGTCGTGCACACCGTTCCACAGCGCCGTGCACACCCCGTTGCGGGAGGCCATGGACAGGTCACTCGAACGGCCGTACTCCACATCCACATGGTTGTCCACAGTCTGTGGACGGTCGGCCAGGTGCTGTCAAGTGCCCCGGCATGCCGGGCCCTCGTCGTCCACCCGCCCTGTCGATGGTCTGTGGAGGGAGGGTGGGAACCTGCGCGACCCGTGGGGTTCAGTGCCCGCGGGCGGCCTTCTTGCGGATGATGCTGGTGAGCTCGCTCACCTCGTCGTAGACCCGGCGGTCCTCACCCAGCAGCTGCTTGATCTTGCGCTCGGCGTGCATCACGGTCGTGTGGTCGCGCCCGCCGAACTCCTTGCCGATCTTCGGCAGGGAGAGGTCGGTGAGCTCCCGGCACAGGTACATGGCGATCTGGCGGGCCCGGGTGAGATTGCGCGAACGGGAGGCGCCCTGGATCTCCTCCACGGAGACCACGAAGTACCCAGCGGTCTCCTCCAGGATCATGGTGGGCGTGATCTGGCCACTGTCGCCGCCGGGCATGACGTCCTTGAGGACGGTGCGGGCCAGGTACTCGTCCAGCGGGGAGCCCGAAAGGCTGGCGAAGGCCGTCACACGGGTGAGGGCACCCTCCAGCTCGCGGATGTTCGAGGAGATCTTCGAGGCGATGAGGTGGAGCACGTCATCGGGGATGTCCAGCTTCTCGGCCGCGGCCTTGCGCCGCAGGATCGCGATGCGGGTCTCCAGGTCCGGCGGCTGCACGTCGGTGAGCAGACCCCACTCGAAGCGCGAACGCATGCGCTCGGCAAATCCGCTGAGCTTCTTGGGCGGCTGGTCGGAGGTGATGACGATCTGCTTCTCGCTGTTGTGCAGCGTGTTGAAGGTGTGGAAGAACTCCTCCATCGTCTGTTCCTTGCCCTGAAGGAACTGGATGTCGTCGATGAGGAGCACGTCCACGTCGCGGTACTGGCGCTGGAAGGCGTTGGCCTGGCCGGCGGAGACCGCGTTGATGAACTGGTTGGTGAATTCCTCGGAGTTCACGTACTTGACCCGCACCGAGGAGTCGAGTGTGCGCGCGTAGTGGCCGATCGCGTGCAGCAGGTGGGTCTTCCCCAGACCGGACCCGCCGTAGATGAACAGCGGGTTGTACGCCCGGGCGGGGGCCTCAGCGACCGCGGTGGCTGCCGCGTGGGCGAAACGGTTGGAGGAGCCCAGCACGAAGGTGTCGAAGGTGTACTTGTGGTTCAAGGCGGAGTAATCGCGCTCCTCGCCCGGAGCCGAGGAGGTGGCGGAGGCACCGTGGGCGACGGCCGGGGACGCCGCCTTCGACGCTGTTTCCGCGACCCTTCCCCCGTCCTTTTCCACGGTCTCGTCCACAGCTGTGGACAACTGCTGGCCGCCCTCATCAGCGGTCCCTTCCACGGGCCGTTCCCCAGCGGTCGGCGCGCTGTCCTCCTGGGCGGCGCTCACCGCATCGGGGTCCACCGAGACGGCCAGACGGACGTCGCGGTCGAGCACCTCGGAGAGGGCGGTGCACACGTCCTCCCGCAGGTGACCCTCGACCGCGTCCTTCACGTGGTCGTACTTCACGGCGACCAGCGCCGTGCCCTCCAGGAGGCCCACCAGCGTGGCCAGCCGCAGCACACCGATGTCACGGGGGGCCAGGCCTGCTCCCTGGAGGCGGACCATGGCCTCGTGCCAGATGGCGGTGGCGTGGTCGTCGGGGGTCTGGCTCACAGGGGTCCTCACAGCGGTCCGGGCAGAGTGCACAAGCGTGTCCCCAGGGCCGTGGTTCGGAGTGTGGCGCCAGGAGCGTCATCAACACCGATGTCCACAGCCTGTGGACGAACCCATCCTGAGGGGTGGGGGTCGCCCCACGATAGCCGTTGTCCACAGGCTGGGGGTAGCGAGCCGGACAGTGGAATTGACCGCAGGATGCGGCAAAACGTAAGGTGGGGGGTCCGGTCTGCGCCGTGGTACCCCTCGCGGGTGCGCTGCGCGCGGCCCATGAGGTGCCCACACGAGCTCGGGCACTCGCCATCTCCGCTACTGCACACACGGTGCAGCGTGCGCGGAGCTGCAGCCCGGGGAACCAGGGTCTGCCCGAACCACCAGGAGTCATCATGAGCAAGCGCACCTTCCAGCCGAACAACCGTCGTCGCGCCCGCAAGCACGGCTTCCGCGCCCGCATGTCCACCCGCGCCGGCCGCGCCATCATGGCCGCCCGCCGCGGCAAGGGCCGCTCCAAGCTGTCCGCCTGAGCCGACGCAGGTGCTCCCGGCCCGTCACCGACTGCGCCGTAGCCGTGACTTCACGGCCACGATGCGGGGCGACGGGCGCCGCCGGGGGTCGTCCTCCACGATGACCGTGGTGATGACGCCCCGCGCACCGCAGGACCACTCGACGACCGACCCGCACCCGGTGCGGGTCGGTTTCGTCGTCTCCAAGCAGGTGGGCAACTCGGTGGTGCGCTCCCGCGTGCAGCGCCGGCTGCGCCACGTGGTGGCCGAGAGGCTGGCCGAGCTGCCCGCCGGCCACGACCTGGTGGTGCGCGCCCACCCTGCGGCGGCGACCGCCGAGTGGTCCCGGCTCGTGGCCGACTTCGGCCGCTGCCTCGAGCGCGCCCGACCTCGGGGGTCCTGACGTGGTGCGCGTGGGAGGACGGCCGCTGCTCGCATGGCCGCTGCTGGGTCTGGTCTGGGCCTACCAGCGGCTCATCTCACCGGTCCTGCCCCCGATGTGCCGGTACTACCCCACCTGCTCGGCCTATGCGGTCACCGCGCTGACCGAGCACGGTGCCCTGCGGGGCACATGGCTGAGCGCCTGGCGCGTGGCACGATGCAACCCGTGGTCGCACGGCGGCTACGACCCGGTTCCCGGGACCGACCCCGGTGGTCTGCTCGGGGCGGACCATCACCCGGGGGACAATGACCCCGAACCCGGTGCGCGACCGGCGGACTGACCGCCGGGCCCGCACCCCCTGACCTGCCTGAACCGACACTGCTCACACGAGAAGGACTCTTCGTGCCGAACCTGCTCTACCCCATCGAATGGGCCGTGGCAGCCATCCTCGCCGGGGCCCACTGGGGCCTGACCGCCCTCGGACTGCCCGAGGAGGGCGGCTGGACCTGGGTGCTGTCCATCCTCGCCCTGGTGATCCTGGTGCGCCTGCTGATGATCCCGTTGGTGATCAAGCAGATCCACAGCAGCCGGAAGATGCAGCTGCTCGCGCCCGAGCTGAAGAAGATCCAGCAGAAGTACAAGGGCAAGAAGGACCAGGCCTCCATGCAGCGGCAGCAGGCCGAGACCATGGAGCTCTACCGGAACAACAAGACCAACCCGTTCGCGTCCTGTCTGCCCATCCTGGTGCAGATCCCGATCCTGTTCGGTCTGTTCCGGGTGCTCAACGGGGTGGACGAGATCGCCGCCGGCACCAAGAACCCCATCGGGTACATGACGCTGGACCTGGCCACCTCGTTCGATGCGGCCACGATCTTCGGTGCCGAGCTCTCCGACTCGTTCCTGCACGACTCGGATCTCACCGGCAAGATCGTCTCGGTGGTCCTCATCCTGCTGATGACGGTGTTCACCTTCGTCAGCATGAAGATGATGATGGACAAGAACATGCCGGACTCGGCCAAGGAAGGGCCGATGGCGCAGTCGCAGACCATCATGCTCTACGCCCTGCCGATCATTCTGGCCGTCACGGGTGTGAACTTCCCGATCGGTGTGCTCGTCTACTGGACCTTCACCAACCTGTGGTCCTACTTCCAGCAGCTGTACGTGATCCACAACCTGCCCACGCCGAACACCGAGGCGGAGCGCCGCATGCACGCCCGCCAGATCGCCAAGGGCAAGGAGCCCAAGCGCCTCACGCTGGCCACGGCCGGTGGGGGCAAGGACTCCGGTGCGACCGCCCTGGGGGACGACACCGGTTCCGACGAGAAGAGCGGACCGCAGCTGAACCCGACCTCTCGCACCCCCCAGCGCACGGCACAGGGCGGTACCGGCGGGCAGCGTGCCCAACCGGTCCGCCGCAAGAAGAGCAGCAAGAGCAAGAAGAAGAAGCGGAAGAAGAACTGACATGAGTCACGACGCACCGCGCCCGACGCGCACCCGCGAGGACCTCGAGAACGAGGGCGAGATCGCCGCGGACTACCTCGAGACGCTGCTGGACATCGCCGACCTCGACGGCGACCTCGACGTGCAGCTCGAGGGTGACCGCGCGCTGGTCAGCATCGTCGACTCCGAGGAGGGTGCGGTGCCCCGCCGGCTGGTGGGCCCCAGCGCGCAGGTCCTGGAGGCACTGCAGGAGCTCACGCGGCTCGCGGTGCAGGCCGAGACGGGGGAGCGCACGCGGCTGATGGTCGACGTCGCCGGGTACCGCGCGGAGCGTCGCGCGGCGCTGGAGGAGCTCGCCGACCGCACGGCGGCCGCGGTCAAGGAGAGCGGCACCGAGCGGCAGCTGGAGCCGATGACCGCCTTCGAGCGCAAGGTGGTGCACGACCGCGTGCTGGCCGCTGGCCTGGCCTCGAGCTCTGCCGGCGAGGAGCCGAACCGGTACGTCGTGGTGTCGCCCGCCACCGGGGAGTGACGGGCGTGGACTCCGGGATGCCCTCTGATGCGGGGCTGGCCCCCACCCCCGCGGCCGCCGCAGAGGTCTTCGGTGAGCTGCTCCCGCAGGCCGAGCGCTTTGCGGAGCTGCTGGCCACCACCGGGACGGAGCGGGGGCTGATCGGCCCCCGGGAGGTGCCCCGGCTGTGGGACCGCCACGTGCTCAACTGCGCCGTGGTGGCCGAGGTGCTCGAGGGGGCTGACCACGTGCTGGACGTGGGCAGCGGTGCGGGGCTGCCCGGCATCGCGCTGGCTCTTGCCGCCCCGGGGACCCGGGTGACGCTGGTGGAGCCCATGCTGCGACGCACCGTGTGGCTCCAGGAGGTCGTCGAGGAGCTGGGACTGGGTGACCGGGTGACCGTGATCCGTTCTCGCGCAGAGAATCTCCCGTCAGACGTCACAGCTCCCGTGGTCACGGCACGTGCAGTGGCCCGGTTGAGCACCTTGGCTCCGTGGTGCCTGCCGCTGGTGGACGTGGGTGGCCGCATGATCGCGCTCAAGGGGTCCTCCGCGCAGCAGGAGGTCGAGGAGGCCGCGGGTGTGCTGCAGCGTCTCGGCGGGGGTGCCGTGGACGTGGTGGACTGTGGGCAGGAGCTCCTGGAGGTGCCGACCACCGTGGTGGTGGTGGCCAAGGAGAACGCTGGACGCCAGGCACCCGCAGGGTCCCGTGGGCGTCGCCGTCGGAACAAGGAGAAGCGATGAGCAACCCGGTTGGTTGGCCCACGGGCAACCACCCCGCGATCCCGACCGCACCCACGCCGAGCGAGTCCCCCGTCGGCTGGCAGGCCCCGGTCACCGCCCCGGACGTGGAGCAGGTGCCGGTGGTCGACCAGGAAGGCGCCACCCCCGAGGACGAGCCCGGCTCCGACGATGACGACGAGGATCCTTCCGTGCCCCCCTTCACTCCTGCCGAGCGCAGGGAACGTGGACTCCCCAGCCGGCTGACGGCGCCCTCGCGCACGGTCGTCGTCACCGTGGCCAACCAGAAGGGAGGGGTGGGCAAGACCACCACCACCGTGAACCTGGCCGCTGCCCTGGCCGAGGGTGGGCTGCGGGTGCTGGTGATCGACCTGGACCCCCAGGGCAACGCCTCCACGGCGCTGTCCATCGAGCACCAGTCGGGTGTGGCCGGTGTGTACGACGTCCTCATCGATGAGGCCACGCTGCCGGAGGTGGCGCAGTCCTCGCCGGAGAGCGACCGCATCGACGTGGTTCCCGCGACCATCGACCTGGCGGGGGCCGAGATCGAGCTGGTCTCCCTGGTGGCACGTGAGACGCGGCTGCGCCGTGCGCTGCAGGACGTTCGTGACGAGCGCGCCTACGACGTGGTGCTCATCGACTGCCCCCCGAGCCTCGGGCTGCTCACCGTCAACGGATTCGTGGCGGCCGATGAGGTGTTCATCCCCATCCAGTGTGAGTACTACGCCCTGGAGGGCGTGAGCATGCTGGTGCGCAACATCGACCTGATCCAGCGCCACCTGCACCCGGAGCTCCGGCTCGGCGGCATCCTCATGACCATGTTCGACGCGCGGACCCGGTTGGCCACCCAGGTGGCGCAGGAGGTGCGGGACCACTTCGGCGAGGTGGTGCTGGAGACGCTGATCCCCCGGTCGGTGCGCATCAGCGAGGCACCCTCCTACGGCCAGACGGTGCTGGCCTACGACCCGGAAGGCCCCGGCGCGCGGGCCTACCGCTCGGCCGCAAAGGAGCTGGCGGCCCGCTGGGGCTGAGCGTCGCCATCGATTCGCCGTGTTCTCCCGGGGTTCCGTGTGAGACAATGGCTGCCATGCGCCCCACAGGGCGCTTTCACGTCTCAGAGGGCCCAGGAGGTCACCATGTCGAGCAAGCGCGCGCGCAAGCGCAAGACCAAGCGCAAGAAGGGCGCGAACCACGGCAAGCGACCCAACACCTGATCGCTGACCTTGGTTCCGCCAAAGGCGGCTCTCCTCGGAGGGCCGCCTTTGTCATGCCGCGGGGACTGGGCGCCGGCGTGTTTCACGTGGAACACCCCGGCCAGTTCGGCGGGGGCGTGACCGTTCGTGCGGAAGCACATGACACGGATCGTCGGCCACCGACGGTCGGCTGTTTCACGTGGAACCGCCTGGGAACGGTTTCACGTGAAACGCACCTGGGGACGGTGACTGCGCGACGCGTCGGCCGTGGGAGACTTGGTGGTCGCCCGACAGGGCGACACCGGTGACGCGAGGAGGACACATGGCAGGGCAGCGCAGGGGTCTGGGTCGAGGGCTGGGAGCCCTGATCCCGCAGGAGGACGGCGGGCAGCGACCGCGCGACGTCTACTGGCCCAAGCGCGAGGAGGCCACCCCGAAGGGTGCAGCCTCCACGAGGACTGCCTCCGCCGCTGACAGCGAGGTCAAGGCTGGCGATGTCCAGGAGCTGGATGGCATGGTCACCGACAAGGACGCCGAGGTGTCCGAGGGGACCGACGCCGTGGGGGCGCGGCTGGTGGAGCTGGCCGTGGACGACATCGTGCCGAACCCACGGCAGCCCCGCGAGGTGTTCGACGAGGACGACCTCCAGGAGCTGGCCCACAGCATCCGCGAACTGGGCGTCATGCAACCGGTCGTCGTGCGCCGTGTGGGTGACACCCATGAGCTCATCATGGGTGAGCGCCGGCTGCGGGCGACCCGCCTGGCCGGTCTCGAGACGATCCCGGCCATCCTGCGCGAGACCGGCGACGACGAGATGCTGCGCGAGGCGCTGCTGGAGAACCTTCACCGCGTTCAGCTCAACCCTCTCGAGGAGGCTGCCGCGTACGGTCAGCTCCTCGAGGACTTCGGCTGCACGCACGATGAGCTGGCCAAGCGCCTGGGGCGGAGCCGTCCCCGCATCACGAACTCACTGCGCCTGCTGAAGCTTCCGCCCAGCGTCGCGCGGCGCGTGGCGGCCGGCGTGCTGTCGGCCGGTCACGCCCGGGCGCTGCTCGGGCTGGAGGACGGTGCCGCCATGGAGCGCATGGCGCAGCGGGTGGTGGCCGAGGGCCTCTCGGTGCGTGGCCTGGAGGAGCTCATCGCCCTGGGTGCCGGTGCGGGTGACCGCACCGAGCAAACGCCGCGCCGCCGCCCGCAGCGCCGGTCCACCCCGGAGCACGAGGAGCTGGCCGCTGAGCTGTCGGACCGCTGGGACACGCGCGTCCAGTTGAAGATGGGTCGCTCCAAGGGAACGCTCACGGTGGAGTTCGCGGGCCAGGAGGACCTGGACCGGATCCTCACCATGCTGGCGCCCGAGGACTGACGGTCAACGGAGTGATCCAGACTCCGCAGATCACATCCGTACTGGCTGTTCCACGTGAAACACCCCCCGGCATGGCGCCGGGGGGTGTTTCACGTGGAACGATCGCGCGTGGCTTCATCCCAGGAAGGGCTCGAGCTCCTTCAGCAGCTTGGGCTTGGGCTGCGCGCCGATGATGGTCTTGGCGACGTCGCCCTGGAAGAACACGTGCATGGTGGGGATGGACGTGATGCCGTAGCGGGCGGCGGTCTGCGGGTTCTCGTCGGTGTTCAGCTTGACGATGCGCAGCTTGCCCTCGGCGTCCTTGGCGATCTCCTCCAGGATCGGGGCGACGCGCTTGCACGGGCCGCACCAGTCGGCCCAGAAGTCGACGAGCACGGGCAGCTCGCTCTTCAGGACGTCCTGGTCGAAGGTGGCGTCGGTCGTGGTCTCGGTTCCAGCCATGGTGGCCTCCTCGGTGTCGGGATTCGGTGTGGTCGGGTTGTCTCAGGCAGGGACGTCGCCGGGCACGCGCTCGTCTGCAGCCGGCTCGATCTGTGCATTCTCCACCGGCGAGCTGTCCAGGGTTGCCAGGTAGCGCTCTGCATCGAGGGCGGCCTGGCAGCCGGATCCAGCGGCGGTGATGGCCTGCTGGTAGGTGTGGTCCACCAGGTCCCCGGCGGCGAAGACGCCCTCCAGGTTGGTCCGGGTGGAGCGGCCCTCCACCATGACGTAGCCGCTCTCGTCCAGGTCCACCTGGCCCTTTACGAGCTCGTTGCGGGGATCGTGGCCGATGGCGATGAACAGGCCGGTGAGGTCGAGCGTGCGCTCCTCGCCGGTGGCGGTGTCGCGCAGCGTGATGCCGGTGAGCTTGTCGTCACCGTGGATCTCGGCCACCTCGGAGTTCCAGGCGAACTCGATCTTGGGGTCGGCGTGGGCACGGTCGGACATGATCTGCGAGGCGCGCAGCTCGTCCCGGCGGTGGATCAGGGTCACCTTGTCGGCGAAGCGGGTGAGGAAGGTGGCCTCCTCGACGGCGGAGTCGCCGCCACCGACCACGGCGATGTGCTGCTCCCGGAAGAAGGCGCCGTCGCAGGTGGCGCACCAGGAGATCCCGTGCCCGGAGAGCTCCTTCTCCCGGGGGAGGCCCAGCTCGCGGTACGCGGACCCCATCGCCAGGATGACGGTGCGGGCGCGGTAGCTGTTGTCCGACCCGTCGCGCAGGGTCTTGATGGGTCCCGTCAGGTCCATCTCCACGACGTCGTCGGTGACCAGCTCGGCGCCGAAACGCTCTGCCTGGGAGCGCATCTGCATCATCAGATCCGGGCCCATGATGCCGTCGGTGAAACCGGGGTAGTTCTCGACCTCGGTGGTGTTCATGAGCGCCCCACCCATGGTCACGGAGCCCTCGAGGACCAGCGGGCGCAGGTTCGCGCGTGCGGCGTACACCGCCGCGGTGTACCCGGCGGGGCCGGAACCGACGATGACGACCTCACGCACCTCGGCCTCGTCCGTGCCGGACGTCTCGGGCTGGGGGGCGGGCTGCGCGTTGAGCGCGACCGCCGAGGTCTGGGCGAAGATGCTCACGGGTACTCCTGGTGCGGCGTGGTGGGAACGGTGGTCGGTGGACGGAGGGGTGTGGACGGCGTCCGGGGGTGTCAACAGGCAGTGGGCTGCCAGTGTTCCGGGCGATCAGCGGACGGTGATGTCCTTCAGCTGGGCGTGCCACCAGCCGTCTCCGGTGGGGGCGGTGTCGGTGAACCACACGAACACGTAGCGACCCTGGGCGGGCTCGTCGGCCTCGAGGGTCACATCGCCCCCACCCCGGTGACCGCCGATGGTGACGGCGCGCAGGATGTCCTGGCTCGGACCCACCCGGATCTCGTACTCCCAGTCGCCCCGGGGCCCCCCGACGTCCACGGCGGACACCTCGCGGACCTCGCCCAGGTCGATGCGGAGGCCCAGGGCGTCGGTGTACCCACCGAAGGGAGGGTGCTTGTACTTGTGGGTGGACCACGCGAGGTCCGTGTCCGGGTTGTTGATGCGGGGTGTCCAGTCCGTGTGCTCGTCACCGTCGTGGTCGGGGTCGTAGCCCACGATGTCGACGATGGGCCACCCGCCCTCGGGGGCCGACGAGCCGGGCCCGTCGCCGTCCGGGCCATCGGTCTCGGCCGTGTCGTCCTCGGAAGGACCACTGCCGGTGTCTGTTTCGCCGGACTCCTCCTCCGGGGACCCGCCCTCGGCATCACCGGGATCCGGGGACTGGTCCTCGTCCTCGCCGGGCGCGGAGTCGTCCGTGGGGGCAGGGCTCTGCGCGCCGCCCCCTGGGTCGCCGGGGTCGGTCTCCTCCCCGGCCTCGTCGCTCTCGCCGGCGGGCTGCGAGGACTCGTCCGTGGACTCCTCCGCGCCGTCACCGGAACCACCCGTGGCGGTGGAGTCGTCACCCTCAGCGGAGTCCTCCTCCGAGGCGCCCTGCTCGCCGGACGCGGTCGGGTCCCCGGACTCGTCGCCAGCGGGCGCCGTGACGCTCGGGGCCGCGGTGTCGTCCGGCTCGTCATCGCGGGAGAAGAGGCCGGGCAGCGCGACGGCTGCCAGCGCCAGGGCGCCGGCGACCGCGAGCGATCCAGCACCCGCCAGCAGCAGCTGCTTGCGGCCGGGGTTGCCCGCGGCAGCGTCCTGGTCCGATGAGTTGGCGGGATCGACCTCGTCCTCCGGCAGGGAGCCGTCCCCCTCGGCCGTCGGTTCGGTGAGACCTGCCGCGCCGGGTGCGGAACCTGCCACCGCAGCCGCCGATGCGGGCCCGTCCACGCTGGCCGCGCCCTCGCTGCCGGTGGGGATGGCGGTGGTCTCGTCCTGGCTGCCGTTCCCGACCGTGGGGTGCGCGTCGGTGACGGCGTCGCTGGCCCGCGGGATGGCGGTGGTGGGTGCATCAGGCGCCGCCGCGGCGCCACCCGCCGTGCCCGATGCGGCGTGACGCACCACGCCGCGGCCGGAGACCGTGCCGCTGTTCCAGGGTGCGAGCACACGCACCAGGTCACCGGGGGTGCGGACCGGCTGTCCGTCCAGGCGCAGACCCTCCTCGCCACCCAGTTGCGCGCACAGCTCGTCGAGCTCGTACGGCACGGCCTCTGCCAGCTCCGAGGGGCGGCGGGGACCATGCGCCTCCGGCCAGCGACCCGTCAGGCCCGTGTGGAGCAGGGCCACCAGGTCGCGGGTGTCCCGCTGCGCTGCAGCGTCGCCCCCGGAGGCGTCCACCCCGGCCAGGGCCGCAGCGATCCCCAGGCCCTTCACCAGCACGCCACCGTCGGCGTCGCGCAACAGGAGCTCGGGGGACAGCGCCTCGTGGTGCACCCCGTGGCGCCGGGCCCCCTCCAGGGCCTGGGCGGCCTCCCCCACGAGGCGGCGCGCCTCGGCCGGGGGCAGCGGTGCGGAGCGCACCAGCTGCAGCATCGTGCGGGCACGTGGGTCGTGCTGGGTGATGACCCACTGCAGCCCGTCCTCCACGCCGATGTCCAGCACGCGGGGCAACCGGGCGTCCTCCACCAGCGCGGCGCGGCGCGCGGCGTCCTGGGCGGCCGCCGCCCGCGGGTGGTCGGCGGCGGTGATCCACAGGTCGACCTTGCGCCGCAGGGTGGTGTCCTCACCGATCCACCGTTCGGCGTCCGCGACCTCGGCCACCCGCCCCAGCAGGCGGTACCGGCCGTTGATGAGGGTGCCGGTCTGCAGTGGGAGCACGATGTCCTCTCCGTCGGGTGCGCTCGGCGAGCGCGGTGCGCCCCCCGAGTCTAGGAGGCCCCACGCGGTGGGCGGTGCGGAACCGCGCCGGTCAGGCCCGCTTCACCCGCCGCAGCACCTGCTGGACGACCCCGGTCACCTCGTGGATGTTCAGCAGGGCCGCCAGCAGCGCGAAGACGCCCACGAAGACGAACCCGGTCTGCACGCCGGTGAAGGCCACGGCGAGCCACTGGTCGGCCACCCGCGGGAGCTCGCGGCAGGCGACCTCTCCCTGGCCGCCGCACTGGTTGCCCAGGGCGGTCGAGAACTCCAGCGCCTCGGCCCCGGTTCGCCGGGCGAGCCACTGCATCGAGGCCCAGGCGGCCGCTGCCGCGGTGAGGCTGGCCACCGAGAGGCGCGTGTAGAAGCCCACCAGCCGGCCGAGCCCGGCCTCGGGCACGCGGCGGCGGATGAGCAGCGTGGAGAACGCCGCCCCGCCGAACTGCGAGAGCGTCTGGGCCAGGGCGATGCCGATCAGCACCCGTTCCGCCGGGAGGCCCAGGGCCCACCACGCCATCGCCCCGATGAGGACCGTGGACAGGATCTGGATGATGAAGGGCTTGTAGCCCTCCTCGAACGCGTAGTAGGCCCGCTGGAACAGCGCGATCGCCGCGTAGGGCACCAGCCCCACCGCGAGCACCGCCACGGCCAGCCCGATGGCGCGCACCGTGTTGGGCGTCTGCGAGGGGAACATCAGCGCCGCCACCACCGGTCCCACCACCATCAGCAGCGCGGCCAGGGGCATGACCGCCGCGGTCGTACTGCGCAGCCCCCGGCGCAGGTCCTGCCCGATGGCCACCATGTCGCGGTCGTGGATGCGGCGTGACATCGCCGGGTACATGGCCGTGAGCAGGCTGACGGTCACCAGGCTGTGCGGCAGCATGAAGATGAGGAACGCGCTGCTGTAGGCCGCCTGGCCGGCCACGCCGTGCGGGGCGTGGGAGAGCACCGTCTTGTTGGCCATGATGCCCAGCTGGGCGACGACGATGGTGGCCAGCGACCACATCGCCACCGTGGAGGCGCTGCGCAGCCCCACCCCGCGGAAACCCCATCGGGGCCGGTAGGTGAAACCCACCGTCCGCAGGAAGGGCACCAGCGCGAGCGCCTGGATGACGATGCCGAGGGTCGCGCTGCCGCCCAGCAGCAGGATCATCGACCAGGTCACGTCCGCCACCCGCGGCTCGTGGGGGTACACGAGCAGGTAGGCCACGATGCCGGCGATCTGCACGACGTTTGCCAGCACCGGGGTCCACATGTACGGGGCGAACGACTCCCGGCTGGTGAGGACCTGTCCCAGCAGCGTGTACAGCCCGTAGAAGAAGATCTGCGGCAGGCAGAGCATGGTGAAGAAGACCGAGAGCCGTGCGGTCTCCGGGGTGTAGCCCGAGCCGTACAGGGCCACCAGCAGGGGGGCGCCGATGATGGCCACCACCGTCAGGCCGGCCATGATCACCAGGGCGAGGGTCAGCAGTCGGTCGGTGAAGTCCTGCCCGCCGTCGGCGTGCCGCATCGCCTTGGTCAGCTGCGGCACGAGCACCGCGTTGAGCACGCCGCCGGCGATGATGATGAACAACACGTTGGGCAGCTGGTTGGCCGTGTCGAACGCGTTGCCGACGTTGGTGGCGGCACCCAGGGCGGCGGTCAGCAGGGCGACGCGCACCAGACCGAGCACGCGGGAGGTGAGGGTGCCCGCCGCCATGATGGCGGCGTTGCGGCCCACGGAGGACTGGCTCAACGGGGGGCTCCGGCTTCGGACGAGGGCGGGGACGCACCGGCCCTCACCTGACGCACTGTGCGCCAGGCACCGAAGCCGATGAACAGCGCGGTCACGATACCGATGCCGGCGTACCACCACCCGTCCGACGGGCGGGCGTTCACCACCACCTCCCCCCGGGCCAGGACCCTCTGCCCGTCCGGGGTGGTCACGGTGATGCGCAACGGCACCTTGCCGGCGGCGTGCGTCTCGGCAGTGAAGGCGGTGCTGGCACGACCGCGGGGGCCCAGCCCCAGCGCACCCTCCGGCTGGTCGACGGTCACGCGGTAGTTGCCGGGGCTGACCTGCACACGGAGGTTCTCGAAGGTGGTGGTGCTGCCGTTGGCCACCGTGGCGCGCAGCTCGGCCGAGTCGGCCAGGAGGTTGACCGTGCTCTCCTCCACGTCGAGCGCGCCCAGCAAATCGGCGATGCCGCGGCGGAGCTCGGTCAGGGCCTCGGTGCGGGCCCGGTCGTCCTCCCACTGGTCCGAGAGGAAGGGCACCGGACCCTCCAGCAGCAGGTCGCGGCGGGAGCCGGTGGTCACGGTGGCCAGGGCGGCGGCGTCCCCGCTCAGGTGGTCGAAGTCGGCGGGACGCTCGGCGAACGCCTCGTCGGGCTCGACGGCGGGCCACTGGGCGGTTGCCTCCCGCGGCGCCGCGGGACAGCCGTCGGCGGTGCAGGCCAGCAGCTCGGCGGCCGGCATGGAGAAGGTCCACGGGGCGCCCTCGGCGGCATCCACGGCACGGGAGAGCGCCTCGGCGTCCACGGTGGCGGGGTCGGGCAGGAGCACCAGGTCCTGCACTGACTCCTCCGTGCCGGTGAACAGGCTCAGCCCCAGCACGGCCTGGGCGGGCACGGCCGCGCCTCCCTGGTCGGTGGTGGCGTCCCCGGCCTGGGTGGTCAGGTGGTGGGAGATGGCCTGGTCCACCCACCCCACGCGGCGGTCGCCCCACCAGTTGCCCGGGTCCTGCTGGGCGCCGGGCCCGCTGTCGGTGGTCTCGCTGCGGAAGCCGGAGGGGGCGAGCACCGTGGTGTCCGGCCCGGTGGCCCCCAGGAGCTCCTCCAGGAAGGGGTCGTCGGAGCCGCGCCGACCGCTGCTCGAGCTCAGGTCCACCACCAGTGGGCCGTTGACCCCGTCCGCGGTGGCCGTGGCCCGCTCCCACAGCGCCTCCTCCCCGGGGCGCAGCGCGAGCGGACGGACGCCGTGGCGGGGGCGACGCCAGGCCCCGTTCTCCGATGCGGTGAGCACCGCCTCGGCCTCCTCGTCACCCAGGTGCGGCACCAGCGCGGGGTCGACCAAGGGGGTCACCTTCTCGCCCAGGCGGGTGGCCGCGGCCACCGACGGGCTCGCGCCCACCGCATCGGTCCAGGCGGCCTGTCGGTCCTCCGAGGAGCTGGCGAACTGCTCGGCCGTCAGCGAGGTGGTGGTGGGCAGCACCCACCCCAGGCGGGTGGTCGCCTGGGTGGGGCCCGTGGACGGGAGCACCGGCACCACGGTGCGCTGCAGGTCGATCACGCGGCGCTCGCCGTCCACCTCGCCGGACACGGCGACCACCACCGGCAGCCCGATCGCCTCCTGGGTGGCGGAGGTCTCCACGGTGAGCTCGAGCTCCCGGTGCTCGCCCGCGGCCGGGGAACCCAGCTCCTCCACGGCGATGCGATCACGGCCCGGGTGGTTTCCCCCATCGAGCCAGGTGGAGACCTCCTGCCGGGAGGTCAGCGGGGAGGCGGTGGAGAGGGTCACGCGGAGGTCCTCGGCGGTCGCCTCGGTGCCGTGGACCGATGCGGTGAGGCGCACCTCATCGCCCCCCGTCACCCACCCGGGGGAGACATCGTCCAGGCGCAGGTCGACTGCTGGGGGATCGGCGTCGTCGGTGGCGTGGGCGGAGGCCGCGGGCAGGCAGGCTGCAGCGGCGAGGGCCGCCCTGGCCGGTCCCCACCGGGCGGCCCGCGGGATCAGGCGCCGCACAACCGGCGCCAGGCCATCTGGGCGATCCGTCGCTCGTTGGGGAA
Source organism: Kytococcus sedentarius (assembly GCF_041937525.1). GTDB lineage: Bacteria > Actinomycetota > Actinomycetes > Actinomycetales > Dermatophilaceae > Kytococcus > Kytococcus sedentarius_A. The sequence goes on from NZ_CP169391.1 coordinate 2,039,102, forward strand.
GGTCAGGGTGCGGTGGGCGGTGTCGAGGTCGAACCACTGGACGTCGACCGCCTCGTGGTCCGGGTCCTCCTCCACCGTGAGGTGTCCGCCGACGGCCTCCAGCAGGTAGTGGTGCACGCGCTTGTGGATGCGCCGCTCCGGGGTGGAGAACCAGTAGTCGATGGTGCCCAGCGTGAGCACGGGGCGGCTGCGGATGCCGGTCTCCTCGGCCACCTCGCGCACCGCGGTCTGCACCAAGGTCTCGCCGGCCTCCACGTGGCCCTTGGGGAGGCACCACTCGAGTCGGTGGGCGCGGTTGAACCGCGCGATGAGGGCCAGCCGGGCCCGTCCGGGCTCCACCGTGACGACCACGCCGCCGGCCGAGGTCTCGCGCATCGACGGCAGCCGCCGAGGCGACTGGACCGCACGGTGCATCGAGAGCGTCATCGGCACATGATAGCGACCTGACCTGTGAGAACACCTCCCCCCCGTCTCGCACGTAGACTCGTGCGCTGCCCAGTCCCGACCCAGGAGCCGTGGTCCCACCGTGAGCGAGACCCCCACCCAGACCCTGCTGCAACGTGCCGTCCGCCACCTGGCGCCGGCGATGCCGTTGTTGACCGAGGTCGGGGAGAGGTTCGCCGCCGCGGGGTACGAGCTGGCGCTGGTCGGGGGACCGGTGCGTGACGCCTTCCTGGGCCGCACCTCACCGGACCTGGACCTCACCACCGACGCCCGCCCCGACGACATCGAGAAGGTCCTGGAGGGGTGGGCGGACGCGACCTGGGACCTGGGGCGCGCCTTCGGCACCATCGGGGCCCGCAAGGGCGAGGCGATCATCGAGGTGACCACCTACCGTTCGGACATCTACGACCGCGCCAGCCGCAAGCCCGAGGTCCGTTTCGGCGACGACCTGGACGACGACCTGGTGCGCCGTGACTTCACCGTCAACGCGATGGCCCTGCGCCTGCCGGACCTGGAGTTCGTGGACCCCCACGGCGGTCTGGCGGCCCTGGAGGCCGGTGAGCTGGACACCCCGACCGTGCCCCAGGAGTCCTTCGCCGACGACCCGCTGCGCATGATGCGGGCCTGCCGGTTCTCCGCCCAGCTCGGCCTGGTGCCCTCCGAGCGGGTGATGGACGCGATGCGGGAGATGGCGCCCTCGCTGGAGATCATCTCGGCCGAACGCGTCCGTGACGAGCTCACCAAGCTGCTCCTGGCGGACAACCCGCGTGCCGGGCTGGAGGTGCTGGTGCACACCGGGCTGGCCGAGCAGGTGGTCCCCGAGCTCCCGGCGTTGCAGCTGGAGAGCGACGAGCACCACCGCCACAAGGACGTCTACGAGCACTCCCTCATCGTGCTCGAGCAGGCGATGGACCTGGAGGGACCCCGGGAGGGAGCCGCCGAGGAGGTGCCGCAGCGCGACCTGGTGCTGCGGCTGGCGGCGCTGCTGCACGACATCGGCAAGCCGGCCACGCGCAAGTTCCTGCCCGGTGGCCGGGTGAGTTTCCACCACCACGAGATCGTGGGGGCCAAGCTGGCCCGCAAGCGGCTGCGCGCGCTGCGCTACGACAAGGAGACCATCCGCGACGTGGTGCGCCTGGTGGAGCTGCACCTGCGCTTCCACGGGTACGGCGACGGGGAGTGGACCGACTCCGCGGTGCGCCGGTACGTCACCGACGCCGGGCCGATGCTCTCTCGTCTGCACCTGCTGACGCGGGCCGACTGCACCACCCGCAACCAGCGCAAGGCCCGGCGCCTGGCCCAGACCTACGACGCGCTGGAGGCCCGCATCGACCGCATCCAGGCCGAGGAGGAGCTGGCAGCGGTGCGCCCGGAGCTCAACGGCCACCAGATCGCCGAGGTGCTGGGCATCGCACCGGGGCCGGTGCTGGGCGAGGCCTATGACCACCTGCTGCAGTACCGACTCGATGCGGGGCCGGTGGGACAGGCGGCGGCTGCGGACGAGCTTCGCCGGTGGTGGGCCGCCCGGGGCGAGTAGCCTCACAGGACCCGGGACCCCAGGAGGCCGCATGCGTGTGAGGACGACCCACGAGGGCGAGCGACTCGTCCTCCACCTGACCCCCAAGGGGAGGGAGCCCCGCGGGGCCTCCCCCCGCATGGTGGGTCGCTCGGTGACGCTGGAGCCGGTGCCGCACGATCCCGTGCACCCCGACGTGGTGGCGCTGGTGGCGCTCCTGACGGTGCACCCCTGGCAGGACGGCCGGCTGGAGATGGACCGCCCCGTCTCGCAGGTGTTCGCCGCGGCCGTGCAGTACGGACTGGGCATCGAGGTGGGGCCGGTGGACCCGTCCGTGGAGCCCCGTCCGTGCCCGCAGGACGGCCCGGTGGCGCTGGCCTACAGCGGGGGTGTGGACTGCACCGCGGCCCTGGAGGTGCTGGGTCCCACAGCCCGCGCCTACTACCAGCAGCGCCACCGCTTCGACGGGCAGCCGGTGGGCGGCAAGATCGACCCCTCGGCGGCCCTGGCGGCCGTGGACCACATCGCCGAGCAGGGCATCGCCACCCGGGTGGTGCGCACGGACCTGGAGCTCCTGCGGGACCCGATGGGCTTCCCCCACGACCTGGTGAACGCGACCCCGGCCCTGCTGTGGGCGGAGCACGACGACACGTCCGCCATGTGCTGGGGCACGGTGCTCACCTCGGCCACCACCCTGGGTGCCACGGCCTACCGCCCCTACGAGCAGAGCCCCTTCGTGGCCGAGTTCGGCCCGGCCTTCCAGGCGGTGGGCCTGCCCGTGGCGAACGTGGTGGCCGGGGTCAGTGAGGTGGGCACGGCCATCATCACCGAGGAGTCCCCCTACGGAGCGCTGGCGGCCTCCTGCCAGCGCGGCACGCCGGGAAGGCCGTGCATGCGCTGCTGGAAGTGCGGCCGCAAGACCCTGTCCACGCTGGGTGTCACCGACGAGTGGCCGCCGGGCCGGGAGCTGGACCGCTTCCTGCAGCAGGACGAGATCGCCCGCAACCTGCGCCGTCGCCCCATCAAGGTGGAGGTGGCGCTCGCCTGGGCGGCCCGCCGGTACGTCGAGTCGCAGAACGCCGACCACGCCTCGCGGGTGATGCTGGCCCTGCACGAGCTCACCCGTGGTGTGGACGCCTCCCCGCTGGCAGCCTCGTTCACCCCGGCCCTGGACCCCCTGCCGGCGCGACTGCGCACGGGAGTCCAGGAGGCACTGGCCCACCACCTGGAGCCCATGACCCCCGCCCAGGAGCAGTGGGTGCGTGACTGGACGCTGGAGTCGCACGGCACCCAGGAGGCTCGCGATGCGGCCCGCGCCCGCCTGGCAGAGGCCCTGGACCCGGAGCGCAACCCGGTGGGGCGTGAGGACTTCGACCCCACGACCCTCGTGCCGGCCACGCCGCAGTGGGGGCCTCCCGCCACCTACGCCACGGGGTTGCGCGCCCGCCTGGGCTCGCGGGTGGCGGGGCGGTGGCCCTTCAGTCGCTCAGGACGATGAGGGAGTCGCCCTCCTGCACCAGGTCACCGGGGGCGATGTGGACGGCCTCGACGGTGCCGGGGGCCTCGGCGAGCACCGGGATCTCCATCTTCATGGACTCCAGGAGCGCCACCTCCGTCCCGGCCTCGACCTGCTGGCCGATGGTCACGTGCACGGCGGCCACGTTCGCCACGAGTTCGGAGAGGATCTGCTGGCTCATGTGGTGATTCTCGCACCGGCGCGGGCGCGGAGCACGGACTGACGCCCGGGAGGGCGGTGGTCGCATAGTGTGAGCCGAACCCGCGAGGGCCCGTGAGGGCAGAGGAGGCACGCGAATGCGCGTTGCAGTGATCGGTACCGGTTACCTGGGGGCGGTGCACGCCGCCGGGATGGCCCAGTTGGGCTTCCAGACGGTGGGCGTGGACGTGGACCAGGCCAAGGTGGATCGGCTGCAGGCCGGGACCAGCCCTTTCTACGAGCCGGACTTCGAGCCGATCCTGGCTGAGCAGGTGGCTTCGGGCAGGTTGCGGTTCACGACCGACTTCTCGCAGATCTCGGATGCGGACGTGGTGTTCATCGGGGTGGGGACGCCGCAGAAGGCCGACTCGCACGCGGCGGACCTGACGTACATCGACGCGGCGATCGCCTCGATCACCCCGCACCTGAAGGACGGTGCGCTGGTGGCGGGCAAGTCGACGGTGCCGGTGGGCACGGCGCAGCGGTTGGCCGAGTACATCGCAGAGCACACCGCCGATGGGGTGACGGCCGAGCTGGCGTGGAACCCGGAGTTCCTGCGTGAGGGCTTCGCCGTGCAGGACACGCTGCACCCCGACCGGTTGGTGTTCGGTGTGACCAGTGACCGGGCGGAGTCGATCCTGCGGGAGGTGTTCGCCCGCACCATCGAGCAGGACGGCACGCCGGTGGTGGTGACCGACCTGCCGACCGCCGAGCTGGTGAAGGTGGCGGCGAACAGCTTCTTGGCCACGAAGATCTCGTTCATCAACGCGATGGCCGAGATCTGTGAGTTCGCCGGGGCGGACGTGACGAAGCTGGCTGACGCGATCGGGCACGACGACCGCATCGGTCGCAAGTTCCTCAATGCCGGGGTCGGTTTCGGCGGCGGCTGCCTGCCCAAGGACATCCGGGCCTTCTCCGCCCGCGCCGGGGAGCTGGGTGCCGGCCACGCGCTGGAGTTCCTCGCCGAGATCGACAAGATCAACTCGCGCCGACGCGATCACGTGGTGGAGCTGGCCAAGCAGGAGCTGGGTGGTGACCTGCGGGATCGCAAGGTGGCCGTGCTGGGAGCGAGCTTCAAGCCGAACTCCGACGACGTGCGTGACTCGCCGGCACTGGCGGTGGCCGGGGCGTTGCACCTGGCCGGTGCGGACGTGCGCGTGTACGACCCCAAGGGCATGGAGAACGCCGCGAAGGTGTACCCGCCACTGACCTACGCGGACTCCGCCGAGGCGGCGATCGCCGACGCCGAGCTGGTGGTGCACCTGACCGAGTGGCAGGAGTTCAAGGACCTGGACCCCGCGGCGTTGGTCGAGACCGTGGGGACGCCGACCATCATCGACGGGCGCAACGCGCTGGACCCGGTGGCCTGGCGGGGCGCGGGGTGGACCTACATCGGTCTGGGTCGCCCCTGACGCGCGGCCGCGCTGACGGCGCGCACCGCATCGAGGAAGACCGGGGCCGTGGCCTGCCAGCTGTGGTGGGCCACGGCCCGCTGGCGTCCCGACCGCCCCAGCGCCTCGCGCAGGGGTGCGTCGTCACGCCATCGGAGCAGGTGTTCCAGGGCCTGCTCCACGCCCGCGCTCCCGAAGGGCACCACGGCCCCGCACGCGCCCTGCTCGACCTCCGCGACGGCCAGCGGCAAGGGCGTGGTGACCACGGGGATGCCGTGCGCCATGTACTCCACGACCTTCGTCGGCATGGAGTGGCGGAAGTTCGGCGCGTCGCGCAGCAGGCTCACCCCGGCCAGGGCGCCGTCCAGCAGGGCCGACGCGCGCGCGTTGGGCACGAAGCCGTGGTGCACCAGGTCGCCCCGCGCGTGGGCGGCGGCGAGGGTGGCAGCGCACTCGCCGGTCGCCGGCCCGATGACGTGGAGCGTGCACGCGCCGTCGGTGGCCCGCCGCAGCCCCGTCCCCAGCGCGACGAGCTCGTCGCTCCCGCGCAGCCGGGTGACGTTGCCGAGATAGACCACCCGGTCGGTCCCCGGGGCGGGGGGTTCGGTGGCCGGCACGGGGACGGTGTTGGGCACCACCGTGTGGGCCCGGGAGAAGCGGTCGGCGTAGGCGTGCTCGGCCAGCAGCAGCGTGAGCCGCCGCTCGGCGACGCGCTCCACCCAGCGCACCGCCCGGGCGGCCCAGGTGCCGGTGGGGCCGGGCAGGTAGCTGCGCGTGGGCAGCGCGGCCGCGGGGTCCTCGTGGACGTCCCAGATGACGCGTCCGGCCACCCCGGAGAAGGGCACCAGCAGGAGCAGCTCGGGGTCGTGCAGGACCACGGCATCGTGGCGGGGGCCCTCGGTGCGCAGCACGTGCAGCGCGGCCCGCAGGGCGGCCAGCCGGCGACGCCCGGAGGCGTGCGGCAGGTCGATGCCGGTCAGCGGACGCTGCGGAACCGCCACGGGGACCGGCAGGCCGTGCGCCGACCACGCGCCGGCCTGCGTGACCTCCCAGCCCGCACCGAGCATGGCGGCCACCTGGCGCTCGTGGATGCGGGCGTCCTCCGGGTGGTGCACCGTGCTGACGACCAGGACGCGCACGCTCAGCCCTTCTTCCGGGGCCCCCGGGGAGCCTTCTCGTAGGCCGAGAGGACCTCCTCGACGGGGCCGTCCATGTGCACCCGCCCGGTGTCCATCCAGATCGCGCGGTCGCACTGCTTGCGGATCGTCGCGTTGGAGTGGCTGACCATGAACACGGTGCCGGCCTCGGAGCGGATCTCGGCGATCCGCTTCTGCGCCCGCTCCTTGAAGTCCGCATCGCCCGTGGCCAGGGCCTCGTCCACCACCAGCACGTCCGGCACCACCGCGGTGGAGATGGCGAAGCGCAGCCGTGCCGCCATGCCCGAGGAGTACGACTTCATGGGCAGGTTCACCGCATTGCCCAGTCCGGAGAACTCGACGATCGAGTCCAGGCGCTGGGTGATCTCGTGCTTGGTCATGCCCAGGGCTTGGCAGCCGATCTGGATGTTGCGCACTCCCGACAGGGTGGGCATGAGTACCGCGTTCACGCCGAGCAGGGTGCTCTGCCCCTGCACCCAGATGCGACCGGACGTCGGCGGGATCAACCCGGCGATGGCGCGCAGCAGGGTGGACTTGCCCGAGCCGTTGCGGCCGATGAGGCCGATGGACTCCCCGCGGTGGGCCACCAGACTCACGTCGCGGACGGCGTGCACGAGGTCCTGCCCACCGCCGATGGCGCGGTGGCCCGCACGCGCGAGGGCGCCGCGGCGGCCCTCCCGGTCCTGCTGGGCCGCGCGATGCTCGCCGGTGCCGAAGATGCGGTAGTGGATGTCGACGTGGTCGACCACGACGGTGGGGACGCGTTCATCCGCGGCCATAGGTGCCCTCCCCGCGCCAGAAGAAGAGGAGGCCGAACATCGGCAGGGCCACCGCCCAGCCCAGCGCGACGAGCCACGTGGTGGGGTCCAGGGGTGCCTCGGCCATGAGGCTCTCCCGCACCAGTCGCAGCATCACGGCCACCGGCTGGTAGTTCATGACGAGCACGAGCCACTGGGGGGCGTCCATGCGGCCCAGGTAGTGCTCGACGCTGTAGAAGACCCCCGACACGTAGCGCAGCAGGCGGATCAGCAGCGGGATGAAGTTGGCGGCGTCCCGCGAGTCGTGGACGACGCGCGCCAGGATCAGGCCGATCCCCATCGACATCGAACCGATGAGGAGCAGGGCCACCGGGAACATCAGCCACTCCCACGACGGACGCTCGCCGGTGACCAGCATGATCACCAGCAGCACCACGAAGGTGGGGGCGGCAGCCACGAGCTCGGTGAGCACCTTGGAGATGGGCAGCAGTGCACGGGGGAAGGCCAAAGAGCGCACCAGCTGCATGGAGCCGGTCACCGCCCGGGCGCCCGAGCTCATCACCGTCGACAGGAAGACGAAGGTGAAGATGCCCGCGGTGAGGAAGCCGACGTAGTTGTCGGTGCCGTCACGGGTGTCCAGCAGCAGGCCGAAGATCAGGTAGTAGGCCGCCGCGAGCATGATCGGGTTCAGGATCGTCCACACCTGACCCAGGCGGGACTCCTGCGTCTTCGCGAAGGCCTGCGCGGTGGACAGCGTCCACAGGAACTGTCGCCGGCCCCACAGCTCGCGGAGGTACTCCCCGAAGGGAGGGCGGTGCCCTACGCGCCGCAGACCGTGCTGCGTGGCGATCGCCTCGAGCTCCGCGGGGCTGGGAACGCCGTCGCCGGCCGCGGTCGCTGACGAGGGGTCAGCAGCCGGGCCGGCGGGCGTGACCCCGGTGGGGTCGGGGGTCACAGGCGGTGGCTGGTCTCGGAGTCGGTGGTGACGCCGCGGGTGTCGAGCATGCGGGTCGCGGCGCTGGCCAGGGCGTCCACGTCGTACTCGCGGTGGTTCTGGACCAGGATGGTCAGGTCGGCGTCCTTGACGCCCTGCAGGGCGTCGGTGACCTTGGTGGCGTCCTCACCCAGGGCGCGCCAGGTCTCGACCTTGGGGTCGTGGAACTGGACCTTCGCGCCCTTGGCGACCAGAGCCTTGGCCAGGGGGACGGCCGGGGACTCGCGCTGGTCGGCGATGTTCGGCTTGTAGGTCACGCCCAGCAGCAGGACGGTGGCGCCGTTGAGGGCCTTGCCGTCCTCGTTGAGGGCGTCCTGCGCGCGGGAGACGACGTAGTTCGGCATCTGGGAGTTGATCTCCTGGGCCAACTCCACGAAGCGGAAGGGGTAGCCCAGACGGGAGCGGACGTTGTGGCTCAGGTAGTTCGGGTCGATCGGGATGCAGTGGCCGCCGACGCCGGGGCCGGGGTAGAAGGCCTGGAAACCGAACGGCTTGGACTTCGCGGCGTCGATGACGTCCCACAGGTCGATGCCGAGGTCGTGGCAGAAGCGGGCCATCTCGTTGACCAGGGCGATGTTGATGTGCCGGTAGGTGTTCTCCAGCAGCTTGGCGGTCTCGGCCTCGCGGGTGCCCTTGGCGCGCACGACGGTGTCGACGAACTGTTCGTAGAAGGCGGCGGCGGCGTCACCGGACTCGGGGGTGTAGCCGCCGACGACCTTGGGGGTGTTCTTCGCGCCGAACTTCTCGTTGCCCGGGTCGATGCGCTCGGGGGAGAAGGCCAGGTGGAAGTCCTTCCCGGCGGTCAGGCCGGAGGCCTCCTCCAGGAGGGGGCGCACGACCTCGTCGGTGGTGCCGGGGTAGGTCGTGGACTCCAGGATGACGGTCATGCCGGCCTTGAGGTTGCGGCCGATGGCCGCGGTGGCGCCCTCGACGGCGCGCAGGTCGGGGCCGCCCTCGTCGGACAGGGGGGTGGGCACGCAGATCACGGCGACCTTGGCCTCGCCGATGCGGGCCTCGTCGGTGGTGGCCTGGTACCCGCCGGCGATCATCTCGGCGATGTCGGCGTCCGAGAGGTCGTCCACGTGGGACACCCCCGAGTTCAGGGCGTCGACCAGGGACTGGGTGATGTCGTAACCGATCACCGTCAGCCCCGCCTTGGTCGCCTCCTGGGCCAGCGGGAGGCCGACATAGCCCTGCCCCACGATCACAACATCAGCAGCCACGAGAACTCCTTCTCAGATCTGCCTGCACCGGTGGCAGGCCACACTCGTCGTCGTCATGCTACCTGCGGGAACCCGCGCGGCGGCGGTCATCGGGAGGGCGGGGATGTGACGCTCCCGACTCCCGGGCCCCCCGGGGGGCCTCAGCGACCCGCCTCGTCCTGCCGCCGGCGGGCCTCGCGGCGCCGGGTCGCGAGGACCTCGAGCGCCTGCAGGTGCTCCGGTGCCAGACCTGCTGGTCCGGCGCGGAACACCCACCGGGCCCCGAAACCGGTCACCAGGTCGGCCACGCGCTGCCCGAGGACCTCGGGCGTGGCCGCGTGGGCGGGCACCAGGTCGAAGGGGCACCCCGTCGCGCGGGCCGCGCCGACGGCGGCCTCACTGGCCAGGAACACCGGCCGGAAGAAGGGGTGCTCCACCTGTTGCCGCGCCACGGCGGCCAGGGCGGCCTCCTCGTCGGTGCCCAGGTGGTGCACCTCCACCCCCACCACCGGCCAGCGGGACGGCTCCGGGTCCTGCGGGAAGCGGCGGGCCCGCTCGGCCGCGGCCTCGTCCTGCGTGGCCAGGGGGAGGATCCGCTCCTCGCCCTCCAGCGCAGCGAGCCGGCTGAGGGCGTCTACCAGGATCGGCTGCGAGCGCACGGCGGCCGCGGTGGAGGTCGCCGCCCACCGCAGCGCCGGGCGGCGCCGCACCACGCGGGCGACGGTCTTCATGATCTGGGTCTGCCGGTCAGCCACCGCGCACCTCCCGGAGCACCTCGGCAATGACGGACGCGGCCGCCGGGGCGCCGTTGCCCGGGTCGGCGGCCACGGCGGAGGAGGCCAGGGCCGCACCGTCCGCGAGCAGCCGCTCCACCGCATCGACGGCCGTGGCCGGGGTGACCTCGGGCAGGTCGACGGCCCACCCCCGGTGGCCGGCCCAGCCGGTCCGGCGGCCCTGGTCGTCCAGGTTGGTCGCGGAGTTCGGCACGAATGCGCTGGGCAGGCCCAGGCGGAGCGACTCGTGGAAGCTGTTGTACCCACCGGCGACGAAGGCCAGGTCGAACGCGGCGAAGGAGCGTGCGATGGGGAAGTCGCGCACGACGTGCACGTCGGGGGCGTCGACCGCGCGCTGGGCGATGGCCGGCTGCGTCACGCACACCCCGATGCCGCGCTCCCGCAACGCGGTGGAGACCGCACCCACCGCGTCGGAGGTGTCGTTGATGTTGCCCGCGCCCAGGGAGAGCAGGGCCAGCCGCCCCTCGGCGGGCAGCCCCAGGTGGCGGCGCGCGGCTGCGGCGTCGAGCAGGTCCGACCGGTCCACCAGGGTCACCGGCCCCACCCGGGCCACGCGGGGGTCGTCCAGCGCGGCGGTGGCCCCCGCATCTGCCGGCGCAGCGAGGTCACCGGGCTCGATGACGCGGGCGAACCAGTCGGTCTTCTCGAGCTGGTCGGTGTTCAGGCCGGGCTTCCACATGCCGCGCCGCGACCAGATCCATCGGGTGCTCGGGAAGGCCGCGATCGCCTCGTCGATGCCCCTGTAGGGGTGGGTGCCGTCGAAGACCACCACGTCAGGCCGCACGCGCTCCAGCACGTCGTGCAGGCGCTGGGCGAAGAAGCGACGCCACTCGGCCGAGCGCATGCCCGTGGCCCCCGTGCTGGGCAGGTACTCGGTGTCGTACCCGAGGGTGCGCACCATCGGCGCCGCGGTCGAGAGCGACAGGAACGAGGTCTGGACTCCCGGCACCACGCCGGGCAGGTGCCGGGCGTAGGCGAGCAGGCGGGTCAGGTGCCCCATGCCGGTGCCGTTGCTCGACATCATGAGCACCCGGGGCCCGTCGCCGCGGCGCACGGCCGGGCTCACGAGGGCACCGCCTCGGACTGCGGGGCGGCCGGCTGGGCCTGCGCGCGGGGCGCGACCGTCACCCGGCCCGGGGCGGGCTGCGCCGTGCGCCACACCAGACCGGTCGTCGGCGGCCCGGCGGGGAGCTCCAGCCGGGTCTCCCGCCCCTGCGGGTGGCTGGTGGTGCCCTGCGGCACCAGGCAGGCGATCTCCCCGTCACGCAGCAGCATCAGGGCCCGCAGGCCGTCGATGCGGTGTGCCGACTCGAGGGCCGCCTGCTCGCCGTGCCCCGCATCGAGGGCGTCCAGGTGGGCGGTCAGTGCGGCCTGCACGGCGGCCTCGGGGCCGACGGCAGCCAGGGCGTCGGCGCGTTCCCCGTCGGCCGGCCGCCGCAGCGGCAGGACCTGGGTGACGGCCGTGGCCCCGGTGCCGAGCTCGACCGCCAGCGGCAGTCGGGGGTCGCCGGTGGTCCGGACGGCCAGGGAGAGGGGCTCCTGGGGGGCACCAGTGTCGGCGGGGTCGGCGCCCGCACCGGCCCTGGCCTCCGGGGCGGCCTCGTCACGCAGCTCGTCGACGTGGGCGGCGAAGGACTCCCGCGAGTAGCGTTCGGCCACCACGGCCAGCTGGTGCTCCACGCGCTGGCGGTACAGGCCCGGCACGGTGAGCAGCTCGTGGACGACCTGCGGCACCTCGTGCGGCTCGGCGTACAGCAGGAGGTCGCCGAAGGTGTCGCGGTGCTTCGGGGTCGCCACCACCGGCACGCCGCTGGCCGCGGCCTCCAGCAGGGTGCGCCCGAAGGCCTCGTGGGCGTGGGGGTTGTCCACGTAGACGAACACGTCGATCCCGGCCAGGAAGTCCTGGACGTCCTGGCTGCCGTGCTTCAGCAGCTCCCACGGGGACGAGGGCGCCTCGACGGGGAGCCCCGCCGTGCGGGCCTCCTGCTTCAGCCGCTTGACGGTGATCGGTGCCCCCATCATCCGCACGTGCACCCGGGGGCCGAAGTCGTAGGCCGCGCGGAGGGTCTCCCACTCGGTGGGGAACTTGATGCGGTCGTCGCGGGAGTAGCGGCCCACGACCGGGGTCGCCGCGGGCGGCTGCTCCGGGTCCCGGGTGCGCCAGCTGGCCAGGTCCACCAGGCCCGGGTCGTCCCAGGGCGTCAGCGCGGAGGTCTCCCGCTGCAGCAGGCGGCGGATGGACGGGCCCTGCGGAGCCCACAGCGGGTCGGTGCCGAACAGCTCCCGGGCGTTCCTCTCCACGGTCCCCACGACGTAGCGCTGGTCGGAGCCGTCCACCTCGGCAGGTGCCTGGTTGGCCACGATCACCAGGGTGCGCGGACGCACCCCGGTGGGGCTCCCGTCCGGGCCCTTCGGCGCGCTGGGCGGGTACTGCAGGATCGGGGGATAGCGCAGCAGCAGGACGTCGATGTCCACGGCGTCGTCCAGGTGCACCATCCGCACCCGGCCGGCGTCCAGCAGCTCCTGCAGCGGGGCGCACAGCGGGTCGTCGGTGGCGCGCATGAAGCGCAACGCCTCCAGGTGCATCACGCCCACCTCCAGACCCGCCTCCAGGAGGCTGTGGATCTCCTCCAGCATCGAGCGCTGTGGCCCGCCGTAGCGGCGCCAGTCCCCGGCGAACACCGCATCGAGGTGCGGTCGGGGGGAGCCCGGCGGCCGCAGGGCGGAGCTCCACCGGCGTGGGCCGGCGATCTGCGGCGGCCCGTCCGGCTCGAGCCAGGGGTCCTCCCCGGCGGCGATGCGGGCGTGCCACCCCGCGTAGGTGTTCTTGTACTCGTGGCGGGCGGAGTGGCGCCACCCGAGGGAGAAGTCGGCGGCCGAGAGCGAGGAGGCATCGGTCCGCATGAGCACCAGCACGTGCCGCGACTGGTGGACCGGGCGACCGGTGGCGGCCTCCAGGCGGCGGGCGTACTCGGTGTCGGCGGCCTTGCGCACCGGGTCGAAGAAGCCCACGCGGGCGACGCCCGGCACCATGGGCACCATCAAACTCGGCGCGCAGGGGATGGCGCCGCGGTACCCGGGACGGGTGATGCGCAGGTCGTCCCCGATCCGCAGGGCCAGCTGGCGCGTCGCGATCTCCGGCACCCCGCGTGCGGTGTGCAGCGGGTCGGCGGGGTCAAGCAGCGGGCGCACCCCGGCCTCGAGCAGCTCGGGGTGGGCCCAGTCGTCGCTGTCCAGCACCACGATCGCGTCGCCGGTGGCGCGCCGGATGGCGGTGTTGCGGCAGCGGTAGGTGCCACCGTTGACGGCTTTGCGGATCACCTGGATGCGGGGGTCGAGCTCCTCGATGGCCTCGAGGATGCCCGGGGTGGGCTCCGGGGAGGCGTCGTCGACCACGAGCAGCTCCCAGTTCTGCCAGGTCTGCGAGACCAGCGAGCGGGCAGCGAGCAGCACCTTGGGGCCCGGGTTGTGGGCGCTCATGATGACGCTGACCCGGTAGGGGTGGTCCACCGGGGTGCCGCCCTCCCCCAGGAGGCGGTCGAAGGGAGTGCTCAGCAGGGTGTCGGCGTCCAGGCCGTGGCGTGCCAGCCACTCCCGGTCGAAGAGCTCGTCCACCGAGGCCAGGCGGACGGTGGAGCCCAACCCGGCGCCGAGCCGCCCCGCGAAGGCCTCCCACCAGGCGTGGTCGTCGGCGGTGGGTCCCGCCTGCGGCCGGTGCGGGTTCAGCAGGTCGATGTGGGAGAAGACCGTGGTGTGCTCGGTCCCGCGCCCGCGGTCCAGCACGGCGCTGGCGTGCCGCGCGTCGTCGCCCTGGCCGCGCACCAGCAGCAGCTGGGCCCAGAGGTCGGCGTGGGCACCCTGCGGGTCGTGGCCGCCGCTCAGGGCGTCCGCCAGGGCGAACAGCCCGAGCGCCGCGGAGATGCCCGCGGGGTCCGAGAGCTGCAGGGCGGCGACCCGCGCGTACTCGCAGAGCCGGCGGGCGTCGGGTGCCGCCAGACCACCGGCAGCCTCTGCTGCGGTGAGCTCCCCCGCATCGACCCGGCGGCCCAGGTCCTCCAGCTGCTGTGCGGTCGTGTCGGGCCCCCCGGCCAGCACGGCCAGGACGGCGCGTCCGGCCACGGACTTGGTGCGCAGGAGGGTGGCCACCAGACGGCTGGGCTGGCGGGCGGCGTGGCGGGCGTGGTCGGCCGCAACCCGCGCATCCGTCGTGAGGGGGGTGTCGGTCAGGTCGACGGGGGGCCCGGAGGTGGCTGCGACCGGGAGCGGCTCAGCGGTCATCGCGCACGGAGCGGAGGTCCTCGGCCGCCGACTCCAGGGCGGTCTGGGCGCGGTCGAGGCGCCCCATGTACTGGGCCTGGATCAGGCGCACGGCGCCGGTGACGTCCTGCTGCGGCGCCGCGGTGGGGGCGACGGGCCGGCCAGCGGGCTGGGCGGCCCGCGGGGCGGGGCTGGCCACGGGGTTCACGTCGAGCTTCACCGAACGCAGCAACCCCTTCACCCGGCGCGGCAGGTAGCGGGTGCGCCGGTTGGTGTCCAGGACCACCACGAACTGGGCGGTGAGGATCAGGCCGAGTGCCGCAGCGGTGAGCCAGTACAGCTCGAAGGCGGCTCCGACGGCGGCCAGGACCACCAGCAACAGGGCGCCGGTGATGGCGGCCAGCATCTTCGTGGACTTCATGGGCTCCCGTTCCGGCACGCGAGGTGCGAGAGGTGCAGTGTCAGGTGGCCGACGGCGTCGCCGGCGGCGGTGTCACCGGAGAGTATGGCAGTGCCGCGTACGATCGTCCCGATCCCTGCGGGGTGTCGCCGATGCCGGGGTGTGAGCCAGGCCCGGTCCCGCCCCGACCCGTCCCCGTCCCGAGTGGAAGGCCCCGTCCGTGGCAACGTCCGAGACCGCCGTTCGGCCCACCGCACACGCCTCGCCGACGGACCACGCGGTGGCCGCGGCCCGCGCCGGACACGTGGAGGGCCTGGACGCCTGGGTGGCCGGTTCCCACGACACCCCCCTGGCGATGCTGGTGAGCGCCCTGCGTACCGATGCCCCCGTCCTCGTGGACGGGCTGGCCCGGGCAGCCACCGACGGTGCCCTCACGATGGCGGACCTGGCCGCCCGCGTGGACGGCGCCGACTCCCTGGCGGAGGTCCTGGCCCCCACGGTCGCCGGCGACGGCGTGGACGACCTGCCGCCGCGGGACCGGGAGCGGGCCATCGCGTCCGTGGCCTGTGTGGCCGCCTACTGGTGCGGGCGGGCGCTGGACGAGGCCTCCACCGCCCGCGGGTTGCGCCTGTTCGAGTCGGTGCTGGAGGTGCGCGGCATCGAGGGCGTGCCGGAGCAGGTGCGCGCCATCCCGCTGCAGCAGGCCCTGCTCTCGGGGCGGCCCGAGCTGGCGCACCGCTGGGTGGACCTGCCGGGTGCGCGCGCGGACATCGTGCACGGGGTGCGGGTGGACCTGGCCCGGGACGGTGACCCCCAGGAGTGGCTCGCCCTGCTCAACGGGCCCTTCACCGAGAGCGGGTGCACCCCCATCGAGCTCACCGGTGAGGGGAGCACCCCCTACGACCGGATGGAGGCTGCCGCACCCCACGTGGTCGAGGACGGTCCCGTGGTGACGGTGCTGATGCCCTGCTGGCAGCCGGACGAGGAGGGACTGGTCACCTCGGTGCGCAGCATCATCAACCAGACCTGGCGACCGCTGGAGATCCTGGTGCTCGACGATGCCTCGGGCCCGGAGTTCGACGATCTCTTCGAGCGCGTGGGGCGCATGGACGAGCGCATCCAGGTGGTGCGCATGGGGGTCAATGGTGGCTCGTACATCGCGCGCAACCACGGCGTGTCGATCAGCCACGGCGAGTTCGTCACCGTCCAGGACGCCGACGACTGGTCGCACCCGGAGCGCATCGAGCGCCACGTGCGGGACCTGCAGGCGCACCCAGACACGCCCGCGAACCGATCCCGGGCGATCCGGGTGAAGGACGACCTGACCCACCAGTGGCTCGGGTACCCCACCCACCGGCGGAACGCCTCCAGCCTGATGGTGCGCCGAGAGGTGTTCACCGAGACCGGCGGCTTCCAGGCGGTGCGCAAGGGGGCCGACTCCGAGTACCACTTCCGGCTCGATGCGTTGGGGCGTCCGGTCCGCGACATCGGAGACTTCCTGGCGGTCATCCGCCTGAGCACGGGCAGCCTCTCCCGGGGTGACTTCATGTGGCACCGCAACAATCCCGACCGGCTGGTCTACCGCGGGGTGTACGCGGCCTGGCACCGTGCCATCCGCAAGCAGGGGGGTGGGAAGGGTGTGCGGGCGCGGCGCCTGGCGGCGCTCTCCGGCATCGACGACTCCACCACGCTGCCCTTCTGGGTGCCGCGGGCGTGGAGCCGCAACCTGCCTGCGGGCGAGGGGGAGAGCTACCCGGCCAGCGACGAGGAGATCATCCACGAGTGGGTGCTGCGCGCTGATTTCAGCCAGGCCAGCCGGGCGGATCAGGTGCGGGAGCTCCTCGAGGCGGGGATCCGGCCCGTGCTGTGGCACCAGGAGCGGGCGTTGCCGATCTCCGAGCGGCGGCGGGAGCTCAGCCCGAAGGTGGCCGACCTCATCGTGGCCGAGGGACTGCGCTACGTCTCGGTGAACGAGAAGACCTTGGCGCGCAACCTGCTGGTGCTCGACCTGGGGCTCGCCTCCCGCGACCCGGGCCAGGTGCGGGCCGATGCGGTGTGGATCGACGCCGACCGGCTCACCGAGAACACGGGCCCGGCCAGCCTGGTTGACCTGTGGGCGGTGCCCGGTCACCTGCGCGAGGCGTTCGGCGTGGGTCCGCAGTGGGTGACGCGGCAGGAGGACCCCGCGCACTGCGGCATCGCCGACGCGCGCCCAGCGCCCTGGTGAGACATGACTCGATGCAGGGGTGGTGCCGGGGGCGTACCTCTGGGTGCAGGCGTCAGTCGGCGATCGCTGCGTCCAGGCGGGCGTCGAACACCGGCTGCAGGGACTCCACCCAGGTGGCCGTCACGTGGCTGCCCTGGCGGTAGGTGAGGACGCCACCGATGACTGCGCGGCACTCCCCGTCCGGGCACAGGTAGTCGTTGAAGTCGATGAGGGAGGCCCCGTCGAGCTCCTCCACGACGGCCTGCAGGGCCGGGGTGCCGACGCCCGGCTTCTCCTGGAAGGCACAGGCCGACACGTTCTCCGGGTTCTCCGCAACGCACTCGTAGACCTTGCCGCCCGGCTGTGGGGTGTCGGCCAGGGCCACGATGGTCGTGCCCTGCTCGGCCAGCGGCTGCAGGTTCTCGAGGTAACCCTCATGCAGCGCCTTCTTGGCGGGCTTCACCGGCTCCTCACTGCTGAGCCGCCCCGGGTGTGCGAGCCCGGAGACCAGCACCACCTCGGGCGGGTCGGCCAGCAGGCTCTCGCGCACCGCAGCGCCCCACTCCTGGCAGGCGGTGTACGGCTCGTCGAGGGGAGCCTGGAGCGCGGCGGAGAAGCTGCACGCCGACTTGGTGTTGGACCGCACCCGGTAGCCGTTCTCCCGTGCCCACGTGTCCAGGGCGGGGAGCCACTGCAGGGCCTTCGAGTCGCCGACGAGGGCGACGTCGCGGTCGGCCTCGAGGTCCCCCAGGGCGCACTCGTGCGGCTCGACACGGGCCATATCGAGCTGGCACCCGTCGTCGTACTGGGCGGGCACGTCCTCAGTGGCCTTGAGCGGGTCGGGGGTGATGGTCTGCGGTGCGGCGGGGTAGGCACTGGCGTCGGCACGGGCAGGGAGCACCCGGTTCACCGCACGCGGCCCCGTGCCGGACCCCGGGGGATCCGAGGCGTCACGCGCCGCGTCACCACCCGGCGCGGACTCCTGCGGCAGGAGCACCCGGGCCCCACCCGTGCTGGCGGCCGTGTCGTCCGTCGGCTTGCCCGGGGCGACCGCCAGCAGGCTCGCGGCCAGCAGCGCCCCGGTGGCGGTGAGGGTCCCGCCCAGGACCAGGGCGTTGCGGGTGCGCTTGAACGGGGCGGCGAAGCGCACCGGGTTCTCGATGAAGCGGTTGCCGGCCCAGGCCAGGGGGAACGAGGCCAGGGCAGCGGCCACGGTGGCCCACAACGGTGCGGTGCGGCCGGCGAAGATCCCCTGCTCGGTCAGGACCACCAGCGGCCAGTGCCACAGGTACAGCGAGTAGCTCAGCGCGCCGACCCACAGCATCGGCGCCGACCCGAGGGCCCGCAGCACCGGACCCCGCCCGGAGGCCCCTCCGACCAGGGCCGCAGCCGTACCCAGCGTGGGCAGCAGGGCCGCCGTGCCGGGCCACGGGGTGGCGGCCGTGATGGTGAAGAAGGACACGCCGATCACCGCCAGCCCCAGGACGACCAGCAGGGTGCCGATGCGGGGTGACAGCCGGGGCCAGACGGTCGCGCCGCAGGCCACCAGGCCACCGATCGCGAGCTCCCACAGGCGGGTGGTGGTGACGAAGTAGGCGGTCTCCGGGCTGTTCTGGGTCTGCACCACCGACCACACCAGGGACGGGATCGCGATGGCCAGCAGGCCGAGGGTGGCGGTGGGCAGCAGCGGGGTGCGGGCCCGCGTGACCACGAGGCCGACCACCAGCAGCACCAGCGGCCAGACGACGTAGAACTGCTCCTCCACGGCCAGCGACCAGTAGTGCTGCACGGGGGAGGGCTCGGTGTCCTCGGCCAGGTAGTCCACGGACTGGTCGGCCAACCGCCAGTTGATCAGGTACACCGCCGCGAGGCCGATGTCCCAGGCCACGTCCTTGAAGCGGGTCAGCGGCAGGAACAGCCACGTGCCGATCGCCGTGAACGCCAGCACGAGCGTGGCCGCGGGCAGCAGCCGCTTGAAGCGCCGCCCGTAGAAGGCCGGCAGGTCCACCGTGCCGGTGTTCCCGACCTCCTTGAGGAGCTGCCCGGTGATCAGGAAGCCCGAGAGCACGAAGAAGATGTCCACGCCCGCGTAGCCGCCGGTGATGAGGGGCAGGCCGGCGTGGTAAGCCAGCACCGACAGGACCGCGATGGCGCGCAGTCCCTCGACGTCTGGCCGGAAGGACGCCGGGCGGTGCCCGGTGGCCGTGGAGGGCGGGGCGGGAGCGACGGCGCTCACGAGGGGATGTCCGGTCGGTCCAGGGCGACGGCGGCCAGGCGCCGGAGGGTGTCCTGCGTGTCGAGGTGGTCCCGCACGTCCTGGCGCGCGGTCGCCGAACCGGCCTCCCAGGCGGAACGGTCCGCGTGGGTGAGAATCCGCTCCACGGCGGCGTCCACGCCATCGGGGCCGGTGTCGACCACCCAGTGCGGGGGCAGCACGTCGCGGGCGCCCCCGTGGCGCCGGAACACGGGCCAGTCACGCACGACGGGCACGCACCCCGCCGCCGCCCCCTCGACGACGCCGAGGTGGAAGGACTCGCGCCGGCTGGTGCTCAGGACGAAGCCGCAGCCCGCCAGGTGCCCCGCTACGTCATCGGTGTGGGGGACGAACTCGAGGGCGTCGCGCACGTCGTCGTCCTCGATGCGGCGGGCGAACTTGCGGGTGTACGGCCCCTGCTCCCCCGCATCGCGCAGGTCGTCGCCGATGAGGCGCAGGCGCCACGCGGGGTCGTGCTCCCGGAGGCGGGCCAGGATCTCCACGGCGCGCAGGGGGTCCTTCACCCGGCGGCCCCACTTGACCATCACGAGGCGTCGGTGGGCGTCCTCGGTGCTGGGGACCTTGAACCAGTGGTCGTCGAGCACGTGGCCGATGACGTGGACCGGCGGGAGGTCGAGGCGGGTGCCGAGGGCCTCCACCGCCACGCGGGCCACCGGTGCCCCCACCGCCACCAGTGCGTCCACCGAGGACCACCGCAGCAGGTGGAGCCAGGGGTCGAGCGTGTCCAGGCTGTGCAGGCGCACCACCATGCGCTGGTGCGGTGCGGCGAGGTGGCTCGCCCACACCGCGGGCAGGTCGGCCCACTCCGCCCAGATGACGTCCGCAGCGGCCAGGCGCTCGACGGCCTCGGCCGGCAGGCCGTGCTCACCCTCGGTGACCAGGGAACGCACCAGCGCCAGGTTCTCCCGGGTGGGGTTCCGGCGCCGCAGGGCGGGGGCCAGCTCGGCCAGGTCGAGCAGGTCCACCGTGCAGCCGGCGGCCTCCAGGGCCCGGAGGACCGGCCCCTCGAACCGGCCGTAGGTGCCAGGCAGCAGCACCACGTGCGGTGCGGCGGTCGACGCCTCCGGGCGGGACGTCACCACCGGCCGGGGCCGTTCGGCGGCCAGTTCCTGCCAGCCGGCCGTGGACCGCAACGGTGCCAGCCAGGACTGGGGCTGCTCCACCAGGGGGGAGCGCAGGGTGTCCGCGTGCAGTCCGCGGTGGAAGGTGAGCATGACCAGTGCGGCCAGGTCGTGGGCCGAGCGGGCGCTCTCGGCGAGGTCCTCCAGGTACCGCTGCAGGCGGGCGGTGCCCCCGGACCACAGGTCCTCCCGGACCAGCCGGGAGGCCGCATGCACCCGCTGCCGCGGGGTGACGGCACCGGGCACGTCGTCGGCCAGCTCGAGGACGGCCCGCGGGTGCAGCTCGCCGGCGGCGACGGGGCGCGCCAGCAGCTCGGTGACGGCGGTGGTGGCCGCTCCGTCCGTGGCGACGTCCACCGCATCGAGGTGGAAGGCGCGAGACCTGCCCGGCCACACGACCATCGCGTCGGCGGCCAGGGTGGCGATGCGGGGGTCCCCGAGCAGCGCCTGGGTGAACGGCTCGCTCTCGGGGGTGCGGTGCAGGGCGTGCAGGAGGCCCCGGGCGTCCGCGGTGGAGCTCGCGCGGGGGTGCAGGACCCGCAACCCGCCCGACCCGAGCTGTTCCAGCAGGTGGGCGCGGTCCTCGTCGGACTCCGCATCAGCGGTGACGTGTTCCCAGGCCGCCTCGGGGGTGGCGAGGGTGACCCGGTGGTGCTGTGCGAGCAGGTGTCGGATCGTCCGCGCGTCGACGAGCACCTGGTCGGCACCGCTCGCGCACCACAGGACGGTGCGCCCGGTGGTGCCGGCGGGGGTCAGGGACGCGGGGCTCACTGCGCGGCCGCCAGTGCAGCGTCGAGGCGGGCGCCGAACATCGGCGAGAGGGTGCGGGCGTAGGTGTCGCTGATGTGGCTCCCCTGTCGGTAGGTCAGGACGCCGCCGACCACGGGGCGGCAGGTGCCCTCGGGGCAGACGAAGTCGTTGAGGCTCATGAACTGGGCCCCGTCGACGGCGTCCACGGCCTTCTTGAGCGTGGCGCTGCCGCGGCCGCCCTCGTCCGGGAAGGTGCACTCGTTCACGGAGTCGAGGTGCTCGGCCACGCACTCGTAGACGGGCGTCCCGCCGGGGCTGGTGGTGTCGTCGACGACGACCACCTTGGTGCCACGCTCGAGGAGGGGGGTCCACACCTTCTCGTACCCGGTCACGACCTTGGCCTGACCGTTGTCACCGGCGCCGGCCATGAGCGAGCTGGTCAGCAGGATGTCGGGGTCCAGGGCCGTGATCTTCTGGTTCACCTGCTGCCCCCAGTCGTGGCAGCCCTGCCACCGCGGGTCGTCGGTGGCCAGCAGCTCGCCGTTGAACGGACAGGCGGACTTGAAGTACGTGACCACCTGGTAGCCGTTGTCCCGGCCCCAGTCGTCGATGGCGGGGATCCACTGGTCGATCTTGGAGTCACCGGCGGCCACGAGCACCTTGTCGGAGTCCTCGTCGCCGAAGGTGCAGGACTTCACGTCGGTGCCGTCCACGCTGGTGACGCAGCCCTCGTCCTTGGTGACCGGGTAGTCCTTGGTGGCGTCGGTGACCGCGGGGGTGATGCTCTGCGGGGCGTCCGGGATGGCGGCCTCGGTCAGGACCGGCGTGGTGGTGGCCTTGACGTCCTGCGGGTCCATCCCCTCGGGCAGCAGGGCCTCGGCGCCGACGCGCTCGTCGGTCTGCTTCGGGTCGGCGGTGGGGCTGCTGGGCGTCCCGGGGGAGAGGGTCACCAGTGCGACCGCGCCCAGGGCGCCCAGGATGCTCAGGCCCGCCCCGAGGCTCAGGGCGTTGCGGGTGCGCTTGAACACGGGCGCGAAGCGCACCGGGTTCTCGATGAGGCGGTGCCCCAGCCAGGCCAGCGGGAAGGCGGCCAGCACGGCGGCGGTGGTGGCCCACAGGGGGGCGTCGCCGTCGTAGAAGCCCTGGTTCACGAAGGTCACCAGCGGCCAGTGCCACAGGTACAGCGAGTAGCTCAGGGCGCCGACCCACAGCATCGGGGCGGAGCCGAGGACCCTCACCAGGCCCCCGGAGGCGGCGGCGCCACCCACCAGCACCAGCGCGGTCGCGACGGTGGGCAGCAGGGCAGCGGTGCCGGGCCAGGGGGTGGACGAGGTGATGACGAAGAAGCTGGCGAGCAGGGCCACGAGCCCTCCCAGGACGAGGATGGAGGCGAGGCGGGGGGCGATGCGGGGCCAGACGGCCGCACCGCAGGCCACCAGTCCGCCGAGGGCGAGCTCCCACAGGCGGGTGGTGGTCACGAAGTAGGCGGTGTCGGGGCTGTCTGCGGTGTGCAGGACCGACCACACGAGCGAGGGCACCGCGATGGCCAACAGGCCAATGGTGGCGACCGGGGCCAGGGGGCGACGGGTGCGGGTGACCACGAGGCCCACGACCAGCAGCACCAGCGGCCAGACGACGTAGAACTGCTCCTCGACCGCGAGTGACCAGTAGTGCTGCACGGGGGAGGGCAGCGTGTCCTCCGCGAGGTAGTCCACGGACTGGTCGGCCAGACGCCAGTTGATGAGGTACACCGCCGAGGCGCCGAGGTCCCAGGCGATGTCCTTGAAGCGGGTGATGGGGAAGATCAGCCAGGTGCCGATCGCGGTGAACAGCAGCACCATCGTGGCGGCCGGGAGCAGGCGCTTGGCGCGGCGGCCATAGAAGGCCGGGAGGTCCACGGTGCCGGTGCGGTCCACCTCCTTGAGGAGCTGTCCGGTGATCAGGAAGCCCGAGAGCACGAAGAACACGTCCACGCCCCCGAAACCACCGGTGATCAGGGGGAGCCCTGCGTGGTAGGCCAGCACCGAGAGGACCGCGATGGCGCGCAGGCCCTCCACGTCGGGCCGGAAGCCGGCAGGACGTCCTCCAGTGGCGGCGGCCGGGGGCGCCGGGGCGACAGCACTCACAGGGAAGGGGTCCTCGCGACGGGTGACAGGGCGGGGCGGTGACAGGTCACTGCAAGGGCCCACGATAGCCGCGGACCGCGGCCGAACCGTGCAGATCCGGCGCCACCGGTCGAGGGTGGTCGGGGTCAGGGCCGGGCGACCAGCTCCCAGGCGCCGGTGTCGGCATCGCGCCGGACCAGCCCCGCCTCGGCGAACTGGGCGAGCCACCCCTCCATCGGCCACCACCCCCACCGCTCGGCGAACACCCCGGCGTTGCGCACCACGTCCTGGACGTGGTCCCACGGTGGGGAGTGGGTGGTGTGCCACTGGTGGTGGGCGGCGGCACCCCCGAGCCAGGCCATGGTGCCCCCGGCGGCACCGACCCGCTGGGCGAAGTCCGTGTCCTCCCCGCCGTAGCCCACATAGGCCTCGTCGAACCCGCCGACGGCCTCGAAGTCCGCGGCGCCCATGGCGAAGTTCAACGACCAGAAGCGGGTCAGCTCCGGCTCCTCCACCACCTCCCCGGGTCCGGGCGTGGGGCGGCCTGCCGCGGGGTCGGACAGGGCGCGCAGGGCAGCGAGGTCCTCCACCGGGTAGTCCCTGATCGGGTCGGCGACCTCCCGGAGGCGGCCGGTCACGCCACACCACAGGCGGGGTGTGGCGTGGGTGCCCGAGGGGGTGCCGACCGTCGCGGCGTAGGTGCCCACCAGCTCTGGTTCGGCGATGCAGTCGACGTCCAGGAAGACCAGCACCTCGGCCCCCGCACCGGTGGCCGTGCTCGCACCCAGGTTGCGGGCGGCCGACAGGGGCAGGTTGCCCTCTGCGCGCTCGCAGTGCACCACCCGGGTGGTGGTGCCGGGGACGGGGTGGGCGGCGACCACCTCCTCGATCTCGGGGTCGTCCATGGCCACCACCACGTGCAGGGCAGGAGCCACGGCCGACGCGGCCAGCGACCTCCGCTGGTTGGCCAGATGGGGGTGGCGCCCGTGGGCCAGCGTGATCACGGCCGTCGTGGGGGCGGGTGTGCTCACGGCAGGGGTCTCCTTCGAGCAGGGGGCACCGTCATCCTGCCCCACGGGGCCCGGGTTCTCTCGTCCGACGGGGCCGGGGTTCTCTCGTCCCACGACGCCGGGTTTCTCTCGTCCCACGACGCATACGGGGTGGGGACGGGACTCGTGTACCGGTGACCGGTCGGGGTGGTCGTGGTGACCGACTGCTGCTGGTCGACCGCTGGGCCGGTGAGCGCATCCGCCGCCACGGGTTCGGCCGCCACGGGTTCGGCGTACCACCGGGGATGGTTCTTGGCCTGGTTGCAGCGGGTGCAGAGTCCCTGACCGTTCACCAGGGAGGTCGGCCCTCCCTCGGCCCATGGGGTCACGTGGTCGGCCTCCCTGATGGGGGCGTCGCACCACGGGGTGCGACAGAACTGGTCTCGCGCGACCAGCAGGTCCCGGTCGGCAGGGGAGAAGGTCCGGGACCGGCTCTCCCGCCCGATGACGGACCCGGTGAACGGGTCCGCCAGCAGCCGTCGCAGCCGAGCTGCCGGAGCGCGACGCACGATCTGGCGGGCCTCCGGCGCCGGCAGGGGGCCGTAGCCGCTGAGGAAGGCGGGAGCCTTCTCGTCCGCGAAGCGCTGGGCCCGGCCGAGCAGCAGCTCGAGGGCGCGGGTGTCGAGCTGACCCACGCTCCCCTCGGCCGAGACCGTCGGCGTGGCGAGTGGGCCCACCGGGGTGACGGCTCCTGGCCCGTGGTCATCCTGCGGCGCACGATCCGACGCCCTTGCCGCCTCGTGGACCAGTGCCTCACCGAAGACCGTGCCGACCGGTACCACCAGCTGCACCTCCACGGGCACCAGGTGGGCGCTCGCCTGACCGGTGAGGCGCTCGATGAGGATGTCGGCCCGCAGCTGGTCGAGGCTCCGCTCGTCGCCGGTGGCCTTCCGTGCGGCGGCCTCCCGGTCCAGGGAGGCCCAGGCGGCCACTCCCTGGACGGCGGGCACCGAGGCGGTGAGCAGCGTCATCGTGTCCGGCTGGGGGCGCATCGTGACCCGGCGCTCGTGGTGCGCGCGGCCCACCTGCTCCACGGAGGCACGGGGGTCCTTGGCGTACGCCACCCGCTTGATCTCGTTCGCGAGGCGCCGCGGTGACAGCTGCTCGATGCGGGGAGCGACCGTGGCGTCGACCGCCAACCGGTGCTTCCGGGAGAGGTAGGAGGTGTGGGTGGCCATCAGCTGGGCCTGGTACTCCGTGGCCCGCCCGGCCAGCAGCTCCTTCCGGGTGACCGGCAGGTCGTCCTGCAACCGCGCGGCCAGGGACAGTGCCCCCGCTGCCCGATGCGGCGACTCCCGCCGCGCGAGGCCGACCATGCCGGCCGTGCAGGCACCGGCGCCCTCCTCGTCGACCCCCTCGTCGAGATCCTCCCGGTGCTGGGCGTGCGCCAGTGCGGCGACCGCATCGAGCTGGACCCCACTGACGACGTTGCGCAGCTCCTCGAGCGCCCGCAGCCCCTCGACCAGCTCGTGCGCAGCAGACCCCCGCAAGCGCTCTCCCCACTCCCAGAGCTGGGCGCGGATGTCCTGCGCCACGGGTGGTGTCTGGTGGTCATTCATGGAGATCCCCCTTTCCCGCCACCACCGTACCACAACAGATGTACCACCACAAGCACAACGGGTGTCTGTGGATGAGCACCCGAAGACCCCGACCACCTGTGGACAACGCCAGTCAGGGCTGAGATCCCACCCGTCAGACGCCCCGCAGCACCTCTGCGATGCCGGCCGCTCCCGTGCCCAGCCAGCCCTCCCATGCGCCCCCGCCGATCCTCCGCGCAGTCGCCAGCAGCTCCGGCCACGCCTCGTCCCCAGGCCACCCGTGGGCCGTGGCCGCGACGCCGCAGCGGTCGAGCGCCCGGGTGGTGGAGGCCTGCTCGTCGTGCGGTCGGGGCTGTGCCACCACCACTGCGGGTGCTCCAGCCGTGGCCACGTCAGCCACCGCACCCTGCCCGGCATGGGTGACCACCACGCCCGCCCGGGTCAGCAGGGACCACAGCTCCCTCGGCGGCAGGTCCCGCGCCAGCTCCCAGTGCACGCCGGGGTCCGCTGCGCGCAGGCCGTCCAGCTCGGCCGGGCCCGGGGCGTCGCTCCCGTGGCCCCACAGCAGCACGCCCAGGGCCGCATCGCGCGGGCGGGGAGCGCCGCCCCCCACCCCCCGCGCGAAGCGCGACACACCCCCCACGAACGTCGTGCGCCCCGCCAGGTCCGGCCCGGTCACCACGTGGTCGGGGTGCGCCCCCTCGGGCCAACAGGCCACGATCCGGCGCGCCATCCGGTAGCCCAGCCGGTGCGGCGCGTCGCTGCGGTCGCCCGGCATCGCGACGGTCACCACGGGCACGCCGAGCAGCCTCACCATCGCGGTCACCTCCACCGACACGTCCACGGCCACCACGCGTGGCTGCCGCTGCGCCACCCACTGCGCGATCGCCTGCTGCCGCGGCCCGAAACCCGCCTGCAAGGGCGCGAAGTGCAGGACGCCACCGGCCGTCACGTCGTGGTGCGGCGCGGGGTCGGCGAGGTGGTCGATGCCGGTCGTGTCCTCGGGCAGCTCCACCCACTCGCCGGGCCAGTCGTCCGGGCGTGGGCGGCTGGAGAGCCCCACGACCTCCTGGCCGCGGGCCGCACAGGCCCGCGCCACGGCCGTGGCGCGGGTGGCGTGCCCGGCGCCCACGTGGTGCACGTAGTAGCCGATCACAGCCACACCTGTCGCGCCCGCTCGACCATCACGTCGTCCGCCAGCAGCCGCACCGGGGGCGCGTCGTCCGGACTGCTCGATGCGGGAGCGTCCACCCCGTGGACCGCACACCAGGCGTCCGCCTCGCCCGTGAGCCGCGCGCGGGCCAGTCGGCGTGAGGTGGCCACCCGGGCCACGGCGGCGGATTCACCCACGCCCGGTGACCCACCCACGGAGGGCACGCTCACCGCATCGCGCACGACGTCCTCCCAGCTCCCCGTCACGGTCACCGGCCGCTCCACCCGCACCCGCCAGCGGCAGCGCGCGAGCACCTCGTCCGGCGGGCTGCCACCGTGCACCCGGGGATCCTCGGCGAGCGCCTCGAGCAGCGCGTCCGATGCGGTGTCGCCCCACCACACGCCCGCGTCGGCGTCCCGGAGCCAGGACTCCACCGCGACCAGTGCGGCGCCCAGGGGCCAGTCGGTGGCGTCGGCCTCGATGACGGTGTCCGGCACCGCGTACGCGAGACCCCGTCCGCGGACCAGGGGGTGCGTCAGCCGGCGGGCGAGGTGGGCGGTCTCCGCGTTCTTGACGGCCACCAGGTCCTCGGCACGCCCGGAGATCTCCGGACCGTCGTGCCAGGCGACGGCCCGGTGCTCGTGGAGCAGGTCCCACCCGGCCAGCCAGCACCGCTGGGCGAGCTCCCAGTCCTCGCCGCCGTAGCCCACGAAGGACTCGTCGAAGCCGCCGAGCTCCTCGAACGCCGCCCGCGGGACGGCCATGACGGCGCTGATCACGTAGCGGAAGGATGCGTCGTCGGCGGCTCGCAGGTGATCGGTCCAGCGGTAGCCGTCGGCCAGCCACGCCGGCTCCTCGAGCTCCTGCGGGGCGGGCCCCTCTCCCCGGAGCCAGACCCCCACCCGGTCAGCGCTCCACCCGGTCACCTCGTGGTGCCGCCGACGTCCCACCACGAGGGTGGGGTGTCCGGCCCCGGCGGCGCGGGCGAGCTGCTCCAGGCAGTCCGGCTCGGGCAGCATGTCGCCGTCCAGGAGGACCAGCACCCGCCCGCGGGCCGCACGCGCACCCAGGTTGCGGGCCGCGGCGGCCCGGAACCCGTCGCGCTCCTGGCGGACGAGTCGGAGGGTCATCGGGTGGTCGTCCGGCAGCACCGGGGGCGTCGTGGAGCCGTCGTCGGCCACCACCACCTCCACCTGGTCCGCCGGGAGCGTGGTGTGGCGCAGGGCCTCCAGCAGACGGGCCAGCGGCTCGGGCGACTCGTAGTGGGGCACCACCACGGTCACCAGGGGCTGGGTCCCCACCCGGTCGCCGGGCGGGCTCGCCCCGTCGCGGCGTGTGGTCACCGCGCCGCCCGCAGCATCGCGGCGGCCTGTTCCCAGGAGGGCCACAGCTCCACCGCATCGTCCTGGTGGGTGGTGGCGGGCGCCTCGAGGGCGGCCCGCAGGGCCCCGGCCAGTCCTGCGAGGTCGTCGGAGTGGTCCACCAGCACCATGCTGCCCGGCATGCGGTCGTGCTGCTCGGTCGCGTAGTCCGAGCGCACCACGAGCGGTCGTCGCCCGGCAGCGAGCCAGCTGTTCACCGAGCCCGATGCGGAGACGTGGCGGTGGTAGGCCACGGGCACCTCCACGTGGCGGCAGGCCGTGTCGAGCTCCTCCTGCGACAGCCAGCCGGTGGCCACGAAGCGGGTGCCACGTGCGGCCGCGCGCTCAGCGAGCTGTTCCAGCAGGTCCTCGTGCCCCGGTGCGGCGCCGCCGAGGTTCAGCACCCCGGCCGGACGGGCCTCCGGGGGGAGGTTGGGGTCGGCGGCCACGGCGGCCGTGGCATCCACCACCTCCTCGAGTCCCTTGCCGGGGTAGGCGAAACCCAGGGTCGCCACCCACGGGCCGGACGGCAGATCCGCCAGCACGGTCGACTCGGCGGGGGCGGCGGCACCGTCCGTCTTCTCCCGCTCCACGGGCAGTGGCACCACGGTGATGCGATGGGCGTGCAGCCCCGTGGCCTGTTCCAGCAGTCCCCGCTCGTGCTCGCTGCTCACCACCACGCGGTCGGCGGCGCGCACCACGCGCTCGTAGGCGGCCGTGCGGCGGGCCTGCCCGGCCCCGTCGCTGGGCTGCGGCACGTCGTGCAGAACCACCTGCACCGATGCGGCCCGGCCCACCCACCGCTCGAACGCCTCGGCAGCAGCCTCGGGGGGGGAACCGAAGGCACGGTCGGTGAACTGCACGACCACCTCGCGGCCGGCCAGGTCACCGGGCGTGGGGCCGGCCGTCACCTCCCCGTCCTCCACGCGCAGCACCTCCTCCCCGCCGGCCCGGGCGAGGCGCTCGCCGTGCACCACCACACCGTGGCGGGCGGGGCCCACCACGAGGTGGACAGGGCCTGCGGGAGGGGGGCTCACCGCATCGGAGGGGGCGCCACGGAGGGCCCCGACGGCTCCGGTGGCCACCAGGTCGTCGCGCACCTTCTGCAGGGCGAACGCGAGCACCCGGGGGTTGCGGCGCAGCCAGGCGGCCTGCGTGGACACCACCTCCTCGTCGGACATCGCCTCGCCCTCGACGAGCCAGTGGTCGCGGGGCTCGCCGTCCAGGCCCAAGGCCTCCAGGGTGGCTGCCGTGACCGGTGCGTACACCGAGCGCAGCAGCTCCCGCCCGGGGTCGGTGACCTCCCCGGTGGTGCCCAGCTGGTCGGCCACCCGCTGGGCCAGGCCCAGCAGCACCGGGTTGCCCGGGTGGTTGATGGTGTTCGTGGCCCGCGCACCGGCGGCCCGCACCAGGTCGTCCACCGGCACGGCGCCGCTGGCCCCCTGGCGGCGGCGCTGCTCGGCCAGGGACTCCTCGGCGATCGCACGCACCACCGCGGGCCCCGGGGTGGGGTCCGGCAGCCCGGCGGCGCGGGCGATCGCCCCGGTGTGGTGGTAGGGCACCAGCGGCGGGTCCTCGATGCCGGGCCCCCGCACCAGCCGCTGCTGGGGGTGCAGTCCCCGGTAGCGCACGATCGGCACCACCACCCTCTGCGCGCCCGCCGTGGCGCGGGCGATCACCTGCCGGGTGCCCGTGGGAAGCCCCCGGTAGTCGTCCTTCACGGGCTGTGCCACGACGGTGGTCGTGCGCGCCAGCAGGCGGTCCAGGTGCTCCAGGTCCTCCGGGGTCAGCTCGTGCACGGGCGGTACGCGCACCCAGGTGCGCCCACCCGCATCGGCCGCGGAGAGCAGCACCCGCAGCGACTCGGCCTGGCAGTTGCCGTGCACCATGCCCACCGGGCCGTCGGGCACCTCGTGGAGGCCGTAGAACTGGCCGTAGTGGGCGCGGCGTCCGGCCTCGGGGTCGGTGGGCAGGTCACCGGCCCGGTCCGGGGTGGTCGGGTCGCCGGGGGTGGCGCTCATGAGGCCTCCTTGTGCTGGTGCGCGGCCAGGGCCCGGTGGTGGGCCCGGGCGTGCGCGGTCCGGTTCACCTCATCCTGCCGTGCCCGGTGGTCGGCCCACGCCGCGGCAGCGGCCTCCCCGCGCCCCTGCCGTGCCTCCTCCACGGCCGCACCCAGGGCGGTGACGAGGCTGCGGTGGTCCGGGCGATCGCCCCGCCAGCGGTAGACGTGCCGCGCCCCCTGTTCCTCCAGGTGGCCGACGTCCGGCACCACCGGCACCGTGCCCAGGTCCAGGCACTGCTCCACCCAGCCGGAGTGCGTGCCCCAGCGGTGGGGGAGCACCGAGACGCCCAGCGCTGACAGGTAGGCCGTGAACCCCGCATCGTCCAGGGGGTCGATCCAGCGCACGTCCACACCCGGGCGGTCCTCCTGACGGGCCGCCCACCGCACGATCGATGCGTCGTGGTGGTCCGATGAGGGGTCGGCCACCTCGCGGTGCAGAGTCACCTCGAGCTGCGCCCGGCCAGGGCCCAGCTCGGCGGCAGCTGCCCCGAGGCCCTCCAGGAGTTCCACGCGGCCGGCGTTGGCACGCAACGACTTCAGGTGCACACCCACCGTCACGGGGCCGGTGGGCACAGGCGGTCGCACCACGGCGCGGATGACCTCCAGGGGCTCCATGCGGGGGTGCGGGAGGACGGCGGGGGTGCGGCCGGTCAGCTCTCGGACCGCTGTCGCCGCCCCCTCGGTGAGGGTGAGCACCTCGTCGGCCGCGCCCACGAGGTGGGCCAGGCGTCGCCGGTGGTCCTGCTGGTCGCGGGTGTGGGGCAGGTCGAGGTCGTGGACCGTCACCGCGAGCGGGATCCCCCACCGGCGCAGGGTGCGGGTCCACTCCAGCACCTGCTCCGGGGTGCGGTGCTCGAAACCGAAGTGCACGTGCACCAGGTCGAACTCGCCGCGGTGCTCCTGCACCCAGGCCGGCTCCCAGGCAGGTGAGGGCCACCAGACGCCCTGGGCGGCCCCGGGCACGGGGGGATCGGGCAGCAGCACCGAGCCGGTCTCCCCGGGGCTGCCGACGGCGTGGCGCACGTACCGGTGGTCCGCCGGCAGGGAGAGCAGGCGCAGCCGGGTCACCGCCCCACCGCCAGGCCGGGGTGAGCCCCCGGAGCGGTTCCGGACAGGAGCTGCTCGTAGTGGGACTCGTAGGCGTCCACCATGCGGTCCAGGCCCAACCGCTCCTCCACCTCCCTGCGCACTGCGGAGCGGTTCAGGGCCAGGGCTCCGGCCAGGGCGTCGTCCAGCTCGGACGACCAGTCGTCGGCGGGGACGATGTGCCCCGTCCCGGACGAGACCACCTCGGGCAGTCCACCGCGGCGCAGCGAGATCACCGGGGTGCCGCAGGCCGCGGACTCGGCGGCGATGAGGCCGAAGGGCTCGTCCCACTGGGGCGTCACGAGGGTTGCGGCACTCTGCCCCACGACCTCCGCGAGCTGCGGGGTGTCGAGGTGGCCGAGGTACTCGACGCCGTCACCGAGGCGGGGCCGGATGTGCTCGTCGAACCAGGCAGGGTCGCTGCGTGGACCCACCAGGCGCAGGGGCATGCCCAGGTGGCGGGCCATGTCGATGGCGGTGCCCGGCCCCTTCTCGGGCACCAGACGGCCGAACCACACCAGGGAGTCCCCACCGGGGCCCAGCGGCCAGGCGTCGGTGTCCACCCCGTTGTGCACCACCTCGGGATCGAGCAGACCACCTCGCAGGGCGCGACGCCACGAGCGGGCGGTGTGGGCGCTGACGGCCACCACCTCGCCGGGGTGGGGAGGGGTGAGGCGGAAGGCGCCCAGCATCGGCACCAGCGGGGGCGTGTGCAGGGTGGTGAGGACGGGCACGTCCAGCTGGTGGCGCAGCCGGGGGACGGTCGGGTTGAGACTGTGGTTGTGCACCAGGCCCACGCCGAGCTCCGGGAGGTGGCGGACCAGTGCCTCGTAGGCGCGGGTGACGTCGTCGCGCGTCTCCTCCCACGGAGCGCCGGGGTCCACCCTCACGCCCAGGTCGTCCGGGGTGACGATGCGTGTGCCCGGTCCGCAGTCCGACCCGGCCGCCGCGAAGACCACCACCTCGTGGCCGCGCTGGGCCAGGCGGGTCGACAGGTACCAGGTGAGGGCCTCCAGGCCCCCGGGGAACGGCGGGCGGATCGGTGAGCGGCAGTGACCCACCAGGAGGATGCGCCGGCCCCCAGCAGCAGTCGTGGTCAGTGCTGCCCCCGGCGGGTGGGTCCCGCGGTGTCCGCGGGAGCGGCGGAGCGGAACGAGGCGGTGCGGCGCATGGTGTCTCCGACGGGTAAGGGGGAGGGGGTCCGGACCAGTGTGGGCCGGGCCCCCCACCTCGGCAACCCGAGCCCCCCCCGGGGCCGCACGTGCCAGAGCCCCCCGGCGGGCCGGAGGGCTCTGGTCAGTGGTGGATCAGCTGTCGACCTCGCCGCGGATGAACTTCTCCAGCTCCGCGCGGCCCAGGTCGTCCGGCCGCTGCTCGGGCGGGGACTTCATGAGGTAGGCGCTCGCGGAGAGGATCGGGCCGCCGACGCCGCGGTCCTTGGCGATCTTCGCGGCGCGGATGGCGTCGATGATGATGCCGGCCGAGTTGGGCGAGTCCCACACCTCGAGCTTGTACTCCAGGTTCAGCGGGGCGTCACCGAAGGCGCGGCCCTCCAGGCGCACGTAGGCCCACTTGCGGTCGTCCAGCCACTGCACGTAGTCCGACGGGCCGATGTGGACGTCACGCTCCTCGAACTGGTGCGTCACGTTGGAGGTGACGGCCTGGGTCTTGGAGATCTTCTTGGACTCCAGACGCTCCCGCTCCAACATGTTCTTGAAGTCCATGTTGCCGCCGACGTTCAGCTGGTAGGTGCGGTCCAGCTCCACGCCGCGGTCCTCGAACAGCTTGGCCATGACGCGGTGGGTGATGGTCGCGCCGACCTGGGACTTGATGTCGTCACCGACGATCGGCACCCCGGCGTCGCGGAACTTCTGCGCCCACTCGGGGTCGCTGGCGATGAACACCGGCAGGGCGTTCACGAACGCGACGCCCGCGTCGATGGCGGCCTGCGCGTAGAACTTGTCCGCCTCCTCGGAACCCACCGGCAGGTAGGAGACCAGCACGTCGGCACCGGTGTCCTTCAGGACCTGCACGACGTCCACCGGCTCCGCGGCGGACTCCTCGATGGTCATCCGGTAGTACTTGCCCAGCCCGTCCAGGGTGGGGCCGCGCTGCACCTCCACGCCGGCGGTGGGCACGTCGGTGATCTTCATCGTGTTGTTCTGACCGGCGCGGATCGCCTGCGACAGGTCCTTGCCGACCTTGTCCGCGTCCACGTCGAAGGCGGCCACGAACTCCACGTCCCCGACGTGGTACCCACCGAAGTCGACGTGCATGAGTCCCGGGACGGTGCTGTCAGCGGGGGTGTTGCGGTAGTACTCCACACCTTCGACCAGCGAGGTGGCACAGTTTCCGACGCCAGCGATGGCGACACGCACAGTGGACATTTCTCTCCCTTTGTTGCTTCCTGGCGTGACCAACGTCCGCAACCCGGCAGGATGTTCCACGCGCCGCAGATTCTAGGCCGGTGCGCCCGGCGGCCGTCGACCGGCCATGATGGGCACCGATGACGACGAGACGGGGAGTGGCTGTGGAGCGGATCAGGCGCGTGAGCGGCGCCCGGGGCCTGGCGGGCGTTCGCGCCGCCGTCCGCGGCCGGCGCCGGGCAGCGCGCCGGGACCCCGTGCCCCGCCTCGCGATGGGGGCCGTCGGTGGCACCGATGGGGCACACGTGGCGCCCCGTCGTCGCGGCCCGTGGTTCCCCGCATCGGTGCTCGTGGCCCTCAGTGCACTGCCGCTGGTGTTCGCGGTGCTGCAGAAGAACAACTGCATCGAGGGCGGGTGGCGCAGCCCCCAGCTCATCTGGCGCATGTGCTACTCGGACCCGGTGGTGCGGTGGACCAGCTCCGGCATGAACACCGGGGCAGCGCCGTGGTCCGGCCCCGAGAGCGCGATGCCGCACGTGCCACCCCTGCGCGCGGCGCTGCTGTGGCTGGTGGGAGTGCCGGCCGGGGCGTTCCCGGACCAGGCCGAGCAGCAGGTCTACTTCGCGCTGTGGGTGGTGCTGCTGGTGCTGGCGCTCGCCGCCCTGGTGGTGGCGGTCGTGGACTGGGCGCGTGCCGACGGGTCGGACCCGTGGGTGGCCTCGCACGTGGCGCTGTCCCCCCTGCTGGTGCCGCTGATGCTGGTCTCCGACCTGCTGGTGTGGGTTGCCCTGGCCGTCTGGGGGTGCGTGCTCTGGCGCCGCGGCAGGCCGGTCTCCTCGGCCGTGGCCGGGGTGCTGTGGGTGCTGGCCGTGACGGGGCTCCCGGTGCTGGGGGTGCTCGCGGTGGTGTCGGTGGTCGCCCGCCCGTCCCGGCTGCGCTCGGCGTGGCCGGCGATGGTGCTTGCGGCGGTCGTGGTTCTGGTGCCGTGGTGGCTGTGGAACGCCGACTCCCTCGGCGGGATGGCCTTCTGGCGGGTCTCCGGGGGGCACGGAGGTGTCTGGAGCATCGTGGCCGGGATGGGTGCCGACCGGGCCGACTGGGTCGTGCAGGTGGTGTCCGCCGTCGGTGTGCTGCTCGGGTGTCTGGTGGGCGGCCTGCTGGTGTGGCGCGCGGCCAACGGCCGGGAGGTGGGTGCCGCCCTGGGAGCAGGGCTCCTGCTGGCGGTGGCCCTGCAGCCGGAGGTGCCCACCCAGATGGGGCTGCTGGCCCTGCCCTTCCTGGCCCTGGCGGGTCTCGGGTGGCGCACCCACCTGGCGTGGGCGGTCATGGAGGGCTTCCACTTCGTCTTCGTCTGGATGCACATCGGTCGCGGTTCCAACGACCGGGTGGGCATGCCGGAGGACGGGTACGCCGTGGTGGTCGCCGTGCGGCTGGCGGTCTGGGTGGTGCTGATCGCACTGCTCGCGCTGCGTTCGTCCCGTGGTGAGCGCCTGCAGTAGACTCCACAAGTTGTCGTGCGCCGCCACGCCGCTGTCAGCTCGTCCACAGCCCTCCTCGTGAGGTCGGACGGTGCCGCCGGCCACGCACCACCATGGTGCCGGTGGGCGCGACGACCGATGTGACCCTCCTGCCACGGAGAGACCGTGGCCGCCGAGACCGAAGGAGGTGGGTTCACGCATGCGTCAGTACGAACTGATGATGATCATCGACCCCGAGATCGACGAGCGCACCCTGCCCACGATGGTGGAGAAGCTGCTCAACGTCGTGAAGACCGAGGGTGGTTCCATCGACGAGACGGACATCTGGGGCCGTCGTCGCCTGGCCTACGACATCAAGAAGAAGTCCGAGGGCCTGTACGTGGTGAACACCCTGACCATGGGGACCGACACCGCCAAGGAGCTTGACCGCCAGCTGGGGCTCAACGAGTCCGTGCTGCGCTTCAAGGTCCAGCGTCCGACTGCCTGAGGCGGCGGTCCGTCCGGACCGTCACCCCAGACGTCACGACTGAAGATCATCTGCACGATCACCTGCATCGAGAAGGAGGCCGGTCATGGCCGGCGAGACCGTCATCACCATCATCGGGAACCTCACCGCTGACCCGGAGCTGCGTTTCACGCCCAACGGCGCCGCGGTGGCGAACCTGACCATCGCCTCCACCCCCCGCACGTTCGACCGTCAGGCGAACGAGTGGAAGGACGGCGAGACGCTGTTCATGCGCTGCTCCATCTGGCGCGAGGCCGCGGAGAACGTGGCCGAGTCGCTCAAGAAGGGTCAGCGGGTCATCGCCCAGGGTCGGCTCAAGCAGCGGTCCTTCGAGACCGATGGCCAGCGCCGCACCGTGGTGGAGATGGACATCGACGAGATCGGCCCGTCGCTGAAGTACGCGACGGCCAGCACCACCAAGACCCAGCGGTCCGGTGGCGGCGGCTTCGGAGGCAACTCCGGTGGCGGCGCCCCCCAGGGCCAGGGCGGCGGTGGCTGGGACTCCCCGCAGGGATCCAACCAGCAGAACCAGCAGAGCGACCCGTGGGCCACCGGCGGCAACTCCGGGGGAAACCCCGGTGGCGGCCAGCCCCAGGGGTCGTGGGACTCCGCTCCGAACTACGACGAGCCCCCGTTCTGATCCTCAGCCGTACCCATCCCGAGCAGTTGACCCTGCGGTCGTCCGCTCGGGCTCTCAATCACCGGTGACCTGCGTCACCACACCTTTCGAAGGAGAGCACCACGATGGCCAAGTCCGTTGTGCGCAACCCCAAGCCCGTGAAGAAGAAGGCGAACCCGCTCAAGGCCGCCAAGATCGAGAAGATCGACTACAAGGACACCGCCCTGCTGCGGAAGTTCATCTCCGACCGCGGCAAGATCCGCGCCCGTCGTGTGACCGGCGTGTCCGTCCAGGAGCAGCGTCAGATCGCGAAGGCCGTGAAGAACGCCCGCGAGATGGCCCTGCTGCCGTACTCGAGCTCCGCTCGCTGATCCCGGCACCCGAGAGTTCGAGGAGGAGAAGCCATGAAGATCATCCTGACCAACGAGGTGAGCAACCTCGGTGAGCCGGGCGACGTCGTCGAGGTGAAGGACGGCTACGCCCGCAACTACCTGCTGCCCCGCAACCTGGCCACCCCGTGGACCAAGGGCGGCGAGAAGCAGGTGGAGGCCATCCGTGCTGCCCGCGCCACCCGCGCGGTGAAGTCGCTGGAGGAGGCCGAGGACCAGAAGGCGCAGCTCGAGGGCCGCGCCGTCAAGGTGAAGGCCACCACCACCGGTTCCGGTCGCCTCTTCGGCGCCGTGACCTCCGGTGAGATCGCCGAGGCCATCGTCGCCGCCGGCGGTCCGCAGGTGGACAAGCGCCGCATCGAGACCGCCGGGCACATCAAGTCCCTGGGCGACCACACCGCCACGGTGCGTCTGCACCCGGAGGTGCTGGCCACGGTCAAGCTGCAGGTCGTCGAGGCCTGAGGGTCCGACCACCTGGTCCGAACGAGCCCGTCCCCCGTGTGGGGGCGGGCTCGTTCGCGTCCCGGGGGCGACAAACTACGCTGTGTCGGTGATGTCCTCCCCCGCAGTGCAGTCGCCCCCCACCCCCTCCGATGCGGGGGACCGTCCCGTCGCGCGCGGACCCCGGGGACCCGTCCTGTGGGGCATGCTGCTGGGCTGGGCCGCCGCCATCGCGCTGGTGGCCGTCGTGGCCTCCTGGCTGAGCGGCGCCACCCGCCAGCTGCTGCTCGTGGACGCCGGCGCCGCGGTCCGCTGGTCGCTGCCGGTGGTGCGGGGCCTCCTGGTGGCCGGCATGGCCGCCACCGTCGGAGCCCTGGGGGTGGGGGCCTTCATCGTTCCCGAGCGACGACGCACGCAACGGTTGCCCATGCTGCGCCGGGTGGCCGTGGCCGGCGCGCTGGTGTGGGGCCTGGCCGCGTGGGCACTGTCGGTGCTGACCTTCAGTGAGGTGCTGGGGGTGCCCATCGGCGGCGAGGGCTTCTGGCAGCAGTTCTTCGCGTTCTGGTGGGAGCTGGACCTGCTGGTGCAGGTGCAGCTCACCGGGGTGCTGGCCCTGCTGGTGGCGGCCATGGTGGGGTGGAGCACCACGCGGCGTGGCATGCACTGGGCCTTCTGGGTGGCCCTGGTGGCCACCCTGCCGCTGGCCTTCACCGGCCACTCCGGGGGGACGCTCGACCACGACGCCGCCGTCAACGGCTACGGCGCCCACCTCATCGGAGTGAGCGTCTGGGTGGGTGGCCTGCTCGGGCTGGCCCTGCTGTGGCGCGACCTGGGTGAGGACCGGGCGGTGGCCGTGCGGCGCTACTCCACTGTGGCGCTCTGTGCCTTCGTCGCCACGGGTGCCAGCGGCGTGCTGAACGGCAGCATCCGGGTGGACTGGGGGGACCTGCTCACCACCGCCTACGGACAGCTGCTGCTGGCCAAGGTGGCGGTGTTCGCCGTGCTGGGCGTCTTCGGCTACCTGCAGCGTCGCCGCGTGGTGGACCGCCTGAGTGCCGGGGACCAGAGCGGGGCCTTCGGGCGGCTGGCCGCGGCGGAGATCGCGGTCATGGCGCTGGCCGCCGGCCTGGGGTCGGCCCTGGCGCGCACGCCCACACCAGTCCCGGAGGTCTCCGGTGAGGCCATCGGCGACCCGGCCATCGGACTGACCGGCTATCCGCGCCCGGCCGAGCTCACCGCATCGAGCTGGTTCACCGAGTGGCAGGTGGAGTGGCTCTTCAGCACGGTGGCCGTGGTGGCCATCGGCCTCTACGTGTGGGGCTGGGTGCGGCTGCGCCGACGGGGTGACTCCTGGCCCTGGCACCGGCTGCCGATGTGGATCCTGGGCTGGCTGCTGTTCGCCTACGTGGTCAACGGCGCACCCACGGTCTACGGCCGGGTCATGTTCTCCATGCACATGGTCATGCACATGACGCTGATGATGGCCATCCCGTTGCTGCTGGTGCCCGCGGCTCCGGTCACCCTGGCGCTGCGCAACCTGGCCGCCCGCAAGGACCGCACCATCGGCCCGCGGGAGTGGCTGCTGGGCTTCGTGCACTCGCGCTACGCGCAGGTGATCGGGCACCCGGTGGTGGCGGCGGTGATCTTCTTCGTCTCCCTGGTGGCCTTCTACTGGTCGCCGGCCCTGGAGATCGCCCTGACCACGCACGGGGGGCACGTGGCCATGGTGGTGCACTTCCTGTTGGTGGGCTACCTGTTCGTCTGGACCCTGGCCGGTCCCGACCCCGGTGGTGTGAAGTGGCCCGCCCCGCTGCGTCTGGTGGTCATGTTGGCCACCCTGGCCGGTCACGCCTTCTTCGGCGTGGCCATGATGATGGGCAACTACCTGCTGGCGCCGGACTTCTTCCGCACGCTGGACCTGCCGTGGGTGGACTCCCTCATTGCCGACCAGCAGCTGGGCGGCGGCATCGCCTGGGGCATCGGTGAGCTGCCGGTGGTGATCCTGGCCATCATGGTGGGCCTGGAGTGGGCCAGCTCGGACGACCGGGAGCGCAAGCGGTACGACCGCAAGGCCGGCCGGGACGACGATGCCGAGCTGCGCGCCTACAACGAGCACCTGGCCCGGATGGGGGAGCGCCGGTAGCCGGTCGGCCCGCCTGGTGCGCCGGGTAGCGTCGGGGCCATGAGCGAACTCTCCGTCAGCGTCATCCAGGTCTCCTACGGCGACGACGAGCCGATGGCCGACCGCATCGAGCGCGTGGCCGCTCTGGTGCGCGCCGAGAAGGGGCAGGACCTGGTGGTGCTGCCGGAGCTGTGGCCGGTGGGCGGGTTCGACGTGAAGCACTGGGACGAGCGCGCCCAGGTGCTGCCCGCACCCGGCCCGGTGGAGGCGACCGGTGCGGCCGACCGCGCGGTGGTGGAGGCGATGTCGGCCGCCGCCCGGGACGCCGGGGTCACCCTGCACGCCGGGTCCACCGTGGAGCGCAGCGCGCAGCCCGGTCCGGAGGGCAAGAACCTGTGGAACAGCGCGATGCTGTTCGCCCCCTCGGGCGACCTGGTAGCCACCTACCGCAAGGTCTACCGCTTTGGCTTCGACTCGGGGGAGGCCCGCACCATCGAGGCCGGGAACGAGCTGGTGACGGCCCCCATCGGCCCGTTCACCGCCCACTTGGCCACCTGCTTCGACCTGCGCTTCCCCGAGTACTTCCGTGAGGGCCTCGATGCGGGGGCGGACCTGTTGGTCATCCCGGCGGCCTGGCCGATGCCGCGGCGCGAGCACTGGCGGGCGCTGCTGCGGGCGCGGGCCATCGAGAACCAGATGCCGGTGGTGGCCTGCAACACCGCCGGGACGCACGCCGGGGACCACGAGATGGGTGGCGCGAGCACCATCATCGACGCGAACGGGTCGGTGCTGGCCGAGGCGGGGTCGGGGCAGGAGGTGCTGCG
Organism: Kytococcus sedentarius; assembly: GCF_041937525.1. Taxonomy (GTDB): domain Bacteria; phylum Actinomycetota; class Actinomycetes; order Actinomycetales; family Dermatophilaceae; genus Kytococcus; species Kytococcus sedentarius_A. Next base: position 2,079,179 of record NZ_CP169391.1, read on the forward strand.
CGCCGTCATCGACGCCGAGCACACGGCGCGCCAGCGCAAGGACTTCCCGGTGCTGGCGGCCCGGCGCTGAGCGGTCCTCAGTCCTCGATCTTGGCCACCTGCTCGTCGACCGCCTCGGCGAGATCGTCCTGCGAGACGCCGCTGCCGAACGCGTAGACGAGGTTGTTGCCGGCGGCGCGGCCCCCCATCCACACCTCCTGCTCGGTGCCCTGCACGGCCTGCCGCATCATCACACCGCGGACGTCCCCCTTCTCGAATCCCTCGAAGGTGATGGTCAGCTCCAGGCCACCCTCGCTGGTGGTCACCTCCCCGCAGCGGCCGAGGTCGTGGGTGACGTCGATGACCTTCTCCGGCTCCTTGGTGGCACCGGCCACCTGCAGCTCGATGCTGGCGTCCTGGCCCTTGTCGAAGCGCGCCGAGGCGGAGCTGCTGAGGTACTCCTCGTGGTTGAGGGAGCCGAAGGCCTCCAGGGCCTCGCGGCACTCGTCGCTGGTGTCCGGGGCCGAGGCGGGGTCGTACTCGCCGGCCTCCTGGACGCCGGTGGTCACGCTGCCCCGGGTGTATCCCTCGAGCGGGAACTCGTCCTCGGTGAGCAGCGCCTCCTCGGCGGCCTGCTCATCGAGGGCGTCCGGCCCGCCGCCGCAGGCGGCCAGGGCGGAGACGGACAGCAGGGCGGCCAGCACGCTCACGGTGCCTCGGCGACGTCGGCTCATGGGGCCGAGTGTGGCAGAGGCGACCGGGACGGGGTCACCGGGGATCAGTGGTCCTCGACCGCCTGTGCCTGGGCCTCCAGCACCGTGGCTGCGTCCTCGACCCCCACGTCCTTGGTCATCACGAGGACCAGGTTGTCGCCCACGGCCCGTGCCCCCAGGACCTGCTGGGTCCGCATGCCGTTGAGGTCCACGGTGATGGAGCTGCCGGTCATGCCCTCGTGCTCGACCTCCTCGAAGGTGATCACGACACTCGTGCCCGGCTGGTCCTGCTCCAGGGTCTCGCAGTCGGCCCCGATGCCGCGGAGGGCCTCGATGACCTCCGAGGGGTCCGTGGTGGTGCCTCCGACGGTGATGGTGAGGGTCCGGTCCTCGGAGGTGTACTCGCCGGTGGTCTTGCTCTGCAGGACGTCCTTGGGGGTGAGGGTGGTGCCCAGTCGGTCCAGGGCGGAGGAGCACTCGTCGCCCAGGCTGCCGAACTGCTCGAAGCTCCGGCGGAAGGCGTGGGGATCGGCCTGGTCGCTCTGTTCGAGGTTCTCCGCCACGGCCCCCTGCGTGTAGCCGTCCAGGGGAAGGTCCTCACCGCTGAGCAGGACCTCCCGGGACTCCGCCTGGTCCAGCGCGTCCGGACCACCGCTGCAGGCGGCGAGGATGAGCAGGGACGTGGTGGCCAGGAGGGTGGACAGTGCCCGGGGAGCACGCATGGTGACGTTCTACCAGAGCGCCCCCGCTCCCAGGGGGAACGGGGGCGCTGGTGCGCGTCAGGCCGTGGTCACTTGTCCTCGATGGCCTTCGCCTGCGCCTCGACCACCTTCTGGGCGTCGTCCACGCTGGCGCCCTGCGTCATGACCATGACCAGGTTGTCGCCCACGGTCTTGCCGCCCATGGCCAGCTCCTGCTTCTCACCGGCGGCCTCCATGGTGATGGTGCTGCCGGCGAAGTTGTCCTCGTCCACCTCGTCGAACTTCACGGAGATCTCCACGCCCTGCTGCTCCTGCTTCAGCTCGTCGCACTCGGCGCCGAGCTTCTTGAAGGCGTCGATGAGCTTCTGGGCGTCCTCCTTGGTGCCACCCACCATCAGCGAGACGGTCTTGTTCTCGCCGCCGGTGTAGTCGGCGCTGGACTGGGCCTCCAGGTAGTCGGAGGGCTTGAGCTCGCTCATCTCGTCCATGGCGGTCTTGCACTCCTCGTTGAGCTCGCCGAACGCGGAGAAGGAGTTCTTGAGGCCCTCGGTGTCGATGTTCTCGTCGTTGTCGGAGCCCTCCTTCACCGTGCCCTGCTCGTAACCGTCCAGCGGGAAGTCCTCGCTGCTCAGCAGGACCTCCTTGGTGCCGGCCTGGTCCAGGGCGTCGGGGCCGCCACCGCAGGCGGACAGGGTGCCGGCGGCCACGAGGCCGGTGGTGATCAGGGCCAGGGTGCGGGTGGTGCGCATGGTCGTCTCCTCGAATGTGTGTGCTGTTGCCTTCACGCTAGACCGACTGCGGGGCCGGGAGGTCACACCGCGGGCGGAGCGGCGAGTCGACGTCAGGGGTGGGGGTACGACGAGGGGCGGCCCCCCGGCATCGTGCTGGAGGACCGCCCCGGGTGCGTCGGGTGAGAGGTCAGAAGGCGCTCTCGGGCACCTCCATCAGCTCACCGGTGGTGGACTCCGCGGTGCGTCGGTCGGCCCCGATGCGGGGGAGCACCTCGCGCGCAAAGAACTTCGCCGCGGCGACCTTGCCCGTGTAGAAGTCCCTGTCCGCGCCGGTGGCGGCGTCGACCTTCTCGCTGGCCACCTGGGCCTGGCGCAGCAGGAGCCAGCCGATGAGGACGTCACCGGCGGCCATGAGCAGGCGGCTGGACTGCAGACCGACCTTGTAGAGCTCGCGCGGCTCGCCCTGGGCGGCCTGGGCCCAGCCGGTGAGCACCCCGATGAACTGCTGCAGCTCACCCAGCGCCTTGCCCAGCTGCTCACGGCTCTCGGCCAGCTCCTCGGCGCCACCGGCCTGCAGGAAGGCCTGGATCTCGCCGGCCACCACGCCGAGGGCCTGGCCCTGGTCGCGCAGGATCTTGCGGAAGAAGAAGTCCTGCGCCTGGATGGCGGTGGTGCCCTCGTAGAGGGTGTCGATCTTGGCGTCGCGGACGTACTGCTCCAGCGGGTAGTCCTGCAGGAAGCCCGAGCCACCGAAGGTCTGCAGCGACTCGGTGCCCAGCAGCACCCAGGCACGCTCGGAGCCCACGCCCTTGACGATGGGCAGCAGCAGGTCGTTGACGCGGGCGGCCATGGCGGCGCCGTCGTCACCGGCGGCACCTGCACCCTCGTCGCCCACCGCGTGCGCGGTGTCCTGGAAGGTGGCGGTGTACTGCACCAGGGCGCGCAGTCCCTCGGAGTAGGCCTTCTGCAGCATCAGGCTGCGGCGAACGTCCGGGTGGTGGGTGATGGTCACGCGCGGGGCCGACTTGTCCGTCATCTGCAGCATGTCGGCGCCCTGCACACGCTCCTTCGCGTACTCCAGGGCATTGAGGTACCCCGTGGACAGGGTGGCGATGGCCTTCGTTCCCACCAGCATGCGGGCGTACTCGATGACCTGGAACATCTGGGCGATGCCGTCGTGCACCTCGCCCAGCAGCGTGCCGACGGCCGGGGTGGAGGGGTCCTCACCGAAGCGCAGCTCGCAGGTGGTGGAGACCTTCAGCCCCATCTTGTGCTCCACGTTGGTGACGTAGGCACCGTTGCGCTCGCCGAGGTCACCGGTCTGCGGGTCGAAGTGGTACTTGGGCACCACGAACAGGCTGAGGCCCTTGGTGCCGGGGCCGGCGCCCTCGGGGCGGGCGAGCACGAAGTGGATGTTGTTCTCGTAGAAGTCGGCGTCTCCGTTGGTGATGAAGCGCTTCACGCCGTGCAGGTGCCAGGTGCCGTCCTCCTGCTGGACGGCCTTGGTGACGCCCGCGCCCACGTCGCTGCCCGCATCGGGCTCGGTGAGCACCATGGTGGCGCCCCAGTGGCGGTCGATCATCAGCTGGGCGAGGTGCTTCTGCTCGGCGGTGCCGTTGTTGAACAGGATGTTGGCGAAGTTGAAGCCGGCGGAGAACATGAACACCGCGGGGTTGGCGCCCAGGATCATCTCGGCGATGGCCCAGTTGACGCTGGGGGTGGCCAGCGTGCCGCCGAGCTCGGGCTCCAGGTTCATGCGCCAGAACTCGGCGTCGGCCCACGCCTTGTAGGACTTCGAGAAGGCCCCGGGCATGGTCGCCTCGTGGGTGTCCGGGTCGAAGGTCGGCGGGGTGCGGTCGGACTCGGTGAAGCTGGCGGCGATCTCGTTCTCCGCCAGGCGCGCGACCTCGTGGAGGACCTCCTTGGCGGTGTCCGCATCCACCTCGGCGTAGGGGCCCTGGCCCAGGACGTCCTGGCGGTTGAACACCTCGAAGAGGTTGAACTCCAGGTCTCGGACGTTGGACTTGTAGTGGCTCATCGGTGCCGCTTCCTCCTCGATGGGGTGCTCCGCGCCGCCCGCGGGGCCCGCCCCGGGCGGTGTGCTCGGGGGCAGGGGCTACCCGGTGCGCTGTGTCACAGACATGGTGCACCCGCGAGGGCAGTACACGCAACACCACGCACCGGGTACTGCGCCGGTCCCCGCCTGGGCCACACTCTGCGCCCATGACTCCCGATGCCGTGAGCCCCGCCACCGAGACCGCCGCCCGGACCACCGCGGGGGGTGACCCTCACGACGTGGCCGGGGCCACCGCATCGGAGGGTGACATCCTCGCCATCGCGCGCGAGCAGGTCCTCGAGCGCGGCGTGGGCCTGGACGCCGACCAGGTGGAGCAGGTGCTGAACCTGCCCGACGAGCGGGTCGAGGAGCTGCTGGCCCTGGCGCACGAGGTGCGGGTGCGGCACAACGGCGAGGGCGTGGAGGTCGAGGGCATCGTCTCGCTGAAGACCGGCGGCTGCCCCGAGGACTGCCACTTCTGCAGCCAGTCCGGCCAGTTCACCTCCCCGGTGCGCGCCGTGTGGCTCAACGTCAAGGAGCTCATCAAGGCAGCGCAGGAGACCAAGGAGACCGGGGCGAGCGAGTTCTGCATCGTGGCGGCCGTCCGCGGCCCCGACGAGCGCCTCATGACGCAGCTGCGCACCGCCATCGCCGCGATCAAGGCCGAGGTCGACATCGAGATCGCGGTCTCGGTGGGCATGCTCACCCCGGAGCAGGTGGACCAGATGGTCGAGATGGGCGTGCACCGCTACAACCACAACCTGGAGACGGCGCGCTCGTACTTCGACCAGGTGGTCACCACCCACACCTACGACGAGCGTCTCGAGACCTGCCGGATGGTCGTCGAGTCCGGCATGGAGCTGTGCTGCGGCGCCTTGGTGGGCATGGGCGAGTCGGTGCGCCAGCGGGCCGAGCTGGCCGCCGAGCTCGGCGCGCTGGAGCCGCACGAGGTGCCGCTCAACTTCCTCAACCCCAGGCCGGGCACGCCCTTCGGGGAGCTCGAGCCGATGGGCACCCAGGACGCGCTGCGCACGATCGCGGCCTTCCGCCTGGCGCTGCCGCGCACCATCCTGCGCTTCGCCGGCGGCCGCGAGATCACCCTCGGTGAGCTGGGTACGCGCCAGGGGCTGACCGGCGGCATCAACGCGATCATCGTGGGCAACTACCTGACCACGCTGGGTCGCGACCCGCAGCAGGACCTCGACCTGCTCGACGAGCTGAAGATGCCCATCCAGGCCCTGAGCCGGACCATCTGAGGTGCCGGACGAGGCCAGCGCCCTGCCCACAGTGCCCACAGTGCCCGCCTACTGTGGGCACTGCGGGCAGGGCCTCGATGCGGGGGAGCACGCCGTGTGCGCCCGTCGCCTGGAGCTCGAGCCGCCGCGCTACTGCGCCGAGTGCCGGCGCCGGATGGTGGTGCAGGTGACGCCGCGTGGGTGGACGGCGCGGTGCTCGCGGCACGGCGAGCTGGCCGGCTGAGTCAGCCGAGCAGCTCGCCGATCTCCCGCACGGCTGCGCGGGCCGGGCGGCCCACGCCGATGAGGGTGGCCGAGGCCGGGCCGGTCCAGTCGCCGTAGCCCATCAGGTGCACGCGCGGGTCGTCGGCGGCCTGCGTCATCGAGCCGTCGGCGATGCCCACCCGCCCGTCGGTCCCGCGCAGGCCCAGCGGACGCAGGTGGCCCAGGGCGGGCCGGTAGCCGGTGCACCAGAGCACGACGTCGATGCCGTACTCCTCACCCGCCGGCGCCGGGGGCGTGTTCCACGTGGAACCGTCGGTGTCGTGGTGGCCCCACACGACGCCCGATGCGGTGAGCCGCTCCACCATCGGCACGGCGGTCAGGTGCCCCGCGGCCACCGCCTCGCGCACGGCGGGGACCATGACGATGTCGCCCAGGGACTGCACGCCACCGTCGTCCTCGCGGCCGGCGTCCAGTGCGGCCCGGCGGGCGGTGGCGACGTCGAAGAGCACGCGTCCGTCCACGTCATCGGGCATGAAGCGCGGCGGGCGCTGGGTGGCCCAGACGACCTCGTGCGATGCGGTGAGCTCGGCCGCCAGCTGCGCGCCGGTGTTGCCCCCGCCCACCACCAGGACGCGCCCCGTGGTCAGGGCGTCCGGGGTGCGGTACCGGGCGGAGTGCAACTGGGTGCCGGTGAAGGCCGACCTGCCGGGCACGGAGGGGATGAACGGGCGCGACCACGTGCCGGTGGCGCTGACGACCGTGCGGGCGAGCCATGTCATCGGGCCCGAGGGGGTGGTGGCCTCGACGCGCAGGCGCTCCCCCGCATCGTGGACGGAGCCCACCCGGACCGGGCGCTGGACGGGCAGGTCGTAACGGAGCTCGTACTCGGTGAGGTAGTCCACGACGTGCTCGCGGGGTGGGAAGCCGCCGTCGCCCTCCCAGCGGGGCATGAGCCAGCCCGGCAGTGAGGAGTACTGCGGCGGCGAGAAGGCGCGCAGGCTCGGCCACGTGCGGGCCCAGGCCCCGGCGGGTTGGTTGGCGTCGTCGAGGACCACGTGCTCGATGCCGGCGCGGCGCAGCCAGAAGCTGGTCGCCAGCCCGGCCTGGCCGCCGCCGATGACGACCACGTCGAGGGGAGTGCCGTCGATGGGGGTGCCGTCCACAGGAGTCACGGGAGTGATGGTGTCACCGCCGGCTTGTCCACAGGTGTGGTGACGGGGAGGGCGGATACTGCGGGGAGGAGGTGGACGGCCATGGCCCAACGGGAGATGTCGAGGCTTGATCGACCCAAGCACCGCTTGTCACCGGAGAACAGGCGTCTGGCGGCGCAGGTCTACGTCAAGGCTGCGAAGAAGCTGGGCGAGCCCGTTCCGGCCCACATCCGGAGGATCGCTCGGGGGGAGTGAGTCGAGGCGGCGCCATCGAGTTGCTCAGGCCGGCTCGGCCACCGGCGATGACGACGACCTCCATCTGGGTGCCGTCCACGAGAACGCTGGTTTCACCGTGGACGAGGAGCCGTGCGCTCGGCTCAGAAGTGGTCTTCCTGCAGACCCAGTTCCTTCCACCGCATGGCGGACTCCAGAGGGTCCAGCCAGGTCAGTTCGTAGCGCGCTCCCCACTCCCCATGGTCGATTCTCGTGAGCCACCGGCCGTGCTCAACGACACTCGGGCCGTGCTGGAACTCGATGAACCCGGCGTCGAGCTCCCGGACCGTTGTCCAATGCGGGCCGTAGTCCTCGAAGGACATCTCTCGCTGCCCCGAGGCCCAGATCACCAGGAACCACGGCCACGGTTCTCCGGTCCACAGGTTCCCCACTTGGCAGGCGAGGTGGGCCTTCAACTCGCCCTCCCGCCACATCTCGGCGATGGCGTGGTCGTACACCGCGAGGGTCGGATCCTGGGGGGTGTACTCGGGTAGGGGCTCGCCGACGAACCAGCGCCACAGCCGGCGGAGGTCAGGCACTGGTGTTGCCGCTCGTGCCGGGCCAGTCGGCCGGCTCGATGTCGAGCGAGCGCAGCAGTTCCTCCACGCGGGCGCGGATCTCATCACGCACCGGGCGGACCGCCTCCACCGGCTGCCCCGCGGGGTCGGCCAGGGCCCAGTCCTCGCGACGCACGCCGGGCACGTAGGGGCACTCGTCGCCGCACCCCATCGTGACCACCACGTCGGAGGCCTCCATGTCCTCTCGCGTGAGGATGCGCGGGGTGACAGCGCCGACGTCGATGCCGACCTCGGCCATCGCCTCCACGGCGGCCGGGTTCACCGCATCGGCCGGCTGGGAGCCCGAGGAGCGCACCTCGATGCGGTCGCCGCCCAATGTGCGGGTCCATGCGGCGGCCATCTGCGAACGGCCCGCGTTGTGGACGCAGACGTACATCACCGACGGGCGGGCGCGGCGCGCGGCGGGAGTCACCCCATCGGGGCTGGTGGAGGGGGTCATGCGGACGCTCCTGTGGTCGGATGGGTCGAGGGAGTTGAGGGGGACGACGCGAAGAATCGGCGGCGCAGCCACAGGCTCACGTACACCAGGCCCACGAGCACCGGCACCTCGATGAGCGGCCCGACCACCCCGGCCAGCGCCTGCCCGGAGGTGAGGCCGAAGGTGGCGATGGCCACCGCGATGGCGAGCTCGAAGTTGTTGCCCGCGGCCGTGAACGCGAGGGTCGTGGTGCGCTCGTAGCCCAGCCCCACCGCGCGGCCGAGGGCGTACGACCCACCCCACATGATGACGAAGTAGGCCAGCAGGGGCAGGGCGATGCGGGCGACGTCCAGCGGGCGCGAGGTGATCTGGTCACCCTGCAGCGCGAACAGGACCACGATGGTGAACAGCAGGCCGTACAGCGCCCACGGGCCGATGGCCGGCAGGAAGCGGTTCTCGTAGCGATCACGGCCCAGGGTGCGCTCACCGAAGAGGCGGGTGAGGAAGCCGGCCACCAGCGGGATGCCCAGGAAGATCAGCACGCTCTTGGCGATCTGCCAAGGGCTCACGTCCAGCCCCGAGCTGTCCAGGCCGAGCCAGCCGGGCAGGACCGACAGGTAGAACCAGCCCAGCACGCCGAACATGAACACCTGGAAGACGGAGTTGATGGCCACCAGGACGGCCGCGGCCTCCCGGTCGCCGCAGGCGAGGTCGTTCCAGATGATGACCATCGCGATGCAGCGGGCCAGACCCACGATGATCAGGCCCGTGCGGTACTCGGGCAGGTCCGGCAGAAAGATCCACGCCAGGGCGAACATCAGCGCCGGACCCAGCACCCAGTTGAGCACCAGGGAGCTGCCGAGCATGCGGGTGTCGGCGGTCACGGTGTCCAGGCGGTCGTAGCGGACCTTCGCCAGGACCGGGTACATCATCACCAGCAGGCCGATGGCAATGGGCAGCGAGATGCCGTCGACCTGCACGGCCTGCAGGGCCTCGCCCAGACCGGGCACGACCCGGCCCAGCAGCAGCCCGGCCACCATTGCGGCGCCGATCCACACCGGGAGGAAGCGGTCCAGCGTGGAGAGGCGCTCGGTGACGTGGGCCTCGGCGGGCTGGGGCGAGGCGTCGGTGGGTGCGGTCACGCGGGGTCTCCCGGGAGGTGCTGGGTGGGGGGCTGGGCGTCGGTGGGGTCGTCGTCAGTGATGGTGTAGACCTCCCACTCGATGCCGTCGGGGTCGTGCACCCACACCTTGTCCTGGCGCGCGTAGCAACAGGTGGTGTCGTTCTCGTCGAAGGTGGCCAGGCCGGCCGCGGTGAGGCGCTCGCGGGCGGCGTGCACCTCATCGACGGACGTGACCTCGATGCCGAGGTGGTTGAGGGAGCCGGGCCGGGTGGTGCAGCACCCGCCGGCGTCGGTGGCGGGCGCCTCGGTGGACGTGCCCTCGATGAGGACCAGCTTCAGCGGCGGCTCGGCCACGTCGAAGTTGGCGTACCCGGGGCGGCGCTTGTGGGGCTCGGTGCCCAGCAGGTGGGTGTAGAAGGCCACGGACCGCTCGACGTCGCGGACGGTGAGGGCCAGCTGGATGCGCGACATGGTCTCTCCCGGGGCGTGGTGGCCGGCCGGTGGGCATGACCGTGCCACGATCTGTGTATCGACGGTTGTCGATGCGCAGATCGTGGCACAATGCATCGATGAACGTCAATGCATGCAGTGGCGGGTTGCCGGTGGCGATCACGGACGAGGCTGCGGAGCACACCGCATCGGTCCTGAAGGCGCTGGGCCACCCTGCGCGGGTGCGCCTGGTGGCCGCCATCCGAGGCGCCGAGGGTGGGGAGGCGTGCGTGTGCGACCTGCAGGAGGTGGTCGACCTGTCGCAGCCGACGGTCAGCCACCACCTCAAGCTGCTGGTCGATGCGGGGCTGCTCACCCGGGAGAAGCGCGGTCAGTGGTCCTGGTACGCGCTCGACCAGCAGGCATGGGCGGCGGTGGGTGAGCTGTTCGCCTGAGGTGGGCTCACCCCATCGGGGACCTCAGGCGGGCTGCGCCTCACGGGTGATCGGTGCGGGCGTCTCGGCGCGGCCGGCCTGCTTGGCGCTCTGGTAGTCGGCTGCCTCCTGCGCGGAGAGCACGGAGCCCTCGCCGAGGAGGGACTCGATGAGCTCGTCCACGCGGACCTTGAGCTCGTCGCGGGCTGCGCGGACGGACGCGATGTCGTCCTCGTCCACGGTGACGTCCCAGTCCAGGTGCTGCTTGGCGGTGAAGTCGTCGCCCAGGTCCGGGTCGGCCATGCTCACCACCACGTCGGCGGCGTCCAGGACGTCCCGGTTCACCGCGCGGGGGTACATGGTGGTGGTGTCGATGCCGTACTCGTGCATCACCTCGATGACCGCGGGGGCGATCTCCTCGGCCCGGCGCACCCCGGCGCTGAGGACGTGGATGCGACCGCCGGAGTACTTGTCGGTCATCACCGCCGCCATCTGGGTTGCGCTGGCATTGCGGGGGCTGACGAACATCACCACGGGGAACTTGGTGATGCTGGCGCCGCGTGCGTGGGCGATGGCCTGGAGGTGCTCCTTGGCGTACCGCTCGGCCAGGACCGGGATGAAGTCCCGGACCTTGGCGGTGGCCTCCATGTCGGCGCGGACGGCGTGCAGCTCGCGCGCCACCTCATCGCGGGTGAACACCGCGTCGAACTCCTCGGCGAGACGCTCCACCGCGTGCTCGTACTGCTGATCCGTTCCGATGATGGTCATGGCAACTCCTGTGTGCGGCGGGGACTCTCGGCGTCTCCGCCCCGGTTCTTCACCCAATGTTAACCCGCTGTTCACTTTGGGGGAAGGGTTTCACCACCCGGCGAGTCTCCGATGCGGCGGGGCGGGTGCTTCGGTGGGCGGGCGTCCCGGTTCCTTGCCCCCGCCCACGGCGCGGTGTCCTTGGCCCCAGCCGCGAATTCCGCACCGGTGCGGGGCTCGACTGTCGACTTCAGCACCGGGGCGGATCTCGGAGAGGCAGGACACCCGAGATCAGCACCGGTGCGGGTCTCAGGTGTCGGCGGGCCCGGACCGGGCCGCACATCCGGAGGACGGGGGCCGGGCGCTGCTCAGGCCAGCCAGACCGACTCAGGCCAGGCGGTCCACCCGGGCCCGCTCGTACTGCCCGATGGTCACCGGCTCCGCACCCAGCTCCGATGCGGCCCGCATCCACCAGTGCGGGTCCGCCAGGGCTGCGCGTGCCAGGAGCACCGCATCGGCCTGGCCCTGCCCCACGATCGTCTCGGCCTGGTGCGGCGAGCTGATCTCCCCCACCGCACCCACCGGCACAGCTGACCCGGCAGCCCGCAGCGCCTCGCGCATGGCGGTGGCGAAGCGCACCTGGTACCCGGGGCCGCTCACGATCTTCGGCGCCGGCAGGTTGCCCCCGCTGGAGACGTCCACGAAGTCCACACCCAGCTCCGCCGCGGCCACCACGAACCGCTGCAGCGAGGCCACGTCACCGTCCACGTCCTCCCAGTCGGTCGCGGAGATCCGCAGCATCACCGGCATCGAGTCCGGCACCCGCGAGCGCACCTCGCGCACCACCTCGAGGCCGAACCGGAAGCGCCCCTCCTCGCTGCCGCCCCACTGGTCGGTGCGCGTGTTCACCAGCGGGGAGATGAACTGGTGGATGAGGTAGCCGTGCGCCCCGTGCACCTCCACCGCGTCGAAGCCGGCCGCCACGGCGCGCTCGGCGGCGTCGCCGAAGGCGGTGATGGTCGCGCGGATCTCCTCGCCGGTCAGCGCCCGCGGGGCCGCGAGGTCGCCGAACGCCTCATCGGTGGGTGCCACGGTCTGCCACCCGCCCGTCTCGATGCTGGGGGCGAACCCGTCCGCATCGGCCCCCACCGCCACCGATCCGCTGCGACCGTCAGTGTCGAAGGGTCGCCACGTGGAGGCCTTGCGTCCGGCGTGGGCCAGCTGCACCGCGGTGGTCACGCCCGCACCCAACCCGTGGACGAAGTCGTTCACACGGCGCCACCCGGCCACCTGCTCGTCGTTCCAGATCCCCGCGTCCTGGGGGGAGATCCGCCCCTCGGGCACCACGGCGGCGGCCTCGGTGACGATCATCGACGCGCCACCCGTGGCGAACGCGCCCAGGTGCACCAGGTGCCAGTCGTTGGGCACGCCCGGCGCGGTCAGCGGGTCGCAGGAGTACTGGCACATGGCGGCCACGAAGGCCCGGTGTCGCACCTCCAGATCGCGCAGCGTGAGGGGCTCGAACAGGGCGATGGGGCGGGGCATGGGTCCTCCGATGCGGTGGGCGGGCGTCCGGTGCGTGAACACCACCACCCCGGGCGCTGTTCCGCGCAAGTGGTCAAGACACCCGGTCAGGGCGCACACTGTGCGCCATCCGCGGGTGGCAAGGGTGCCGCCCCGTGATCTGGGAGACATCGTGAACCGTTCCACCCGCCGCGTCGCCGCCATCGCCGGCAGTGCCCTGCTCGCCCTGACCGCCTGTTCCGCGGGCAGCTCCAACGACCCCGAGGGGTCGGGCACCGGCGCGTCCCAGTCCGGGTCCGATGGGGCCAGCGGCCCCTCGGACGAGACCGTCACCCTGGGTCTGGTGGCCGAGCCCGCCACGCTGGACTTCCGCACGGGCGACGGCGCCGCCATCCCGCAGCTGCTGCTGGGCAACGTCTACGAGACCCTCGTGACCGTCGACGACGAGTCCGGCGAGATCGTCGACGCCCTGGCCGAGTCGCACGAGATCTCCGAGGACCGGCTCACCTACACCTTCACCCTGCCGGAGGGTCGCACCTTCTCCGATGGCAGCGAGCTCACCGCGCAGGACGTGGTGGCCAGCATCGAGGCCGTGCAGGGCAAGACCTGGACGTCCTCCCTGAAGTCCCAGATGGACGTGGTGGAGTCCGCCGAGGCCACCGACGACCACACGGTCACCGTCACCCTGAAGCGGCCCAGCAACTCGTGGCTGTTCGCCATGACCACCCGCATCGGCGCGGTCTTCCCCAGCGACACCCAGGCCAAGTTGGCCACCGATCCCGTCGGCTCCGGCCCGTACGACGTGAAGGACTGGAAGCGCGGCGACCGCATCACCCTGGAGCGCCGTGAGGACTACAACGGCGAGAAGCCGTACTTCGCCACGGCCGTCTTCCGCTACTTCAAGGACGGCACCGCGCTCAACAACGCCATGCTCACCGGCGACATCGACGTCGAGACCACCGTGCAGGCCCCCGAGTCCCTCAGCCAGTTCGAGGGCAAGGACAACCTGCAGGTGATCGAGGGCACCACCAACGGCGAGGTCGTGCTGAGCTTCAACCACTCGAACAAGACCATGCAGTCCGAGCCGCTGCGCCAGGCCATCCGCCATGCCATCGACCACCAGGCGCTGCTGGACACCTGCTGGGCCGGCAAGGGCGAGCTCATCGGTTCGATGGTGCCGCCCACCGACCCCTGGTACGAAGACCGCACCGGCGACTTCCCGTACGACGTGGAGAAGGCGAAGACGCTGGTGAAGGAGGCCGGCGTGGACAAGCCGCTGCGCCTGCGCGTGCCCACGCTGCCCTACGCCACCGAGTGTGGACAGGTGGTGAAGTCCCAGCTGGAGGAGGCTGGGCTGCAGGTGACGCTCGACCAGCTGGAGTTCCCCGCATCGTGGCTGGAGCAGGTGTACTCGAGCGCCGACTACGACCTGTCCATCGTCGCCCACGTGGAGCCGCGCGACCTCGGCAACGTGTTCGGCAACCCCGAGTACTACCTGCGCTACGAGAACCCCGCGCTGACCAGGGCCCTGCAGGCCGCGGACGCCGGCACGCAGGAGGAGCAGACCGAGCAGATGAAGAAGGCCGCGGAGATCATCAGCACCGACGCGGCCGCAGACTTCCTCTTCCTCCTGCCGAACCTGGTGGTGGCCGACGCCGACATCCAGGGCATCCCCACCAACGCCGTCACCGAGGGGTTCGACCTCACCGCCCTGCGCCGATGAGGTGAGCGTCCTCCGGCGCGCGTGTCACCCCATCGGGAACTCCGGTTCCAGCCCGCGGCCCACGTACGCTGCCCCCCATGGATGCTCTCGCCACCACCATCTCCGACATCAACGGGTACTACTGGTACCTGGTGATCGTGCTCCTGGTCACCGCCGGTGTCTGGTTCACCCTCCGCACCGGCGTCGTGCAGCTGCGCCTGCTGCCGGAGATGGTGCGCAACATCCTGGAGAAGCCCGGCTCGGACTCCGAGGACGGCATCTCCGCCTTCCGCGCCTTCACCGTCTCCGCGGCCTCCCGCGTGGGCACCGGCAACGTGGCCGGGGTGGCCGTCGCCATCGCCGTCGGTGGCCCCGGGGCAGTGTTCTGGATGTGGGTGCTGGCCATCATCGGCGGCGCGACGGCCTTCGTCGAGTCCACCCTGGCCCAGCTGTACAAGGTCAAGGGTGGCGACGGGTACGTCGGTGGGCCGGCGTACTACATCCGCGACGGGCTGGGCTGGAAGCCGGTGGCCGTGCTCTTTGCCGTGATCATCACGTTCACCTACGGCTTCGTCTTCAACGCCGTGCAGTCCAACTCGATCAGCTACTCGCTGCAGGACACGTTGTCCGGGGTGGAGAACATCGCGCTGATCACCGGCCTGGTGCTGGCGGGTCTGACCGGCGTGGTCATCTTCGGTGGCGTGAAGCGGGTCTCGGCGGTCACCGAGATCATCGTGCCGGTGATGGCGACCCTGTACATCCTCGTGGCGCTGGTGGTGGTGGCCCTCAACATCACCGAGGTGCCGGCCATGTTCGCCCACATCGTGGGTCACGCGCTGGGCCTCAAGGAGGTGGCCGGTGCCGGCATCGGAGCGGCCCTCATGCAGGGCATGCGCCGTGGGTTGTTCTCCAACGAGGCCGGTATGGGTTCGGTGCCCAACGCCGCCGCGACGGCCTCGGTGAGCCACCCGGCCAAGCAGGGTCTGGTGCAGGCGCTGGGCGTCTACTTCGACACCATCATCGTCTGCTCGGCCACGGCCTTCGTGATCCTGCTGTCCAACCCGCAGTACGGCGTGGACGACCCGCAGGGCATCGGCCTCACCCAGAGCGCCCTGCAGGAGCAGGTGGGCACGTGGGCCGGGCCGTTCCTCTCGGTGGTGATCTTCTTCCTGGCGTGGTCGTCCATCCTGGGCAACAGCTACTACGGCGAGGCGAACATCCGCTTCCTGGCCGGCAAGCGCAACGCCACGCTGGCCATCACGGTCTTCCGCCTGCTGGTGGTGCTGTGCGTGGTGGGTGGTGCCCTGGGCTCGGTGGCGCTGGTGTGGAACCTGGCCGACCTGGTGATGGGCTTCATGGCCACCATCAACCTCATCGCCATCCTGCCGCTGGGTGGGCTGGCCGTCGCCATGCTGAAGAACTACGACGAGCAGCGCTCGCGGGGCGAGGAGCCGGTGTTCCGCCGCTCCGAGCTGCCGCAGGCCCGCAACGTGACGATGTGGGGCGACGACATGCGCATGCCGGCCGTCCGCGCCGCGGCCGGCGAGAAGCGCTGAGTGCCGCGGTGATCACCGCTGTGTGCCGTGCGCCCCGGATGCCCTGATGCTGCTGCGCCTCGCCTCCCGCTTCGCCGTGCTGCTGGTCAGCATGGTGGTGGCCAGCCTCATCGTGTTCGCGGTGATGGCGGTGCTGCCGGGCGACCCGGCACGCGTGGCGCTGGGGATGAACGCCTCGGAGGAGGCCGTGGCGCAGATGCGCACGGAGTTCGGGCTGGACCGGCCGTGGCCGGTGCGCTACGCCGAGTGGGTGGGGGGCCTGCTGACCCTGGACCTGGGCGAGTCCTACGTCTCCCGGGCCGAGATCGCGCCGCAGCTGACCGACCGCTTCGCGGTGACGCTGTGGCTGGTGGGAACGGCGATGGCGCTGGCGGTCCTCATCGCGGTGCCGCTGGGGGCCGTGATGGCGCTGCGCCACCGGTCGGGCCTGGGCGTGGTGCTCTCGGCGGCCAGCCAGGTGGGCATGGCGGTGCCGGCCTTCCTGGCGGGCATCCTGCTCATCGCCCTGTTCGCGGTGCGGCTGGGGTGGCTGCCCTCGGGTGGGTGGACCGCCCCCATCGACGGGGTGGGGGAGTTCCTGCGCAAGCTGGCGCTGCCGGCCATCTCGCTGGCGCTGGTGCAGGCGGCCATCCTGGCGCGGTACGTGCGCAACGCGGTGCTTGAGGTGATGGACACCGACTTCATGCGCACCGCTCGTGCCAAGGGGTTGACGCGACGGCGGGCGCTGGCGCGGCACGGGTGGCGGAACGCGGCGGTGCCGGTGGTGACGGTGCTGGGGCTGTCGCTGACCTCGATGCTGGTGGGGGCCGTGGTCATCGAGCGTGTCTTCGTGATCCCCGGGGTGGGGTCGCTGCTGGTGGACGCGGTGGCGCAGCGCGATCTGATCCTGGTGCAGGACGTGGTGATGGTGCTGGTGGCGATGGTGCTGGTGGTGAACTTCCTGGTGGACGTGTTGTACGTGGTGATCGACCCCCGCATCGGCGCCCGCGCCTGAGCGGCGGCGGGGGCTGTCACATCTCGGGCGCGGCGTGCGTCAACCCTGTGACCGCACCACCGACCCCGGGAGCCACCATGCCTCGCCTCGACCTGTCCCGCAGCCACCGGATGGGGTTCGCCGCCGTCCTGGGCCTGGAGACCTACAGCCGCACCCACCTCGACACCCGCCTGTACGAGCTGGTGAAGCTCCGCGCCTCGCTGCTCAACCGCTGCACTCACTGCATCGACATGCACTCCACGGCCCTGCGCGAGCGCGGCGAGCCGCAGGAGGTGCTCGACGCCCTGGCCCAGGATCCCCTGCCCGGTGACCTCTTCACCCCCGCCGAGAGGGCCGCCCTGGCCCTGACCGATGCGGTGACCCGCCTGGGTGAGGAGGGCGTCACCGATGCGGTGTGGGACGAGGCCGCCTCCCACTACGACGACAAGCACCTGGGCACCCTGGTGCTGGCCATCGCCACCATCAACGTGTGGAACCGCATCGCCATCGCCACCAGACTGGACGCGTGACCCCCACCGACGCCTGGGCGGCCGAGCGCCCCCGCCTCACCGGGCTGGCCTACCGGATCACCGGCAGCTGGCACGACGCCGAGGAGGTGGTGGCCGAGGCGGGTGTGCGCGCCAGCCGGGCGCACGGCATCGACCAGCCGGGAGCCTGGCTCACCACCGTCACCACCCGGTTGGCCATCGATGCGGCGCGCCGCCAGGCAGCCCGCCGCGAGGCCTATGTGGGCCCGTGGCTGCCGGAGCCGGCCGCGGACGAGCGCCTGCCCGCCGAGGTGGTGGAGCACCGCGACCTGTTGGGCCTGGGGTTGGTGCGGGTGCTGCAGGAGCTGCCCCCGGTGGACCGGGCGGTGTTCGTGCTCCGGGAGGCCTTCGCGGTGTCCTACCGGGAGATCGCCGAGTGCGTGGGGCGGTCGGAGGCGGCGTGCCGACAGGTGGTCTCGCGGGCGCGCCGCCGACTGCCGGCCGTGCAGGACGCGCGGAGCGACGCCGCGCCGCTCGAGGCGCTGGTGGCCGCCATCACTGCCGGCGACGTGGCCACCGCGGTGGCGCTGCTGTCCGAGGACTGTGTGGTCTGGACCGATGCGGGGGGCCACAGCAAGGCGGCGCTGCACCCCATCGTGGGGGTGGAGAAGGCGGTGCGTTTCCTCTGCGGGGTGGCGTCCAAGGCGGGGGAGATCGCTCCGGTGCCGATGCGGGTGAACGGCGGGCCGGCCCTGTGGTTCGACACCCCGGTGGGGCCGCGACTGGTGGTCGTGGAGATCGCCGACGGGCAGATCACGGGTGTGCAGATGCACGGCAACCCGCAGAAGATGCAGCGGCTGGGCAGTCCCCGGCTTCCGTAGGCTGTGCCGCATGACCACCACCGGCCCCGCCGCGCCCTCGCGCGCGACCGTCGATGCGGGCCGCCCCCCGAGCCGGGCCGGCCGCGCCTACCTGGTGGTCGGTGGCGTCATCGTGGCTGCCATGGTGGCGATGGCGCTGCTGTCCTACGTGTGGACGCCGTACGACCCGATGCGGGTGGTGCCCTCGGCCCGTCTGGAGGGGCCCAGTGCCGAGCACTGGCTGGGCACGGACAAGTTCGGCCGCGACACCCTCAGCCAGATTCTCGTGGGGGCGCGCACCACGCTCTACGTGGGCTTCGTGGCCGTGGGGGTGGCGGCGCTGCTGGGGGTGCCGCTGGGCATCCTCTCGGCGATGGGGCCGCGCTGGCTGGACGCCTTGATCATGCGCGCCGCGGACATCGGCCTGGCCTTTCCCGGGCTGCTGCTGGCCATCATGTTCGCTGCGGTGTTCGGTGCCTCCACCACGTCGGCGATGTTCGCCATCGGCCTGGCGAGCGTGCCGAACTTCGCCCGGGTGACGCGTTCGGGGGTGCTGGGCATCCTGCCGCGCGAGTTCATCACCGCTGCGCGCGTGGCCGGGCGGCGCCCCGCATCGATCGGGTGGCGGCACGTGCTGCCCAACGTGGTGGGGCTGGTGATCGTGCAGGCGTCGGTGAGCTTCGCGCTGGCCATCCTCGCCGAGGCGGGGCTGAGCTTCCTGGGCTTCGGCTCGCCCCCGGGCACGCCCAGCTGGGGGCGGATGCTGCAGGAGAGCCAGTCGCTGCTGGCCTCCGACCCGCGCCTAGCGATCGTGCCCGGCGTGGCCATCGCACTGGCGGTCCTGGGGTTCAACCTGCTCGGCGACGGGCTGCGCGACCGCTTCGACCCGCAGATGCAGGTGAGCGACCAGTGAGGCACGGTGGGGGCATGTCTGAACGAGGAGGAACTGTGGGGCAGACGGCGTGGTGGGCGACCGTGGCGGCGCTGGTCGTCGCGACCTTGGTGGTGGCTGCGATGACGCAGATGTCCATGCTCGTCCTGCTGCCCGTCCTGACCGCGGGGCTGGCGATGGGGTGGATCATGCACTCCACCGGGAGTCGTCAGTACCCCTGGGCAGTGCCCTTGGCGCTGGTGATCCTGATTGCCCACGAGGCACGTGGGGACAATCACTTCGCCGCGGTGACGCTCGTTCTGTTCGTGGCCATGACTGCCCATGCCCGGGAGGCCCGGCGAGGGCAGGCGACCCGGCACGAGCCCGTCACCCAGGGCTGACGCCCCCACCCCGCCGCGCGCGGTCCGTAGGCTGTGCGCCATGTCTGCCGACGCCCCCGCATCGCGCCCCCGTCTGGCGGTGCGTGACCTCGCCATCGGCACCCGCCACCGCACCCTGGTCTCCGGGGTGGACCTCACCCTCGATGCGGGGGAGCGCGTCGGTCTGATCGGCGAGTCCGGGTCGGGCAAGTCGCTCACGGCCCTGGCCATCATGGGGCTGCTGCCGGACAACCTGCACGCCACCGGCAGCATCGAGCTCACGCCCGAGGGGGGCGCCACCACGCAGGTGGTCGGCGCCAGCGACCGTGCGATGTCGCGGATCCGCGGCCTGGACCTCTCCATGGTCTTCCAGGAGCCCATGAGCGCGCTGAACCCCACCATGCGGGTGGGCGACCAGGTGGCCGAGGTGATGGAGATCCACGGCACCGCCCGCGGGGACGCCGCCGCCCGCCGGGCCGTGGAGCTGCTCGAGAGCGTGGGCATCACCGATGCCGAGGGAGTCGCCCGCGCCCACCCGCACCAGCTCTCCGGCGGGCAGCGGCAGCGGGTGGTCATCGCCATCGCGCTGGCCAACGATCCGGACGTGCTGATCTGCGACGAGCCCACCACCGCCCTGGACGTGACCGTGCAGGCCACCGTGCTGCGCCAGGTGCTCGACGGCGCCCGCGAGCACGACGCGGCGCTGCTGTTCATCACGCACGACCTCGCGGTGGTCTCGCAGGTGTGCGAGCGCGTGGTGGTGCTCAAGGACGGGAAGGTGGTGGAGCGCGGGACGGTGGCCGAGGTCTTCGGCGCCCCGCAGCACCCCTACGCCCAGGCGTTGGTGGCCGCGTCGCGCCTGGAGCCGCGGGACGCCGGTGGCGCCACGGCGCTCGATGCGGTGAGCCCACCCCCTGCTGCGGCCTCGCCGGGTGCGACCGACCCTGTGAAGGATGCTCCCGCCATCGCCATCGAGGACGCGCGCCAGGTCTACACGCGCCCCCGCCGGCGCCTGTTCTCCCCACCGCCGCAGGTCGTGGCTCTCGATGGGGTGAGCCTCACCATCGAGCCCGGCGAGCGCTTCGGCATCGTGGGCGAGTCGGGATCGGGCAAGTCCACCCTGCTGCGGCTGGTCGCGGGGCTGGAGTCCCCCGCATCGGGCCGGGTCGAGGTGCTGGGGCGACAGGTGTCCGGCGTGCCCGAGCGGAAGCTGGGGTGGCTGCGCGAGAGCGTGCAGATGGTCTTCCAGGACCCGCGCGACTCCCTCGACCCGCGCATGACCGTGCGGAACGTGGTGGCCGAGCCGCTCGTGGCGCAGGGGTGGTCGGGGGGCGACGTCGACGACCGGGTGGCCGAGCTGCTGCGGCGGGTGGGGCTGGAGCCGTCCATGATGCGACGCCACCCGCACCAGTTCAGCGGGGGGCAGCGGCAGCGCATCAGCATCGCGCGGGCCCTGGCGCCCTCGCCGCGGGTGCTGCTGGCCGACGAGCCGGTCTCCGCGCTGGACGTGAGCGTGCGCGGGCAGGTGCTGGACCTCATCGGGGAGCTCGTGGACGACCTGGGGCTGACGCTGGTGTTCGTGAGCCACGACCTGTCCGTGGTGCGGCACGTGTGCGACCGGGTGGCCGTGATGCGGCGCGGCGAGCTGCTGGAGGTGGCGCCCACGGAGGAGCTCTGGGCGGCCCCGCGCACCGAGTACACGCGCTCCCTCATCGAGGCCATCCCGCGGCTGGTCGTCCCCGCCGCCTGAGGAACCCGCCCCGCCCCTGCCCCCGGGACGCAAGAAGCCCCGCGCGGCGGGTGCCGGCGGGGCCGTGGAGCGGGTGACGAGAATCGAACTCGCGTATTCAGCTTGGGAAGCTGATGTTCTACCATTGAACTACACCCGCGAGGGTTGCGGACGCCCATGGTACACGCCGTGGCTCGCCCTCTCACGCCCCGGTAACCTCGCCCTCATGCTGCTGTCCGACCGCGACATCTCCGCCCGCATCGATGCCGGCGACGACTCGGCCGTGCGCCTCGACCCGTGGGATCCCTCGATGCTGCAGCCCAGCAGCATCGACGTGCGGCTGGACCGCTACTTCCGCCTGTTCGACAACCACAAGTACCCCTTCATCGACCCGGCGCAGGAGCAGCCCGAGCTGACGCGTCTGGTGGAGGTGGCGCCCGACGAGCCGTTCGTGCTGCACCCCGGCGAGTTCGTGCTGGGCAGCACCTACGAGCAGATCACCCTGCCCATCGACATCGCCGCCCGGGTGGAGGGGAAGAGCTCCCTGGGTCGGCTGGGCCTGCTCACCCACGCCACCGCGGGTTTCGTGGACCCGGGTTTCTCCGGCCACGTGACGCTCGAGCTGAGCAACGTCGCCACCCTGCCCATCGTGCTGCACCCGGGCATGAAGATCGGTCAGCTCTGCTTCTTCCAGCTGTCCTCGCCCGCTGAGCACCCCTACGGCAGCAGCAAGTACGGCTCGCACTACCAGGGCCAGCGTGGGCCCACCGCCAGCCGCAGCTGGGCGAACTTCCACCGCACCGAGATCTGACCCGAGCGTCCTCGATGCGGTGAGCCCACCCGGGTGCCCCGCCCGGTTTCCCATCCGGGTGCGCCGCAGCCGGTGCGGTTGTCGGTGCCCCCGCGTAGGGTCGTGGGCATGATCCGCTTCGAGGGCGTGACCAAGCGGTTCCCCAACGGGACCGTGGCAGTGGACGACCTGACCCTGGAGTGCCCCACGGGCCAGATCACGGTGCTCGTCGGGCCCTCGGGCTGTGGCAAGACGACCAGCCTGCGCATGATCAACCGCATGGTGGAGCCCTCGGAGGGACAGATCCTCATCGACGGGCGCCCCAACACCGAGCTCGAGGCCAACGAGCTGCGCCGCACCATCGGGTACGTCATCCAGCACGGCGGACTGTTCCCGCACCATACGGTGCTGCGCAACGTGATGACCGTGCCGCTCCTGGTGGGCTGGGACAAGCAGAAGGCCCGCACCCGGGCGCTGGAGCTGCTGGAGCGGGTGGGACTGGACCCCGACCTCGCCCAGCGCTACCCGGCGCAGCTCTCCGGCGGGCAGCAGCAGCGCGTCGGGGTGGCGCGGGCCCTCGCGGCCGACCCTCCGGTGATGCTGATGGACGAGCCCTTCAGCGCCGTCGACCCGATCGTGCGGGAGCGTCTGCAGGAGGAGTTCCTGCGGCTGCAGGACGAGATCGGCACCACCATCGTGCTGGTCACCCACGACATCGACGAGGCCATGAAGCTGGGCGACCAGGTCGCCATCCTGCGCGAGGGGGGCCACCTCGCCCAGGTGGACTCCCCGGCGCGCGTGATGGCCCGCCCGGCCGACGACTTCGTGGCCGACTTCGTGGGCCGCGACCGCGGGTACCGCTCGCTGGCCTTCCACACGGGTGAGGTGCCGCTGCAGCGGGAGGAGGCGGTCCGCATCGGCGACCGGCTGCCGCGCGGTGGTGACTGGGTGCTGGCGGTGGACGACGACTCCCGTCCGCTCGGGTGGCTGCGGACCGATGCGGGGGAGCTCGCCGAGGAGGACCGCCTGCGACTGGGTGGGACGCTCGCCCGCCGTGAGGGTTCCCTGCGGGGGCTGCTCGATGCGGCGCTCTCCTCGCCCAGCCAGCGCGGTGTGGTGGTGGACGACGACGGCCGTCTGCTGGGAACGGTGCGCCCCCACGACGTGCTGGACGTGATCACCGAGACCGACCGCAGCGACCCCGGCTCGCGCCACGACGAGGAGCCTGACGAGCCGACTCGAGAGCGGTCCGAGGGAGCGGCGTGAGCGAGATCGGGAACGTCGAGTGGTCCGAGCTCTGGGAGCTCGGCACGACGCACGCCTACCTCGCGGGCCTGCCGCTGGTGATCGGGCTGGCACTCGCCCTGCCGCTGGGCTGGGTGGCGGCACGGATCCCGCGGCTGCGGACGGCCCTGGTCTCCGGCAGCGCGCTGCTGTACACGATCCCGTCGCTGGCGCTGTTCATCCTGCTGCCGGGCATCATCGGCACGCAGATCCTGGACCCGCTGAACGTTCTGATCGCCATGTCCTTGTACACGGTGGCGCTGCTGGTGCGGAACGTGGCCGACGGGCTGGGTGCGGTGCCCGAGCACGTGCGGCAGGCGGCCACCGCGATGGGCCTGGGCCGATGGCGGCGCCTCACCCGGGTGGAGCTGCCCCTGGCGGTGCCGGTGATCGCCGCGGGCCTGCGCGTGGCGGCGGTGAGCAACGTGAGCATCGTGAGTGTCGCTGCCCTGGTGGGCATCCCGCAGTTGGGCATCCTCTTCACGCGCGGCTTCAACCGTGACGACCTCGGCATGATCGCCGTCGGCATGGCCGGGTGCGTGGTGCTGGCCCTGCTCTTCGATGCGGTGATCCTGCTGCTCCGGCGGCTGCTCACCCCGTGGTTGCGGGAGGTGCGCGCATGATCGTCGGCGAGATCGTGGCCTGGCTGACCGACCCGGTCAACTGGCAGGGCGAGGACGGCATCCTCATGCAGACCGTCCGGCACCTGGCGTACTCGTTCATGGCCCTCGGGCTGGCCTGCCTCGTGGCGGTGCCGTTGGGTCTGTGGATCGGGCACACCGGCAAGGGCTCCGTCGTGGCCGTGAACGCTGCCGGTGCGCTGCGGGCGCTGCCCTCCCTGGGTCTGCTGCTGCTGGGCTGGGTGCTGCTGGCCCCGCACCTGCCCGGTGAGCTCGCGTTCGTGGTGCCCAGCCTCATCGTGCTGGCCGTGCTGGCGGTCCCACCGGTGCTCTCCGGGGTGTACTCCGGCATCGCGGAGGTGGACCCCGCGGCGCGGGACGCAGCCAAGGGCATGGGCATGACCGGCATGCAGGTGCTGCGGAAGGTGGAGATCCCCGTGGCGCTGCCCCTGATCCTGTCCGGCCTGCGCTCGGGGCTGCTGCAGATCATCGCCACGGCCACCATCGCGGCGTACGTGTCGCTCGGCGGGCTGGGGCGCTACCTCATCGACGGCCTCGCGGCCCGCGACTACGCGCAGATGGCCGGTGGCGCGCTGCTGGTGGCTGGTCTGGCACTGCTCATGGAGCTCGTGTTCACCCTCATCCAGAAGCTCGTCGTGAGCCCGGGCCTGTCGGACCAGGAGGCACGGTGAGCCGCGCCTCCTGGCCGCACCGACCGGCGACCCGCGCGCCGGGCGGCACCCGGGTGACGCTCACCCCATCGATCAACCCCCGTTGACCCCCATCGACCACCAGGAGTGACCATGCGACCCACCCGTTCCCTCGCCGCGATGACGGCCATCAGCGCACTCGCGCTCGCGGCCTGCGGCGGCGACCCCACGCAGGATCCGGCGGCCACCGAGGAGGGCGACAAGGGCAAGGTCACCGTGGGCAGCGCCAACTTCACCGAGAACACCGTCCTGGCCGAGATCTACGCCAAGGCCCTGCAGGACGCCGGGGTGGAGGTGGAGAAGAAGATGGAGATCGGCAGCCGCGAGACCTACCTGCCGGCCCTGCAGGACGGATCGATCGACCTGATTCCGGAGTACACCGGCACGTTGGCGGCCTACTTCGACGAGGAGATCACGGTCACCGAGGCCGAGGAGGTGTACGCAGCGCTGGAGAAGAGCCTCCCCGAGGGGCTGGAGGTGCTCGAGTACTCGGAGGCGGAGAACGCGGACAACGTGGTGGTGAGCCGCGAGACGGCCGACCAGCAGGGGCTGGAGAAGATCTCCGACCTGGAGGGCAAGGCGCAGGACATGACCCTCGGCGGGCCGCCGGAGTGGAAGAAGCGTGCGCAGGGAGTGCCCGGGCTGAAGAAGGTCTACGGCCTGGAGTTCGGGACGTTCCGTGAGCTCAGCGCCGGGGGCAACGTGACGGCCCAGGCGCTGAAGAACGGCCAGGTGGATGCGGCGAACATCTTCACCACCGACCCGGCGATCGCGGAGAACGACTTCGTGATCCTGGAGGACGACAAGAGCCTGTTCAGTGCGCAGAACGTGGTGCCGTTGATCTCCTCGGACGTGGTGGACGAGGCCGTGAGCGAGGCGCTCAACAAGGTGTCCTCGGAGCTGACGGTGGAGGAGCTGGCGCAGATGCTGGTGGACGTGAACGACGGGAAGAGCCCTGAGGAGGTCGCCGGCACCTGGGTGGAGGAGAACCTGTGAGGCGCGCTGCCGTCATCGGGGCCGGGACGATCGGCCTGGGGTGGGCCGGGGTGTTCGCCGGGCACGGGTGGGAGGTGGCCGTCTTCGACCCGCGGGAGGACCTCGAGGCGGCGCTCGACCGGGCGGCCGAGGAGGCGGCCTCGGCGCTGGGTGACGGGCGTTCTGCTGCGGATCTGCGGGGGCGGATGACGGCTGCGGCGTCCCCGGAGGAGGCCGGGGACGGCGCGGTGCACGTCCAGGAGCCCGGGCCGGAGGACCTGGAGTGGAAGCGGCGAACCTTCGCACAGCTCGAGGCGGCCACGGGTCCGGATGCGGTGCTGGCGACGTCCAGCTCGTTCATCACCGCCAGCAGCATCTCCGAGGGGAACCTGGAGCAGGGGCGGATGCTGGTGGGGCACCCGTTCAACCCGGTGCTGGTGCTGCCGCTGGTGGAGGTCGTCGGGGGGCCGCAGACGGCTGAGCGCGCGGTGCAGGCGGCGGTCGAGACCTATCGCAGCGTGGGGAAGCACCCGGTGGTGGTGGGTGCCGAGGTGCAGGGGTTCATCGGCAACCGGTTGCAGTTCGTGCTGCTGGCCGAGGCCCTGCACCTGGTGGAACAGGGGGTGGCCACGCCCCAGGAGATCGATGAGGTGGTGCGCACCTCGCTGGGGCCGCGGTGGGCGGCGCTGGGGCCGTTGCGGGCGTCATCCATGGGTGGGGCACGCGGGATGACGGGGTTGTTCGAGCTGTTGGCGCCGGAGTTGGAGAAGTTGGAGCCGGGGCGGCCCGGGGTGGCCGAGCAGATCCGGACGGCCGGGGTGGTGGACGCGGCGTACGGGGACAACCAGCCGACTCCGGCCCAGGTGGCCGAGCGGCTGCGGGCTGCGCTGTCCTGGGAGTGACGGACCCTACGGAGGAGGAACCATGGACGAGACGCTCAGCTGGCGGATGAGCACGTGGATCGCCGCGTCGCCGCAGCAGGTCTGGGACGCGTTGACGGATGCGGAGGCCACGGCACGTTTCTGGCAGCACCACAACGTCTCGGACTGGCAGGTCGGGTCGGTGTGGGAGCACCGGAGGCTGGGTGACGGTGCCGTGGACTGTCACGGGGTCGTGCGGGAGGCCGTGCCCGGGGAGCGGTTGGGGTTCACCTTCGAGGACCCCGCGGCGGACCCGGCGGCGGACGACGCGCCGCTGGTGACGATCACCCTCATCGGGGGCGATGGGGTGACGCAGGTGGATCTGGTGCACGTCGGGCTGCGGTCCGTGGACGAGCGCGACAGCATCGAGTTCGGGTGGCAGGCGGTGTTCGCGAACCTCAAGACGATGCTGGAGACGGGGGAGCCGCTGCCGGTGTTTCCGTGGGAGGTGCACGCGGGCTGAGGAGGCCGGGGTGCGGGCTGGGTGGGTTGTCTCGCCGTGGTGGGTGGGTTGTCCACAGGTCGATGGGGTGAGCTTCCGGGTGGCGGGTGCTCGTCCACATGTTCTAGTTCAGGGTTGCGGTGTGCGATCGTTTGTACTAGGGTGGGGGTAGTCGGTCAGGCAGGGGGCTTGGCCGGATCACCCGGGGAAGGGGGCACGCGATGGACGACCTGTTCGACGGACTCCGCGCGGCGCCCGCTGCGCCGGGAGTGTCTGCGGCCAAGGGTGGCGTTGCCGCGGGTGGCGCGGTCGCCCGGCATGTAGGGCCTGACGGCACGACGACCCTTGGCGACGTCCCGGGACTGGGACCGCGGGAGGCGATGGACGCGGCCCTGGCCCAGGCCGACGCGGCAACCACTGAGCTGATGGCCGCGATGGCCCGCTTGGGTGAGCACCCCGAGGAGCTCGACACGACCTACCTCGAACGACTCCTGCAGCGGGTCCAGACGTTGAGCAACAAGCACGACCGGCTGCGCGTCCGCGCCCTGGACGTCGTCCGGGCCACCCGCGAGGTGGGAACGCACACCACGAGAACGATGCCCAGTTCACCGCCGGCCGCACTCGTACACGGCGTGCCCAGGCTGGCAGGGATGCTGACCTGGCCAAGGCCCTGGGCAACCACACACCCACACCCACAGCCCCCGTTGGTGAGTCCCCCGGCGGGCAGGAGCCTCCCACCCCCGCGCCGGTGCAGACGCCGACCGCGGCTGCGTGGGACGCCGGAGCGATCACGCGGGATCACGCGTTGATCATCACCCGCGCCCTGGACGACCTGCCCGAGGGCCTCACCACCGAACAGCGGCACACGGTCGAGCTCGATCTGGTCGCCAAGGCGAAGCAGATGAACCCCACCCGCCTCGGGAAGGCAGCCAAGCGAGCCCTCGAAGCCCTCAACCTCCCGGTCGAGGAGGTCGATGCGCACCACAACGAACTGGTCCACGCCGAGGAAACCGCCGCCTGGGACGCCGCGAGTTTCTGGATGAAGGACAACCACGACGGCACCTGGTTCGGACAGTTCACCCTCCCGGCCCTGCAGGCCCAGATGCTCAAGAAGGCCCTGGACTCCATGACCAGCCCCCGCCGCCACACCAAGGGCCAGGGCGGCAGCAGCCACGCTACGGGCGGCGTGGGTGGCGGTGAGGCGTTCGGACCCACCGGCCCGCGGGCGGCGACCGCTGAGGGTGCGTGGACGGGTGATGTCCGGTTCGACCGGGAGCTGCGTGACCAGCAGCGGGGTCAGGCACTGGCCGAGCTCATCGACCACCTGCCCACCGACCACCTGCACCCCAAGATCAACACCATCCTGCTGGTCACCACCGACCTGGAGACCCTCCGCGGCCAGACCGACCGGGTCGGAGTCACCGACACCGGCGATGACGTCTCCGCCGCACAGGTCCGCCGACTGGCCAGCAACGCCGCCCTGATCCCGATCGTCATGAACGGCGCCTCGGTCCCACTGGACTTGGGACGCAAACGCCGATCCTTCACCGAATCCCAGAAGGCAGCCCTGGCCACCAAGTACGACTCCTGTGCGGAGGAGGACTGTGACCGGCCCTTCGCCTGGTGCGAGATCCACCACGCCGACCCCTGGCGACCGGTCTACGCACCCGACGGCACCCTCCTGCACCCCGGAGGAGGAAGGACAGACCTCTCCAACGGCATCCCCCTGTGCGGCAGACACCACCGACAGATGGACGACCCCCGGCTGAAACACACCATCACCCACGACGCAGATGGGCGCGCCACCGTGAAATTCACCTGGCGACGCCCCGGCGAACCCTGGAGCACCCGACTCCGGACACCCGACTCGGCCACCCAGGCGCAGCGCGCCCGCGACGCCGGTGACCCGACAGAGCCCCACGCCGCGGCAGCCCGCCCACAACACCGGAGGACCCGGTGACCACGCAACAGGCGACAGGCACACCGCCGCGGCACATGGCGGGAGCCCGCCACAGGATCAACCTGCAACGGGCTCCCGGCGGTGACGCAGTGCGCTCAGCTCTTCCAGGCACCGAGTCGAAGTGCGGGCGACTGTGCCCCGATGCGGGGGGCGCGCTCACCGACGTTCGGTACCTCGACCGGAGCGCCGGGCTGACCGGCGGCCCCGCTGTCGGAGTCAGTGGCCGTTGCCTCGGTGCCCTGGGCGGCCTCGGCACCGGCCCCGGCGGTGGTGCCGGTGTGGGCGTCGACGACCTCCTGCGGCTCGCGGTCAGCGGCCTCGGTGGGCTGCTGCTCGTGGCCGATCTCGTCCATCCGCTCGCCCTGCATGACACCCGTGGAGGTGACGGCCGCGTCGGACTCGGTGATCGGAGGCGTGTCCGCCGACTCGACCTCGGCCTCGGCGGCGCGTGCTCCGCCCTGTGCCCACCCGAAGCGCGATGCCGAGTCCGCACCGATTCGCTCGTTGGCGTGACCGGCCGGCGCGGCACTGATCCCCCCGGCAGCTGCAGCACCAGCAGCAGCTGCACCGGCCGTGGCTGCACCGGTGGTGGCTTCACCGGTGGTGGCTGCAGTGGTCGGGGCCTCGCTGTCGGAGGACTGCTCCTCGGTCGGCGATGCGGCCTCGTCGGCGGTGTCAGCCTGCGGCTGCTGGGTGGCCTCAGTCGTCGCGGGCTGCGTGGCCCGCGCCGTGGCGCCGGTCTGCTGGGTGGCCTCAGCAGCGTTGGGCTGGCCAGCCTCCGCGGTGGCGGCCGGAGCTTCACCGTGGCCGGTGGCCCAGCCGAAGCGCTGCGGGGAGTCCCCACCGATCCGATCACCGGAGTGGCCAGCCGGCGGGGTGCCCATGGCCTGGCCCGTGGTCTGACCCGTGGCAGCCCCAGTGGGCGCGGCCGTGCTGGCCGCGGTGCTTGCAGCACCACCGGTCGCGGCTGCGGTGGTCGCGGTGGTGGATGCCTCGTCCGATGGAGCCTTGGTGGCCTCGTTGGTAGCGGGTGCGGCGTCCGGCGCAGCAGGTGCCTCAGCAGCCTCCTGTCCGGCGACCGTCTCACCAGCCGGTGCCTGACCAGCCGGTGCCTCACCAGCTGGTGCCTCAGCAGCCGGTGTCTGGGCAGCCGGTGCCTGGGCTGCGGGGGGCTGACCAGCCGGTGCCTGACCGGTGGCCCAGCCGAAGCGGGTGGGCGTGTCCGCCCCGATCCGCTCACCGGTGAAGGCCGCCGGAGCAGTCCCCGCACCCTGACCGGCGCCGCCGGTCGAGGTGGCCGGAGCCGCCGATGCGGTGTCGGCGGTCGCGTCGGCCGCACCACCGGTGGCGGCCGCAGCAGCTGCAGTGCCAGCAGCCGCGGTACCCGCAGCCGCAGCACCCGTGCCTGCGGTCGTGGCGTCCTGAGCGGTGTCGGCCGACGCGGCTGCACCGGTGTCGGCCGCACCGGAAGCATCACCGGCGGCGGGCTGAGCCTTGGCATCGGCTGCGGGGGCCGCACCACCCAGGGGGCTGCCCTCGGAGGAGGCCCAGCCGAAGCGGGTGGGCGTGTCCGCCCCGATCCGGTCACCGGTGAAGGCAGCCGGAGCAACGCCAGCGGCAGCGCCTGCGTCGGACGCGGTGCCGGCAGCAGTGGCAGCGGTACCTGCAGCACCTGCGGCGGCAGCGGTACCCGCAGCCGCGGCACCAGCGCCTGCGGTCGCCTCATCGGCACCCGCGGCCCGGTCGTCCTCGACCGCACCGATGGCACCCTCCTCGTCCACGGTGGGCTCGCCCTCGGGGGCACGGTCCGCCTCGTCGACGCGGGAACCTGCCGGCCCCTCGGCATCGTCGCCGTCGGACTCGCGGGGCCCCTCGGCGGAGACCCGGGCGTCATCATCCGGGGCCTCACCGGAGTCGTCACCCGCACCACCCGAGGCCAGGGCGGCCCCCGTGGCAGCACTGGCACCGGCGCCGGTCAGCTCGGAGATGTCGTCGGGAATCTGGATGCGCTGCGTCACCGCATCGCTGGTGGCGTCGTCAGCGGTGGTGGTGCCGTCCACGAGCTCGTCGGTGGCGGCAGTGTCCGCCTCCTGGCCACGGCGCACACCCGCCAGCAGCATCTGGGCGACGTCGACGACCTCCACGTCCTTGCCGCGGCCCTCCTCCTGGGCTGCGGTCAGGCCGTCGCTCATCATCACGCGGCAGAACGGGCAGCCGATGGCAATGCGCTCGGCGCCTGTGCCGATGGCCTCCTCGGTGCGGTTCACGTTGATGCGCGAGCCGAGCTTCTCCTCCATCCACATGCGGGCACCACCGGCACCACAGCAGAAGGACTTCTCCTTGGCGCGCTCCATCTCCCGGTACTCCACGCCCGGCAGGGTGGCGATCAGCTCACGCGGCGCCTCGTAGACCTTGTTGTGGCGGCCCAGGTAGCAGGGGTCGTGGTAGGTCACCGACGGGGCGGTGGACGCGAACGGGGAGGGCGACTCCACCTCGGAGGCGGCCACCGGCTGCAGGCGCTTCTCGCGCACCAGGCGGTTCAGCAGCTGGGTGTGGTGCACGACCTCGTACTTGCCGCCGTTCTGCGGGTACTCGTTCTTGATGGTGTTGAAGCAGTGGGCACAGGTGACCACGATCTTGGTGGCACCGACCTCGTTGAGCATCTCCACGTTCTGCTGGGCCAGCATCTGGTACAGCACCTCGTTGCCCGCACGGCGGGCGGAGTCACCCGTGCAGGCCTCGCCGTCGCCCAGGACGGCGAAGTCCACCCCGGCGATGTCCAGCAGCTCGGCCACGGCCTGGGTGGTCTTCTTGGCACGGTCCTCGAAGGCGCCGGCGCAACCCACCCAGAACAGGTACTCGACCTCGTCCAGGGACTCCACGTCCGCACCCACCTGCTTGATGGGGAAGTCCAGGCCCTTGGCCCAGTCCATGCGGGTGGAGTTGGCCATGCCCCAGGGGTTCTGCTTGCTCTCGAGGTTCTTGAACAGGCCGCCCAGCTCGCTGGGGAAGGCCGACTCGATGAGCACCTGGTTGCGGCGCATGTCGACGATGGCGTCCACGTGCTCGATGTCCACCGGGCACTGCTCCACGCACGCACCACAGCTCGTGCAGCTCCAGAGCACCTCGGGGTCGATGACGGCGCCACCGGTGGGGACGGTCGGGTCACCCTCGGTGGGTCCCACCAGCCGGCGGATGTCGAAGTCCTCCGGCGAGCCGGCCGCCACCTTGTCGTCCGTGTCGTCCGATGCGGTGAGCGTGGCGCTCTGCCACGGCGCCTGGGCGTACGCGGCATCACGCAGGTTCATCACCAGCATCTTGGGCGAGAGCGGCTTCTCGGTGTTCCAGGCCGGGCACTGCTCCTGGCAGCGGCCGCACTCGGTGCAGGTGGTGAAGTCCAGCAGGCCCTTCCAGGTGAAGTCCTCGATGGAGCCCACGCCCATGCGCAGCTCCTCGCCGTCCTCCTCCTCGGCCTCGGCGATCTCCTCGAGCTGCTCCATGCTGGTCAGCGGCTTGCCACCCACCATCATCGGCTGCAGCTCACCCAGCGAGGTGCGGCCGTCGGCGTGACGCTTGAACCAGATGTTGAAGAAGGCCAGGAAGCGGTGCCAGGCCACACCCATGGTGGGCTGCAGGCCGATGGTGATCATCCACGCCATCGAGATGAGGATCTTGACCAGCGCCACGGCGATGATCAGGCCGCCCAGCGTGCCGGCGGACAGGCCGGTGAGCGCCGATCCCATCCAGGCGGTGAGGGGGAAGTGGAAGGCACTGGCGTGCTCGGCGCCCTCCACGCGGCCGAGCGCGTACTCCAGCGCACGCAGCGCCAGGATGCACAGCACCACACCCAGGATCGTGTACTCGACGTAGTACGCCTGCCAGTGCGTGGATCCCCAGAAGCGGCTTCTGCGCTCGTTGCCGACCTGCTTCTCCTTGGCGGAGGGCTTGATGCGCTGCCGCAACCAGATCAGGTACAGGATGCCGAACAGGCCGGCCCAGCCGAAGAACTCGGTCACCCACTCGAACGGCGCGAAGTGGCCGATGAGGGGCAGCGCGAAGTGAGGGTTGAACAGCTGCCCGTAGGCCGTCACCAGGGTCAGGAAGAGGATGCCGAAGCTGATCATGGTGAACCAGTGCGCCACCGCGACCCACTTCTTGCGGAGCATCCGCGGGTGCGCGAAGACCTCGTAGAGCATGGTCTTGGTGCGCTGCACCGGGTCGTCGAAGCGCCCCACCGCGGCCTGGCCCTGACGGACCACGGCCACGATCC
Organism: Kytococcus sedentarius; assembly: GCF_041937525.1. Classification (GTDB taxonomy): domain Bacteria; phylum Actinomycetota; class Actinomycetes; order Actinomycetales; family Dermatophilaceae; genus Kytococcus; species Kytococcus sedentarius_A. Next base: position 2,112,026 of record NZ_CP169391.1, read on the forward strand.
GCATCACGGCGCGGGTGAGCAGGGCGATTCCGACCGCGGTGGCGGCCAGGCCCAGGAGGATGGCAACGATCTGCAGGGGATGCATGGGGGGAGTCTACGGACGGACTGCTCAGCGCGGTGGGTGTGGTGCACCTCACCCCACAGGTCACTCATGCTTTGCAATACACAAACACTCCGTGATGTTGTCGCAGACATGACCATCCACCAGGACATCACCACGACCATCGGCCGCACCCCGCTCGTGCGCCTCAACCGCATCACGGAGGGCGTCGGCGCCACGGTGCTCGCCAAGCTCGAGTCGGCCAACCCGGCCGCCTCGGTGAAGGACCGCATCGGCGCGGCCATCATCGATGCGGCGGAGGCCTCCGGTGAGCTGCAGCCCGGTGGCACGATCGTCGAGGGCACGAGCGGCAACACGGGCATCGCCCTGGCGATGGTGGCCGCGGCCCGCGGGTACAAGCTGGTGCTGGCCATGCCGGAGACCATGAGCCGTGAGCGTCGCGGTGTGCTGCGCGCGTACGGCGCCGAGCTGGTGCTGACCCCCGGACCCGAGGGCATGAAGGGGGCGGTCGCGAAGGCCGAGGAGATCGCTGCCGAGCGTGGCGGCATTCTTGCCCGGCAGTTCGCCAACGCGGCGAACCCGCAGGTGCACCGCGAGACCACGGCCGAGGAGATCTGGGCCGACACCGAGGGCCAGCTGGACGCCTTCGTCGCCGGGGTCGGCACCGGCGGGACCATCACCGGCGTGGGTCAGGTGCTCAAGCAGCGCAAGGAGGACGTGCGGGTCGTCGCCGTGGAGCCGGCGGACTCGCCGCTGCTGACCGGCGGTGAGGCCGGTCCGCACAAGATCCAGGGTCTGGGCGCCAACTTCGTCCCGGAGATCCTGGACACCGAGGTCTACGACGAGGTCGTGGACGTGGAGCTGGACGACGCCCTGCGCGTGGCCCGCGAGCTCGGCACCAAGGAGGGCATCCTGGCCGGCATCTCCTCCGGCGCCAACGTGCACGCCGCGCTGGAGCTGGCGAAGCGGCCGGAGATGGACGGCAGGACGATCGTGGTCGTCGTGTGCGACTACGGCGAGCGCTACCTGTCCACGCCGCTGTTCGAGGGTCTGACGGACTGAGCATGGCGCGACGCACCAACCCCCTGCGTCACCTGGCCCCGGTGCGACGGCTGGTGGCGCAGGTCGTCGAGGACGCCGATGCGGTGATCGCCCGCGACCCGGCCACGTCGTCCCGTGTGGAGGCCCTGCTCACGAGCCCGGGCCTCCACGCCGTGGCGGCACACCGCATCGCACACCAGCTGTGGAAGCAGCCGGGTGGGCGTCTGCCTGCCCGGGTCCTCGGCACGGTCTCCCGGGCGGTCACCGGGGTGGAGATCCACCCCGGTGCGCAGGTGGGGCGGCGACTCGTGATCGACCATGGCATGGGCGTCGTCATCGGTGAGACGGCCGTGGTCGGCGACGACGTGATGATGTACCACGGCGTCACGCTCGGTGGGGTCTCGGACGATGCGGTGAAGCGTCACCCCACCGTCGGGGACAAGGTGCTCCTGGGAGCCGGGTCGACCGTGCTCGGCGACATCGAGGTGGCCCACGGCGCGGCGGTCGGTGCCGGGGCCGTGGTGCTCAAGCCGGTGCCCAGCGGTCAGGTGGTCGGGGGCATCCCGGCCACACCCCTGAACTCCACCTACGAGCTGCCCGAGCTGCCTCGGGAGCAGGCCGCGGACCACTGGGTGATCTGACGCGCGACCTGCTTCAGGGCACACGCAAGGCCCCCTCCGACTGGTCGGAGGGGGCCTCACGCTGTGCGGCCGGGGCCGCGTCACCGCCCGCAGGCGGTCAGCCTCAGTTGCCGCCGAAGCTGGAGGTGTTCGTGGTCGGCTGGAACCCGGAGGTCGAGCCGCCCTTGTTGCCGGTCGTGCCGGTCGTGCCGGTGGTGCCGGTGGTCGTGGCCGTGCCGGTGGTGGTCGTCGTGCCGGTGGTGCCGGTGCTCGACGGGTTGGTCGTCTGGGAGAAGGAGGAGTTGCTCTCGGTGGAGTTGTTGTCCTTCACCTCGGCGACCTTGCCCTTGACCTGGTCCTGGGCCTGCGAGAACGCAGAGCCCGTGGACGACTTGGCGGTCGACACGGCGTCCTGGACGCGCGGGTCGCCCCAGAGGGACTGGGCCTGGTCCACCAGGGAGTCGTACTTCTCGCGACCGGCGCGGGTGCCGAGCACGTAACCGATGCCGGTACCGACGAGCAGGAGAATCTTGTTCTTCATGGTGCTACCTCTCAGTGGTGTGCGGGTTCGTGCAGGGTCGTGCGGGGGTCACAGGACCCGGTGTGCCCGAGGGGGCACACGATGTGGGTCAGCCCTTGGCGGCAGCCTTGAGGGCGGAGCCGGCGGACAGCTTGGCGCCGAAGGAGGCCGGGATCTCCATGGACTCGCCGGTGCGCGGGTTGCGACCGGTGCGGGCCGAACGCTCGACACGCTCGATGGTCATGAGGCCGGGGAGGGAGACCTTCTCGCCCTTGCCGACGGTCTCGCAGATCACGTCACCCATGGCGGACAGCACAGCGGCGGCGTCCTTGGCGGACACGTCGGCCTGCTGGGCGATGGCGCTGGCGAGCTCGGTGCGGTTCATGAGTACTCCTTGTTCGTGCACATTCATGCGTCGAGCGAGGGGGCCGGCGGGCCGGCTGGTCCCTCCTGATGGGGGCCGACTCGTGTCGGCACTGGCTCCATCATGTCCCATGACAGCCTCAACGCAAGTGCCGAGGCGTGCAACTGGGCGGAATCGGGGGCTCCACGTAGGCTGTGGGCAGCCTCGGCGCAGGTCCTGTGCCGGGGCGGGGAGGGCTCGCATAGTGGCCTAGTGCGGCGGTCTTGAAAACCGCTATGGCGGCAACGCCATCGTGGGTTCGAATCCCACGCCCTCCGCAGCTCACGTGACCTGTGTCTCAAGCGCTTCCAGCGCGCCGGCGACGGTGCGATCGGTGATACCGTGAACGCAGGTTGCACTTGCAGTACCTCGCACGTCGAAGGAACATCGTCCGTTCTCGGGCGCACATCTGGTTGATCTACGGCAGGCATCGCCCGCCGGGGGTTCTGGCAGCAATCCATGGTCGGCACTTTCCGCCGACCATCGCCAATCCAACGAAAGAGAATCCCCATGGCACAGGGCATCGTCAAGTGGTTCAACGCTGAGAAGGGCTTCGGCTTCATCCAGCAGGACGGCGGCGGCGACGACGTGTTCGTCCACTTCTCCGCCATCCAGACCAACGGCTACCGCTCGCTGGAGGAGAACCAGCGCGTGGAGTTCGAGATCACCCAGGGCCCCAAGGGCCAGCAGGCGGAGAACGTCATCCCCCAGTGATTTCACGCTGAGCGTCGCGGCCCGACCGCGGACGACAGCGCAGCAGAAGGGCCCACCTCCTCGGAGGTGGGCCCTTCTCGTGTGTGGTGCCGCTCGTGCGACCGAGCTGTCCGTGCAGGGTACGACGCGCCCGCCGCGCGCCGCACCCTGCCCCGTGGTGTGCAACGCGCCGCACCCCTGCGGCGTGGTGCCCCTCCCGCCTCAGCAGGTGGCGGCCAGCTCCTCGGCCTCGGTGGGGTCCTCGGTCTCCTCCGCCGGCTCCTCGCTCTCCTCAGGCTCCTCGGTGGTCGTGGAGGGGCTGGGCTTCGCGGTGGGCTTGGGCGGGTTGATGGCCCGCTCCACCATGGCGTGGATGGCCTCGAAGTCGGGGTCCACCGTGTCGATGCGCTCGTTGGTCAGCGGCAGGCTCTTCATGCGCCCGTCCTTGACCTTGAGGAAGAGATCGGCCCAGGCCGGGAGGTCCTCCTGGGGGATGTCGGTCCACACGTTCTCCTCCAGTGCCCCCGCGATGGCCGGGTAGCGGCGCAGCATGTCCAGCGGCTGCGACTGGGAGATCAGCGCCCCGACCATGCACCGCTGACGGTCCATGCGGTCGTAGTCGGAGGTGGTGGCGCGGGAGCGGGAGTACCAGAGGGCCGTGTGGCCGTCCATGTGCTGCGGACCCGCCTCGATCCAGCCCCGGATCGAGCCGGGCACGATCTGGCCGTTGGACACCTTGCCGCCGATCGGGATGCGCTCGGCCACGGTGATGTCCACGCCGCCCATGGCGTCCACGAGCTGCTGGAAGCCCTGCAGGTCCACCGTCACCACGTGGTGGATGTCGAGCCCGACGACCCCCTCGATGGCGTCCCGCGTGGTCTCCGAGCCGGGGTTCGGCTCGTCACCGAACAGCTCGCTGTGCGCCGAGGCCTCGGACCACAGGGCGTTGATGATGCACGCATTCCCGCAGTCGTAGCCCGAGGGCCAGATCTGGTGCAGGGGGTTGCCCGGGGGGATGGGGGCCTTCATGAGATTGCGGGGCACACCCACCAGCACGGCGTTGCCGGTGCGGGGGTCCATGCTCATGACCATCAGCGCGTCGGGCCGGATGCCCTCGCGGCTCTCTGCCGCGTCGGAGCCGAGCAGCAGCAGGTTCACGCGGTCGAAGTCGGCCCAGGGGTCGTCCTCGTGGATGGCCGGGCGATTCGTGGCCTCGGTGCTGGAGCCGCCGGCGAAGACCGTGGAGACGGCCTGGCGGTGGGCGGCCACCATGTTCAGCGCCTGCACGGTGGGCGCCAGCACCAGCCCGCTCATGAGCAGTGCCACCCCGGTCAGGATCGCGGAGCCCCGGGTGTCCAGACGACCTGGCCGGGTCACCCGCGCCGTGATGGCGATGAGGGCGATCCACAGCAGGGCGGCCAGCGCGATGCCGGCGGCCAGGAGCAGCAGCTGGCTGCGGGAGGTGGCGACGTCCACGGCTGCGTCGAGCAGTCCGCCGTCGACGAGTCGCCAGACCAGCCCTCCCACCAGCAGCAGGACGCCACCCAGGGCGAGGGCGCCGAGGCGCCAGGTGGGGGTGAACAGCAGCCCCAGTCCGGGGACGATGCCGGAGAGGGCGGTCAGGCCCAGGGCGCGCGGCAGCGACTTCTCCTGCTGGGGACGTCGGGGGGTCCATCCGCTCCGGGATGACCCACGCCCTTCCGCGTCTGCGGATGTGCTCACGCTGCTCCTCTGGGTTGCTCGTCCGTACCGGGGGATCCACGGACGCTGCACCAGCTGCCCCCCAACCGGTGCGCACAGACTAGCGCCGCCCGCGCGACTTCGTACAGGCCCCCCGCATCCACCCGGATTTCGGGCCTGCGAGCTCACCGGGTAGCCTGTCCCATCGCATCCCGATGCGAGGAGACGTCGCCTAGTCTGGTCTATGGCGCCCGCCTGCTAAGCGGGTTTGGGGTTTATAGCTCCATCGAGGGTTCAAATCCCTCCGTCTCCGCCACGTGCCCCGCACGACCCGAACGCCCGGAGCCACCCACGGTGGTGACCGGGCGTTCGTCGTCTCGGAGCCGTACGCTGGCCCGGACTCCTCGAGGAAGTGGGCGAACATGGTTTTCTCGCCGGCGGTGAGCATCGTGACCGGGGGTGCCTCCGGTATCGGCCGTGCACTGGTGGAACGCCTGGTCGCCCGGGGCGGGCACGTGGTGGTGGCCGACCGCGACCTGTCGGCCCTGACGGGGGTCCGGGACCAGTGGGGCGATGCGGTGACGATCGAGCCGCTCGACGTCACCGAGCCCGGCGCCGTGGCCGAGCTCGTGCAGCGGACCGTGGCCTCGCGCGGGCGGCTGGACCTGATGGCCAACAACGCCGGCGTGCTGTTCTACGGCCCTGCAGCCGAGGTGACCTCGTCCCACTGGGACCGCGCGCTGGCGGTGAACCTGCGGGCGGTGGTCGACGGGGCGCACGCGGCGTACGAGGTGATGCGGGAGACCGGGGGCGGAACCATCCTGAACACCGGGTCCACGGCCGGGCTGATGATCTCTCCGCGCCAGCTGCCCTACACCACCACCAAGCAGGCGGTCGTGGCGTACTCGCGGGCGCTGGCGATCGAGGCGCGGGCCGATGGGGTGGGCGTGCACGTGGTGTGCCCGGGGTTCGTGGACACCAAGCTGTTGGACGAGCCCGCGGAGCCCTCGCAGCACGCCGGCTCGTTCCGCGGGTACGCCGGGCGGCTCCAGCCCCGCCTGCTGAGCCCCGGGGAGGTGGCCGACGCAGCCCTGCGCGGCATCGAGCGGGGCAGGGTGGTGATCCCGGTGGGGCTCCTCGCGCACGCGCTGTGGCGGCTGGACCGTGCCGTGCCCGCGTTGGTCGATGCCGGATCGGCCCTGGCCGCGCGGCGCGAGGACCGTCGGGCGGGCGCGCGGTGAGCGGGACGCGGGCCGGTGGCACCACCGCGCGCACCCTGGTGATCGGCGCCGGCCCCGGCGGGCTCGCGGTGGCGGCTGCCCTGCGTGCGCGGGGGCAGGAGGTGGTGGTGCTGGAGCGTTCGGACGCGGTGGGCAGCTCCTGGCGGGGCCACTACGACCGCCTGCACCTCCACACGCCTCGGGAGCTCTCGGGGTTGCCGGGCTACCCGATCCCGCGCCGTTTCGGCCGGTGGGTGGCCAGGGGCGACGTGGTGCGCTACCTGGAGGAGTACACCCGGCACCACGACCTGGAGGTGCGCACCGGGGTGCGGGTGGAGCGGGTGGAACCGGGCGAGCGGGTGGAACCGGGGGCCGAGCCGGACGCGGCCGCGGCGGCCGGGGAGCCGGGCACGGCACGGTGGCGAGTGCTCACCGCATCGGGGGAGGAGCTGACGGCCCACCACGTGGTGGTGGCCACGGGCTACAACCACACGCCGCGGATTCCGCGCTGGCCCGGCGACGACGAGTACACCGGCGAGGTGGTGCACGCCTCGAGCTATCGCAACGGCAGCCCCTGGCGCGGACGCAGTGCGCTGGTGGTGGGCATGGGCAACACCGGTGCGGAGATCGCCACCGACCTCACCGAGCACGGGGCGGGCCCGGTGTGGATCGCCGTGCGGACACCCCCGTACGTCCTGCGGCGCGAGCGGGGCCTCGGGGTGACCACCACCCTGGTGGGGGTGCTGGTGCGTCGCCTGCCGGTGCGCCTGGTGGACCTGTTGCAGGACCGCGCCTCGTGCGCGACCAGCCGCGCCTGGAGCGCTTCGGTCTGCCCCGGGGCCGTGGTGGCATCTACTCGCAGGTGCGGCGCGGCACCATCCCGGTGCAGGACGTGGGCATCGTGGACGCCATCCGATCCGGGCGCGTGCAGCCGGTGGCGACGATCGCGCGCTTCGGTGCCCGCCACGTGGAGCTCGTCGACGGCACGGTGCTGCGCCCGGACGTGGTGGTGGTGGCAGCGGGGTACGAGCGGGGTCTCGAGACCCTGGTCGGGCACCTCGGGGTGCTCGACCAGGGCGGTGTGCCCCGCGCCCACGGTGCGCGTCCGGCGCGTCCGGGGCTGTGGTTCACCGGGTACACGAATCCCATCTCGGGGATGTTCCGCGAGCTGCGCCTCGATGCGGTGCGGATCGCCCGCCGCATCGCTCGCGGCTGAGCGCCGGGGCCCAGGAGCGGGGACGGGTGGGACTCAGTCCGTGACGCTGCTGGAAGGGGCCCGGTAGTCCAGGTCTGCGTAGGCGGGATGACGGCGCATCCACGCCTGCACGAAGGGGCAGACCGGCAAGGCCCGGAGGCCCTCCTCGCGGACCTGCTCGAGCGCGTGCCTCACGAGGGCACCGCCGATCCCCTGCCCCTCGAGGAAGGGGTCCACCGCGGTGTGGGTGAACACCATCAGGGTGTCCGTCCTCTGGTACGCGGCGAACCCGACGACCTCTCCGTCCACCAGGGCCTCGAACCGCTGGCGCTCAGCGACCTCCCGCACCTCGACGCTCATGAACCCGACCCCTCGCCGTCCGCGGCCGGGAGGGCGAACCGTGCGCGATCCTCAGGGCGGACGAGGTCGAGGTACTCCTCGGGGCTGCGGGCGATCACCGCCCGCACGTAGGGGCAGAAGGGCAGCACGGCGAGCCCCCGCTGCCGGCTGTCGGCCAGGGCCTCTGCGACCAGCACCCCCGCCAGGCCCCGACCGCTGAAGGAATCGTCGACCTCCGTGTGCGTGAAGGCGATCTGGCCCTTGCCGAGCCGGTAGCCGGAGAACCCGGCCAGCTGCTCGTCGGCGTACACCTCGTAGCGGCTCTCGTCGGGGTTGTCCCGGACGCTGGTGGTCATCGTCGTTCCTCTCGTGGCCGTATCGGGCTCGGTGGCAGAACACGCTGGGGGCGCAGAACCATCCCGGCTCCCCCCGGGGTCACGGGCGAGGACGACGACGAAGGCCCGGTCACCTGGGTGACCGGGCCTTCGTGGACTGTCTCAACACAGTGCGCGCCCGTAGGGATTCGAACCCCAAACCTTCTGATCCGTAGTCAGATGCTCTATCCGTTGAGCTACGGGCGCCCATCTCGTCGATCCGCTGCGCTCTTCGTGCACCGTCTCGCCGGGACGAGGGACAACGATAGACGATGGGCGGCCCTCCTGCCAACTCGGTGGTCGGGGTGCAGGCGCGCGCCCGCATCGGGGCCGGTGCGAGGCGCTCAGCGCACGAGGTCGACGGCCCACGTGAAGGCGCCCAGAATCGCCGCGAAGCGCAGGGTGCGGCCCACGGTCATGGAGACGAGGCACCCCACGGCAGACATGCGCAACTGGCCGGCCACCACGATGAAGACCGCCAACGGTGGCAGCCCCACCACGCTGGAGAGCACCATCGTGGCCTGCCCCCAGCCGGCGTGGTCCTCCATCCAGGCCACGAGGCGGTCGTAGCGCTCACCGACACCGGGCTTCTCCAGCTGACGCCGCATCCACGGCCAGCCCAGGCTCCACCGCCCGAGCGCGTACCAAGGGAGCTTGCCCAGGGAGTGCCCCACGGAGGCCACGAACGCCACGGTCCACACGCCCACGTCGTCCACCAGCGCCCCCACGCCTCCCAACCAGAGCTCGATGGGCACCCCGGGGACCAACGCGGACAGCGCCCCGAAACCCAGCGTCCCCAGCAGCAGCCACCACACGACCGGCAGTCTCTCAGGCGCCGCCGGGTGGGTGTGTCGGTCCCGTCACAGAAGGCCCTTCTGGTGCGGGACCCCGCTCCGCGCGTGAGTAGCCTCGGGAGCACCACGAGACCCAGGGGGACCCATGGACGCACCGGCCCGCCACCGAGTGGCCACCGTGCTGCGCGCGGTGGGGGTCGTGGTGCTCCTGGCCGTGCTGCCCTTGGTCTCCACGCCGGAGACGTTGGACGTGCGCGAGCCCATCCGCCGGGTGACGATCGCGGCCGTGCTGCTCTGCGCGGCCGGCACCTGGTGGGCCGGTCGTCGCGGCCCGCAGCTGCCGCGCGCGGTGTGGTGGGCGATGGGGGTGGTGGCCCTGGCCGCCGTGGCCTCCACCTGGGCCTCGGCCAACTCGTGGCTGTCGGTGGTGGGCCGCTCTCCGCGGGACGAGGGCCTGCTCATGATCGGGGCCTACCTCGCCATGCTGCCCGCTGGTGCGGTGCTCTTCGCCACCGCCGCGGGGCGCAGGCTGGCGGTGTGGACGGCCACCCTCTCCGGCTGGGTGCTGGTCTGGATGGGTGTGCGAGACGTGCTCAGTGGACAGACCCACCGGGTGACCACCGCCCTGGGGAACGCCTCCACCGTGGGCATCTGGGGCCTGCTGCTCGCCGCGTGGCTGGGCTGGGTGGCCTGGCGCGAGCGTTCCTGGGTGGCGCTGGCCGGGGCGCTCGCCGGGGGAGCACTGCTGGTGCTGGGTGCCTCCCGTGGAGCGCTGTCGGGGGTGTTCGTGGCGGCGGTGCTCTCGATGGTGCTGGTGGCCCGCACCGAGGGCGCGCGCCGCGTGCTGCTGCCCGCAGCGGTGATGGTGGCCGGCGTGGTGGTGGTGCTGGCCCTGCCCATGACCCGTGACCGGATCTTCCTCGAGGAGGCCGGGGCCGGCACCAACATCACGGTGCGTCTGATGATGTGGCGCCACACGCTTGCCCTGGTCCGCCAGGAGCCGCTGCTGGGCCTGGGGCCCTCGCGCTGGGTGGGGGAGACCTCGGCCGGTTACGGGCCCGCCTGGCAGGCCGAGGCCAACCCCGGGGTGCGCCTCGATGGGGTGCACAACGTGGTGCTGCAGGTCACCGCCGCCCTGGGCGTGCTCGGGCTGCTGGCGGTGACGGGGCTCGCCGTGGTGGTGGGGTGGTCGCTGTGGCAGGTCGCGATGGGGCGGGCGGGCCGGGCGTTCCGCGGTGCCGGTCCGGCGGGCCGGAAGCGGGTCGCGCAGGGTCGCGATGCCGTGGCCTCCTGGCCGTCGGCCGCCCTGGCGCTGGGGGTGGGCACGGCCGTGGCCCTGATGTTCGCCTACACCGAGCCGGTGTTCGTGGTGCCCGGTGCCGCGGTGGTGGGCGGCGGGCTGGCCCTCGCCCACGGTGCCACCGACCGTGGGAGGGACGCTCACCGCATCGCCACCGGAGGGGTGCGCGAGCTGCTCCCCGGCGCCCTGACGCTGGCGGCCCTGGCCGCCCTGGTGGCCACCACAATGGTCTGGGACGGCTACCGCGATGCGCGGCAGGCGGTGTCGGGTGGCCCGGCGACGGCCGGCGCGCGCCTGCACCAGGCCGAGCGGACCGCGCCCTGGGACCCGAACATCCCGGTGCGTGCCGCGGGGGCCATGACCACCCTCGCCGCGGGGAAGGGCGACTGGCACCACAGCTGGGGCAACGAGCACGCACCCCAGGACGCGGTGCTCACCCGGGCGTGCCCCCGCATCGCCCCCGATCAGCAGTGCCTGGCCTGGCAGGCGCGGGCGGCGGTGCAGGCCGGTGACCCCGCCCGCGGTGGGCTGCTCGCACAGCAGGCGGTGTCGATGGGCCCCGACGACCACCTCTCACGCACGGTGCAGCAGGAGGTGCTGCTGGCCCAGGGGCGCCCCACGGACGCCGTGGCGGCGGCACGGGGCCACGTGGAGCGGAACCCGGGCCTGTACACCGCCTGGCGGATGCTGGCGCGCGCCCAGAGGGCCAGCGGCGACCTGGCCTCCGCGCAGGTCAGTCAGGCCCGTGCGGACCAGCTGCAGTGGGAGCTGCTGGAGCGCTGAGCGCTCACTCAGACCTTCTCGGCCTTCTGCGTGGCCGGGTCCCACTTCAGGATGCGCTCGTCCTCCCAGCCGCGCTCCTTGACGGCCTCACGGGCGCGGCGCTTGTCCTCCGGGGAGAGCCGTTCCACGTACAGGTGACCGTCGAGGTGGTCGGTCTCGTGCTGGAGGCAGCGGCCCAGCAGACCGGTCCCCTCCACGCTGATCTCGTTGCCCTCCAGGTCCGTGCCGGTCACCCGGGCCCAGTCCGACCGTGCGGTGGGGAAGCTCTCCCCGGGCACCGAGAGGCAGCCCTCGTGGTCGGACTCCGGGTCGGCCGACAGCGGGGAGACATGCTCCTTCTCGAGCACGGGGTTGATCACCACGCCACGGGCGTCGGGACCGGCCTCGGGGTCGTGGGTGCAGTCGTAGACGAAGATCCGCCAGCGCACGCCCACCTGGTTGGCCGCCAGGCCCACACCCTCTGCCGCCTCCATGGTGTCGAACATGTCGTCCACCAGGGTGCGGATCTCGTCGGTCACCTCACGCACCTTCTTGGTGGGCTGGTGCAGCGCCTTGTGTCCGATGATGGTGATCGGGCGGACGGCCATGGTTCTCCCTCGGGGCGTGGTCCGGCGGGCGCCGGTGCGTGTGTCGGTGGTGCGGTGTGGTCCGGCGCAGAGTCTAGGAGGCCCCGTCACGCTCCCTGCGCCGCTGCTGGGCCCGCCGGCGCTTCAGGGCCGTGCGGGGGTTCTCCTCGTGGTCGAAGTCCTCGTCGTCGTACGGGTCGTGGCCGGCCCCGCCACGACCGCCGTGCCGCTTGTCGTCCACCAGGCGCACCGGCTCCACGTTGTCGTCGGCCCCCTCGGGCAGGAACACCCCATCGGTGTCGAAGAGGGAGTCCGGCTCGTCGGCCTCGTGGGCGGCCTCCAGGTCCTCGTCCGGGTCGGTGGGAGGGGCACTGGTGGGCCCGCGGAAGATCTCGGCGACCATGGCCCGGTAGTGGGTGTCCGGGTTGGGCACGAAGTCGATCTTGCTGAGGGCCTGGGTCTGTCCGGCGGACTCCATGGTGAACGTCCCGTAGCCCAGCAGCCGCCCCAGCAGGGAGCGGCCGTAGTTCATGTCCGTCACCTTGGACAGCGGCATCATGGCCACCCGGCGCACGATCACGCCGTAGGTGAGCAGCAGGCGCCGGTCGGTGCCCACGAACCACGTGCGACGCCACTCCCAGAGCAGGAACAGGGTGCGGGCGAGGACGGCGAACCAGAGCCACCAGAGGATGTCGGCCACGGCGACGAACTCCGCCGGGATGGTGGCCCCCACCCAGATCACCAGGGCCAGGCCCAGCAGCGCGCTGGCGATCGGTTCGACGATCGTCACCCAGTGGTAGCGGACCGCGATGACCACACGCTCACCCGCCACCAGGTAGCGGGCGACGAGGTCGAGGTTGATCTGTGGCTCAGCGTCCATCCAGGATGCTGTCGTAGAACCCGCCGAGGCTGCGGAACGCCTGCACGATGATGTCGCCGATGGCACGGAAGATGTCGCCGGTGCGGTCGGGGCTGGTGAAGATCGCGTAGATGATGAAGAAGATCAGCAGGTACCACAGGAGCTTCTTGAACCGTTCCCAAGCCATGGTGGTGCCTCTTCAGTCGTCGTGCGTGTGGATGCGTGCGGGGGGTGGTGCGCACGAGCCACGGCGGGTGCGCACACGGGGTGCCTCACCGCATCGTGCCAGATCTCGGGGGACGGTCGGTCAGACCACGCCGTAGAGACGGTCGCCCGCGTCACCCAGCCCCGGGACGATGAATCCGTTCTCGTCGAGCTTCTCGTCGATGGCGCCGGTCACCAGGGTGATCGGGATGTCCAGGTCGGCCAGCTCGTTCTCCATGCGCTCGATGCCCTCGGGGGCCGCGATGAGGACGATGGCGGTGATGTCGTCGGCGCCGAGGTCCACCAGGTAGCGGATGGCGTCCACGAGTGTGCCGCCGGTGGCCAGCATCGGGTCGATGACGTAGCACTGGCGTCGGTCGAGGTCGTCGGGCAGGCGGTTGGCGTAGGTGTGCGCCTCGAGGGTCTCCTCGTTGCGCACCATGCCCAGGAAGCCCACCTCCACGGTGGGCATCAGCCGCACCATGCCCTCCAGCATGCCCAGACCGGCACGGAGGATGGGCACCACCAACGGCTTGGGGGTGGACAGCTCGGTGCCGCGCGTGGTGGACACCGGGGTGGTGACCTCGCACTCGCTGGTGCGGATGTCGCGCGTGGCCTCGTACGCCAGCAGGGTCACGAGCTCGTCGGCGAGCCGCCGGAAGGTGGGCGAGTCGGTGGTCTCGTCCCGCAGACGGGTGAGCTTGTGGGCGATGAGCGGGTGGTCGGCGACGTGAACGCGCATGGGGGAAACTTACTGCAATGACCAGCGTGACCAACCCTGACCGAGCCACCCAGGAGGCCTGGATCGGTCATGCCCTGGCGGCGGGCGAGCAGGCGCTCGCCCTGGGGGACGTGCCGGTGGGGGCGGTCGTCATCGGTCCGGACGGGGACGTCATCGGGCGCGGGTGGAACCTCCGGGAGGCCACGGGCGATCCGCTCGCCCACGCCGAGGTGGTGGCGATGCGGGAGGCCGCCGCCGCACGTGGCGGCTGGCGTCTGGAGGACTGCGCCCTGGCCGTCACCCTGGAGCCCTGCCTGATGTGTGCCGGGGCCCTGGGGCAGGCCCGCATCCCGCTGGTGGTCTTCGGTGCGTGGGACGCCAAGGCCGGTGCGTGCGGTTCGGTGTGGGACGTCTTGCGCGACTCCCTGGCCCTGCACCGGGCCGAGGTCCGCGGAGGTGTCCGGGAGGAGGACTGCCGGCGAACGCTGGGTGATTTCTTCGTGACGCGGCGCGTCTAGTACCCTTCCGGGCGGTGACGTGTCCGAGCGGCCGAAGGAGCTCGCCTCGAAAGCGAGTAATGGTTTACGCCATTCGTGGGTTCAAATCCCACCGTCACCGCCAGACACACGCACGAGGGCGGCCCCACTCCGGGGCCGCCCTCGTCGCACGTCCGGGGGTGTTCAGCCCTCCAGTGAGGCCTTGATGTCCAGCAGGTCCGCGCGGCACTGCTTGGCCATCAGCCGGGCCATCGGGCGCATGAGCACCGACATCACGCGCGCCGAGCGGGTGAGGGCCTCGGCGGAGAAGTCAAAGGTCAGCCGCGTGGCCTCACCGTGGGCCGTGCCGACAGGGGCCACGGAGTAGCCACTGGTGTAGTGCGCCCCGTCGCTCTCGGCCTCCACCACGTAGTGGCTGTCCTCGACCAGCTCGGTGACCCACATCTCCTCGACGGCCTCGTGTCCCATCATCGTGCGGGTCTCGCGCCACCGGGTGCCCACCTCCATGCGGGCGGGCCCCTCCAGCAGCTCGATGTGGGTGATGTCGCCGATGGTCTGCGTAGCGCGGTCGAGGTCGCGCACCCGCTCGAAGACCTCGTGAGCCGGGGCGTGGACGGTGACGGACTCGCGGATCCTCATGGGGTGCTCCTCTGGTGGCGGACGGTGCGGGGGTGGGTGGGGGTCTCAGCCGGTGCAGGCCTCGGTGGCGGGGCCCACCGTCATCGAGGACTCGATGGCGTTGCCCTCCTCACCCAGGGCGATGGTGGCCACGAACCCGTCGCGGGCGTCGTCCACCACCTCGGCCTTCGGGAACCAGGTGGACAGGGCGTCGGCGGCGGGCGTGCTGTCCTCGCCGGTGAGGATGCGGGTCTTCCCGCCCTCCGCCGCCTGCGCCGACGTGGTGCCGATGACGATGGCGCCCCGGTTGCGCAGCTGTTCGCTGATGCGGCTCACGGCAGTGTCACCGGCACCCGCATCGGCCACGTACACGCGCGGTGCGTCCAGCTCGGTCTGGCAGTTGGCCGCGGTGGTCTCCGGCTCGGGCCACAGGCCGAGCACCAGGGAGAGGCCGTACAGCCCGGCGACGGCCAGGGCGCCCACGATGCCCCAGAAGGCGATGTCTCCCCAGGTGCGCTCCCTGCGCGGTGCCTTCCGCTCCCCGGGGGCAGGGCGCACCCACCCCGTGCTGGGGTCGTAGGGGTCCCTGTACTCGGCATCGTGCACGGGGCAACTCTGACAGATCCCCCGGTGCAGGTGGCCGGAAGGTGCCCCTGCGTGCTTGTACTGTCCCCCCAGGGTGCCGGTCCGCCAGGGGCCGACGACCAGGACGAGGAGACACCGTGAGCACAGACGCCGCCAACGCCGCCGGGCCCTCCGACCTGCTGGAGCAGGTCCGGGCCGGGTACGCCTTCGAGGGGGCGTCGCTGGTCCTCGGGGCCGCGGTCGAGGGCCAGACGGTGCACCGCGACCTGCCGGTGGGCCTGCCCCTGGCCTCGCTGAACCGTCACGGCCTGGTCGCCGGCGCCACGGGCACCGGCAAGACCAAGACCCTCCAGGTGATGGCCGAGCAGCTGTCCGCGGCGGGCGTGCCGGTCTTCCTGGCCGACATCAAGGGGGACCTCTCGGGCCTGGCCCTCCCCGGGGAGGAGGGGGAGAAGATCGCCGAGCGTGCCGCATCGGTCGGGCAGCAGTGGGAGGCCACCGCATCGCCGGTGGAGTTCCTGCGCCTGGGTGACAAGGGCACCGGTGTTCCCGTGCGCGCCACCGTCACCTCCTTCGGCCCCACCCTGCTGAGCAAGGTGCTGGGGCTCACGGAGATCCAGGAGTCCAGCCTCGGCCTGGTCTTCCACTACGCCGACAGCCACGGACTGCCGCTGGTGGACCTGGGCGACCTGCGCGCCGTCATCCAGTACCTGGTGTCCGCGGAGGGCAAGGCCGACCTGGAGGGCCTGGGGGCGCTCTCGAAGGCGACGGCCGGTGTCATCCTGCGCGAGCTCGTGACCTTCGGTGCCTCGGCGGACTCGTTCTTCGGGGAGCCGGAGTTCGACACCTCCGACCTGTTGCGCACCACCGACGACGGTCGCGGCGTGATCTCCTGCCTGGAGCTGCCCAGCGTGCAGTCCGACCCGCAGCTGTTCTCCACCTTCCTCATGTGGCTGCTGGCCGACCTGTTCAGCGACCTGCCCGAGGTGGGCGACCCCGAGAAGCCGGAGCTGGTCTTCTTCCTCGACGAGGCCCACCTGCTGTTCAAGGACGCCAGCAAGGCCTTCCGTGAGTCGATCGAGAACACGGTGCGCCTCATCCGGTCCAAGGGGGTGGGGGTGTTCTTCGTGACGCAGACGCCCACCGACCTCCCCGATGCGGTGCTGGCCCAGCTGGGCAACCGGGTGCAGCACGCCCTGCGGGCATTCACGCCGAACGACCAGAAGGCGCTGCGCCAGGCGGCCCGCACCTACCCGCACACCGCGTACGACCTCGAGGAGCTGCTCACCACGCTGGGCACCGGTGAGGCCGTGGTGACTGTGCTGGGTGAGGACGGGGCGCCGACGCCGGTGGCCCACACCCGCCTGCGGGCGCCGCAGTCCCTCATGGCCCCGTGCGGCGAGGAGCGGATGGCCCAGGTGATCGGTGCCTCGGAGCTGCAGCCCCGGTACGCCGGGCGGCTGGACCCCGAGTCGGCCTACGAGAAGCTCATGGCCACCATGGAGGCCTCGGCCGGGCCGGACGGCGCGGGCCAGGGGTCCGATGCGGGGGGCTCCGGGCAGGGTGCGCCGCCGGCGGACCGCTCGGACGACGACGTGCGGCAGACGCGTCGCGTGGAGGAGGCCGACCAGGGGGTGCTGGGCCAGATCCTCGGCAACCGGGCCGTGAAGTCGGCGATGAGGTCAGCCGGCACCGCCGTGGGGCGCGAGCTGGTGCGGAGCGTCTTCGGCACCCGCCGGCGTCGCTGAGCGTCCCTCACTCGCAGCCGATCCGGTCGCCCTCCTCCACCTCGGGCACGCCCTCGGGCTCGGTGTACTCCGGGGTGGGACCCTCGAACTCGGCACCCAGCACGAGGTCGACGGTCCGGTCGGTGCGCCCGTCGTCGGTCATCACCGCATCGGGCACCTGCGCGGCGACGGTGCGCGCCATCGGCTCGCTCGCGGCGCCGTGGCGGATGACCGCCGTGCGGTCGGGGTACCACTTCTTCTCGGGGTCGTTGCCCACCTTGTCCACGCTGAAGCCGCGCCCCCGCATCGCGTCCGCGGTGTCGCCGGCCAGACCCACGGCCGACGTCGTGTTGTAGACGTTCATCTGCACGTCGGACGGTTGGGCGGCCGGCTGGCGGGCGAGCTGCTCGAACTGCTCGCCGAGGATCACGTCCACGGAGGGGTCGCGGCGCGAGTCGCGCAGCAGCTGGGCGCCGTCGACGTGGGCGGCGAGGGTGCGGGCCGCGGTGAGCCCCATCTCCCCGTAGCGCACGATGGCCGCGTTGCCCGGGGCGTCCTCGTTCTCGTTGCCGGTGGTCAGCACGGTGAAGCCACGGGCCTCCAGCTCCCGGGCGGCGGTGGCGGCCGCGCCGGCCCCCGCCCCGTTGTTGAGCACGCTCACCTGCACCTTCGCGCGGTCCACCTCCTGCAGCTCGGGCCAGTTCTCACAGTGGCCGGGCACCGGGTCCTGGGGGTAGGAGACCTCCGAGGTCAGGCTGCTGCAGCCGCCGAGCAGTGCGGTGGAGAGCAGTGCGGCGGTGGCGCAGACGAGGCGTGGGTGCACGGCATCCCTTCGACGGTGCGAGGCGGTGGAGTCCGAATGTCTCACACCGCGGCACCGGGGTGGTCGCGCCACGGGCCGGCAGAATGAGAGAGCGCCACCCCGCAGTGGCTGCGAGGTGGCGCTCATCCGGCGGAGGATGGGGGATTTGAACCCCCGAGGGTGATTAACCCAACACGATTTCCAATCGTGCGCACTAGGCCGCTATGCGAATCCTCCGCCGCGCAGGGTACACGCTCGGTGAAGGGGGAGTGAAATCCGGGTGGCCGTTGGGGTGCTGGCGGGGTGTCCCGTAGACTGTGCGCCGGCCTCCCACGCGGTGGTACCTCTCCGAACTCCCCCAGGGCAGGAATGCAGCAAGGGTAGGAGGGCTCTTCCAGGTGCGTGGGAGGTCCTTGCGTGTCCGGGGGCGGATGGTTGTGGGGGCTGGGGACGACGCCGGGGAGGTTGTCGCCGCTGGCGGCTAGGGTCGTGCCCGTGAGCACCGCCTTGTACCGCCGCTACCGACCGCAGAGCTTCTCCGAGGTCGTGGGGCAGGAGCACGTCACCGGCCCCCTGCAGCAGGCGCTGCGCACCGGGCGGGTGAACCACGCGTACCTGTTCTCCGGGCCGCGCGGCTGCGGAAAGACCACCAGCGCCCGCATCCTCGCGCGCTGCCTGAACTGCGAGCAGGGGCCCACGGACACCCCCTGTGGCGAGTGCGCCTCGTGCCAGGACCTGGCGACCGGCGGGGCGGGCTCGGTCGACGTCATCGAGATCGATGCGGCGAGCCACGGTGGTGTGGACGACGCCCGCGACCTGCGGGAGAAGGCGTCCTTCGGGCCGGCGCAGTCGCGCTACAAGGTCTACATCATCGACGAGGCGCACATGGTCACCTCGGCGGGTTTCAACGCGCTGCTGAAGATCGTGGAGGAGCCGCCGGAGCACGTCCTGTTCATCTTCGCCACCACGGAGCCGGAGAAGGTCATCGGCACCATCCGGTCGCGCACGCACCACTACCCCTTCCGACTGGTGCCCCCGGCGGTGCTGACGGACTACCTGGGCCAGGTGTGCGAGCGCGAGGGGATCGCGGTGGAGCCGGGGGTGCTCTCCTATGTCGTGCGGGCCGGGGGCGGGTCGGTGCGTGACTCGATGTCGGTGCTCGACCAGTTGATCGCCGGGTCCGACGAGTCCGGCATCACCCTGGCCGGCACCACGGCGCTGCTGGGGTTCACGGACTCCGAGCTGCTCGACGGGGTGGTGGATGCCTACGCCGCCGGCGACGGCGCATCGCTGTTCACCACGGTGGAGCGGGTGGTCGAGTCGGGGCAGGACCCGCGCCGGTTCGTGGAGGACCTCTCGGAGCGGATGCGGGACCTCATCCTGGTGAACGCCGTCCCCACCGGAACCGAGGCGGTGCTGCCGGGGGTGCCCTCCGACCAGCTCGACCGGTTGCGCGTGCAGGCGGGCGGACTGGGTCCGGCCGAGCTGTCGCGGGCCTCGGACGTGCTCTTCCACGGGTTGGCGGAGATGACCGGGGCCACCTCGCCGCGGCTGCAGCTGGAGATCATCATGGCGCGGCTGCTGCTGCCCCGTGCTGCTGGGGAGGGCGGTTTCGCGGCCCGGTTGGAGAAGGTGGAGCGGTGGATGGCCTTCCGCGGGGACAACGCGGGGGCGGGCGCCGGCGTGCCGGAGGCACCGCAGCAGGCCGTCCCGCAGCAGCAGGCCGCGCCCGCGGTGCCCGGGGCTCAGGCGTCTGAGCAGCCCGAGCCGTCGCAGCAGGCGGTGCCCGAGCCCTCGCGCCAGCCGTCGGAGCAGGCCCAGCAGCCTCAGCACTCCGCCCCGTCGCCCGAGCGTGAGGAAGGGCCTGGGAACGCGCCCGCTCCCGAGCGCGAGCCTGCCCCCGAGGAGCCGCCCGCGGACATGTGGGAGGCCGAGGAGGCGGAGGCCGCTGCCGGCCCCGACCCGGCCGGTGCCCAGCAGGCCGCCGATGTGCAGAAGTCGCCAGGTCAGCCGCAGCAGCCTCCGTCGGAGCCGACCGCGCCGGCTGCCCAGCCGCCGGCGCCGGAGCAGTCCGCGTCGCCGGGTGCCGCCCCGGTTCCGCTGGAGACGCTCCGGCACGAGTGGCCGACGGTGCTCGACAAGCTCAAGGACATCAGCCGCGTCACGTGGGCGCTGGTGTCTCAGTCCATGCAGGTGCAGGACCTGAGCGCCGAGGGGCTGACGCTCGCCACCGAGGTCGCGCCCATCGCCGAACGCTTCTCGCGGGGTGAGAACGCCGACCGTGTGGCCGCCGCCGTGCAGGAGGCCCTCGGCTTCCGTCCGCGCGTTCGCTGTGTGGTCGGCGGGCGCGGTGCGGGTGGTCAGGGTGGCGCCGGCGGGCCGCAGGGCGGGCCTGGCGGACCGGGCGGATCCGGTGGCGCCGGTGGTCCTCGGAGTGGCAACGGTGGCGCTGGTGGCGCTGCCGGTCCCGGGCCCCAGGGTGGCCCTGGCGGTCCAGGCGGCCCCGCTGACACCTCCGGCGGCCCGGGTGCGCCAAGCAGCGCCTCCGGTGGTCGGGGTTTCTCGGCTGCCCCCGGCGCCTCCGGTGGCGCGCCGGCCGCGGGTGGTCCTGGTGCGGTGGCGGGTCTGCCCTCGCAACCGGACCCGGTGGGCTCCCCGGCCTGGGGTCAGCGCACCGACGACGCACCGGACTGGGCAACCGGTGACCTCCCCGACGCGGCGTCAGGGGCCAACGCACCCGGCAACACGCCAGACACCCCCGCACCCGGTGCGTCCGGTGAGGGCGCACCCGGTGGCGCGGTGCCCGGTGGCGAGGCTCCGGCACCGGCTCCGGAGGGTGGGGCGGGAGCGGGCCCGGACGTGTCCGAGGCGACACCGGAGGAGGACGCTGCGGAGTTCACACCTGACCTGGACGACGAGACCGTGGAGTCCGTGGGCATGGTCGGCACGGCGGCCATCGAGAAGATCCTCGGTGGCACCGTGATCGAGGAGCACTCGGACCAGGCATAGGGTTCGCACTGTGTATGAAGGCGCGGTCCAGGACCTGATCGACGAGCTCAACCGCCTCCCGGGGGTGGGTCCCAAGAGCGCCCAGCGGATTGCCTTCCACGTGCTGGCGGCCGACGCCGAGGACGTGCAGCGCCTGGCCACCGCCCTGCAGGTGGTGAAGGAAAAGGTGCGCTTCTGTGCCACCTGCGGCAACGTCGCCGAGGCCGAGGAGTGCCGCATCTGTCAGGACCCGCAGCGCGACGGCACGGCCATCTGTGTGGTGGAGGAGCCCCGCGACGTGCAGGCGATCGAGCGCACCCGCGAGTTCCGGGGGAGGTACCACGTCCTGGGCGGGGCCATCAGCCCGCTGGACGGCATCGGGCCAGACGACCTGCGCATCGCCCAGCTCATGCAGCGGCTCGGGGACGGTGAGGTGACCGAGGTCATCATCGCCACCGACCCGAACATGGAGGGCGAGGCGACCGCCACGTACCTGTCGCGCATGCTGCAGGTGCTGGAGATCAAGGTGAGCCGATTGGCCTCCGGGCTGCCCGTCGGTGGCGACCTGGAGTACGCCGATGAGGTGACACTGGGCCGCGCGTTCGAGGGGCGCCGTGTGGTGGCGCGGCCGGGGAGCACCCCGTGAGCTCCACCCGTTTCGTGCTCCCCCCGCGGGACTCCGGCCCCCTGTCGCAGCGCTTCGCGCAGGCGCCGGGGCCCACCCTGGTCCGCTCGCGGTGGCGGAGCCTGTTGCGCTTCCTGGCGCTGGCTCTCTCACCGCTGCTGGTGCTGGCCGGGCTGGTGATCCTCATCATCAACGTGTTCGGGCCGATCGACGCCTACGAGGCGTGTGCGAGCCAGCGCGGGCAGTCCGTGGAGGCGGCGGATCCGGTGCACGTGGAGCGCAAGCTGATGCCGGTGACGCTGACCTGCACCTTCAGCGACGGCACGCAGGAGACCATGACCGACGCGACGGACACGGCGTGGCCCGTGGGGTTGATTGTCGGGGGCCTGGCGCTGACCGTGGTGGGCCTGTCCGTGCCGGTGCCCAGCAACCACGTGCGGCGGCTGGTGGAGGATTCGGAGCTGACCCCGCACGTCATGTAGCATGCCCGGGTTGCCCGATGAGGGTGACGACCTTCGGGGTGTGGCGCAGCTTGGTAGCGCGCCTCGTTCGGGACGAGGAGGTCGCAGGTTCAAATCCTGTCACCCCGACCACACGAAATCGGCTCTGGCCAGCGGAATCCGCGGCCGGGGCCGATTCGTTTTCGCCCGGTTTGCCATAACTGGGCCATAACTGGACCGGCTGCGGGCAGGAAAGACCCCCGCGAGGCGGCAACCTCCGGAGTTGAGTCCCGCATAGTGGTGTAGCGCGGTGGCCACGATGTGCCCGGACATGGGTGCGGTCACCGTGTGATCCTTCGAGTCAACCTTCCACAGAATCCTCGAACGGAGTCATCACGATGACCGCACCTCACATTGTGGACCCTGCCGGACTGCTGAGCGAAGCCCTGGCCGAAGCCTCGCCGGACCTGATGCGCCACTTGCTGCAGCAGACCATCAACGCCCTGCTGTCCGCAGACGCCGACGCTGTGGTCGGCGCCGAGTACGGCCGCCCCAGCACGACCCGTACCGCCCAGCGCAACGGGTACCGTCACCGCGACCTGGACACCCGCGTGGGCACGATCGACGTGGCCGTTCCCAAGCTCCGCACCGGGACCTACTTCCCCGAGTGGCTGTTGGAACGCCGCAAGCGGGCAGAAACCGCGCTGATCACCGTCGTGGCCGACTGCTATCTGGCCGGGGTGTCCACCCGCCGCATGGACAAGCTGGTCAAGACCCTCGGTATCGACGGCCTGTCGAAGTCCCAGGTCTCTCGGATGGCCGCCGAACTTGACGAGCACGTCGAGCAGTTCCGCCACCGACCCCTGGACACCACCGGGCCGTGGACCTTCATCGCGGCCGACGCCCTGACCATGAAGGTCCGTGAAGGCGGCAGGGTCATCAACACCGTCGCGTTGATCGCCACCGGGGTGAACAACGATGGCCACCGCGAAGTCCTGGGCCTGCGCGTAGCAACCGGAGAGACCGGGGCGGCATGGAACGAGTTCTTCGCCGACCTCGTCGCCCGCGGCCTGACCGGTGTGCAGCTCGTGACCTCTGACGCCCACACCGGTCTGGTCGAAGCGCTGCGGGCCAACCTGCCCGGCGCGACCTGGCAACGCTGCCGCACGCACTACGCAGCCAACCTCATGTCGGTCACTCCCAAGAGCATGTGGCCAGCAGTCAAGGCCATGCTGCACAGCGTGTACGACCAGCCCGACGCCCCCGCGGTGGACGCCCAGTTCGACCGGCTCCTGGACTACGTCCAGACCAAGCTTCCCGAGGTCCACGCCCACCTGGATGCCGCTCGGGCCGACATCCTCGCGTTCACCAATTTCCCGAAGGACGTGTGGTCCCAGATCTGGTCGAACAACCCCGCCGAACGCCTCAACAGAGAGATCCGCCGCCGCACCGACAGTGTCGGGATCTTCCCCACCCGCCAGGCCGTGGTCCGTCTCGTCGGGGCCGTCCTGGCCGAGCAAACCGACGAATGGGCCGAAGGCCGCCGCTACCTGGGCCTGGACCTCCTGGCCCGCTGCCGAATGCACCTCATCCCCGCCCCCCAGGAGGACACCACCACAACCACCGAGCTACCCGCCCTCACCGCCTGACAAACCACCCCACGACCCGAAGGACACCGCTACACCACTACCCGGGACTTGACCACCTCCGGGGGTCTGACGACAGCAGAGTTGAGGTGCTGGCGTGAGGCCCAGTCTAGCCGGTTCGGCTCCACCGTGTGAGGTGTTGAGCCCGGCCCATTCTGGCGATCTGTGCGTCCTTCACCCCGCCCCAGGGGGCCCTCTGCACGCTTGGGGGTGGTCCATCGACTGACCGCCCGTGCTCGACGCGGCGCTGGACAGGGCCTCAGCCGCGAGACCAACACGATCGACGCCCCCGGGAGATGACTCCAGGTGCCTGAACCGGCAGGCATCGCCCCTCGCAGACGCAGTGCACGGCGTGCGTGGGGTTGCGGCCAGCTCGCTCTCTTGCCGGGAGCGGGCTAGTCGGCGTGGGAACGGATCAACGTGAGTCGGCCTTTGGGGGGGATCCGCCACCAGTGTGTCCACCGTCAGGTGGTCCGTCGGCCTGGCCCCGTACCCACTGGCTCACGAGGCCGCGCTGATACGACTTGAGGAACTCGGTCTCAGGATCAGGCGGGCTCACTCCCGGGCACTCCTGGAACTGATCGAGCCACTGCAGCAGCCTCCGGGTCTTGGCCCAACTCAGTGCGCGAGGCCCGCCCTCGGCGCCCCATCGCTTGAGGTCCTCGCGGAGGTCCACGTCCGCGTCTGTCCTCAGGTAGAGCTCTTCCCCGACCTCTCCGAGGATCTTGGCCTCTGGCACGCGCGGCGTGTACGGGGAGCTCTTCCGGTTGACCAGTGGCCCCTCCAGACGACGTCGGATCTTCCGCTGCAAGAAGGCGGCATCGATGGGGCGCTCGGGATCGTTGACCTGGCACGGCTCGCAGATCCAGTAGCGGGCGGGGTGGCCGCGTTGCGGGTAGATCGGATCGCCCTGGCTAATGCGCTCCCCGCACAGAGGGCAGTCGCTGGTGTACTTGGCAGTCATCGCACTCCAGCCGGAATCTGTGACCATAGCCCCATGATGCCCAACTAGTGGGGCAGACTTCCACGCACAACTGGCGTGGCATCTGCTCGTGCCCACTCGCCGCGAATACGCCGACCCCGACCAGCAACGTCGGTGGGAGGAGTCCCGGCGCCGCGTGGGGGCGAACGTTCGGCGTCTGCGGCTGGAGGCCGGGCTCACGCAGGAGGCGCTGGCACTGGAGAGTGGACTGAGCCGCAACCAGCTGATCGAGCTGGAGCACGGCCGACGGGGAGTCCTGTTCGAGCGACTGGAGGACCTGGCTGTGACCCTGAACGTGGAGCCGTCAGTTCTCTTGCAGTCACTCTCTGAGGAGTCTCCAGAAGTGGAAGCCGCGCCTGGTGCCGTGGACCAAAGGGGCATAGGCCCCGAAGACCTCGGGGGGTGACGGCGGGGGTGCTCCCTGGGGACCGGTCTGGTAGCCATGCCGGTGATACAGCCGCCGCCTCGTCGTGTCCGACCCTCCCTCGGAGAGTCCGTAGATGAAGCGGAATCCGTCCCGTTCCGCAGTGGCGGTGGCTACGGCCAGCAGTCCATCCCCGATGCCTCGTCCGCGGAGGGCTGGGTCGACGCAGAGCCTGGTGAGGGAGGTTCGCTGCAGCAGCGTCCTGGCGTCCATCCCGAGTGCGTACAGGTCCTTCAGATGCGGGTGAACGATGGCCGTACCGACGACTCGTGTTCCCTGTAGCGCCGCGATGACAACCGGAACTGCTCTGCGAACGTGGGAGGCGCCCTCCGCGCTGAGGATGGCCAGGTTGTTGTGCACGGTTGAGCCGCGGGGGTCGTACAGGTCCCCGGCTCGGTCGGTCATGCCCACTGACCTTAGGAGGTCAGTGGCTTCCAGACGCAGGTCGTCCTCCCGGTGGCCCAGGCGGCGGACGGTGAACTCGTCGCCCACTCGTCGGGTCTCGGTGTGACTTCGTCTGCTGAATGGCGGGGTTCTTCGGTCGCTTCGTGGCGGGGTCAGGTGACACCGATGAGTAGGGTGCTCTGTGCGGCTTCGATGACGTCGTTGGTGATGGTGTCGAGTTCGTTGATCTTCAGGACCCGCTGGATCTGGGGGAAGAGGCGTTCGAGGAGCCGGAAGTTGCCGCGGGTGATCCGTGAGATGGCTGCGATGGCTTGGGCGTCGGTGAAGTCGTCGGGGTCGAGGGTCTTGCCGAGGGATCGCCAGTGTCGCTCGAGGACGAACAGCAGTTCGTCTTGTCCCAGGGGCCGGTACTGGTGGGCGAAGCCGACTCGGCTGTAGAACTGGGGGTAGTGGCTGAACTGCTTCTCCAGGCCGGGCATGCCGATCAGGATCAGGGCGATGTCGTCGCGGTCGTAGCGATCGCGCAGCAGTTCCAGAGCGGCGGGACGCAGTCGTTCGGCCTGGTCGACGATGTCGTCGACCAGGCCGCGCAGCGTCGAGGCATCCACCTGGCCGCTGATGCGGGCTGCCACCCTGCCCTGCCCGTCCAGCACGATCGTCGACGGGGTCGCCACGGCCAGCCCGCCGAGCTGGGCACGGGTCCGCCCGCCGTCGTCCTGCAACGAGGGGTAGGAGATGCCGTGAGCCTGCTGGAACGCCAGAGCGCTCGGTACCGAGTCACGACTGTTGACGCCGATGAACCGTACCGGCTCCCCGGCCTCCCGTAGGTCGGAGGCGACCTGTTCCAGGGCGGGCGCCTCCTCGATGCACGGACCGCACCAGGAACCCCACACGTTGATGACCACGACCTGGCCCCGGTGATCGGCCGACGACCAGGTTCACCCTCCAACGTGGTGCCCTCCAGCGTTACGACAGTCTCGCGCTGGCCAGGCGTCAACGCCTCGATCGTACCGTCACCTGCGACGTACCCCTTCTGGTCGCCCTGGCGCATCTGGGCGTCGATGCTCGACCCCTCGTCGCTGCAACCAGCCAGAGCCAGTGCCGCCGCGGCAAGGAGGGTCAGCAGGGGCGCGCGCGTCACCGGACGGCCTCATCGGCGAGCACTGCGCGACATGTGCCCGACGGCGCGCCACTGGCATGAACGATGTCCCGGCCACGCGCGGCACCAGGGCGGGGAAGGCAGCGACTGCGAGAAGAATCATTGCGCCGTGGTCGCTTCTGCGCACGACCACCGATCAGCAACACCCCAGTCCGGGCGGTGGATGTCGGCTCGAGGGTTCCTCTCAGTCCGGCATGGCGTCGCCGGGCGGCGCCGCGCACACGGCAGCCACCGGCATGCCCGCCGTCGAGCCGTGTGCCGGTTGTCGGCGTGCTCGGAGTCGCAGGAGCTTCTGCCACCGAGCGCGCCCGAGCGGCGCCCATGCTCCTCATCGCCTCTCACCTCTCAGGCCCAGGGGTACTGATGCGTACGTCCGACGCTCCGCGCATCTCCCGGTGTCGATAAGGGTCACGGTTTCATCAAGGTTCCCGCTAGAAGCGCTAAGTGACGATCTTAGCCGCCGATACCGTAGCATCGGGATATCACGATGACACCAACCAACACGACTACGCCGCGAGGATGCCGCGCCGGCCGAAGATCTCGGCGTGGCCGCGGCGCCGCTCTGCGGCCCGTCGCACCTCTCACGGCCCGTGACCCTGCAGCCCGTCAGCGTGAGCGCGGGGTGCGCGACCTCATCCAGCTCCAGGGGTTG
This sequence comes from Kytococcus sedentarius, assembly GCF_041937525.1. Classification (GTDB taxonomy): domain Bacteria; phylum Actinomycetota; class Actinomycetes; order Actinomycetales; family Dermatophilaceae; genus Kytococcus; species Kytococcus sedentarius_A. The sequence continues at coordinate 2,138,949 of NZ_CP169391.1, forward strand.
GCGAGGTCGACGGTGAGGGCGCACCTGGCGCGCCCGCGGGCTGGTGGTGTCCCGGCCGACGGGCCCGGCCTCGATCTGCGCGCTCACGTGCGCTCGAGCTTCCTGGACGTGCTGACCGTGCCCCCACGCCGGCCAGGAGACCAGAGGGTGACCCGCGAGGAGGCGACGGTAGGGTACGGGTGGGGGCCTGCCGCCCGTCGGTGCCGCGCCGCTCCGCCAGCCCCTGCGGGGAAGACCGACGCACGGCTGGCGAGTGCGCCTCGACCTCGTGGCGAAGGAAGCCACCGTACTGTGCGGGGGCCCCGAGCTGCTGTTGGGCGGAAAGGTGTCATGGTGGACTGCCAAGAATCCGGCTGGCGAACGACCCGAGCGTGCGTACCGGCCGCGACATCCTTGACACCTCGGCGATCACCGGCTCCCGAGGCGGACTCGGCTGGTATGCAAGGAGCTGACGTATGAGCGCAGGTCACGACCACGGGACCGTAACCACGCACCGGGGCCGGCTGGCGGTCGCGTTCGCGATCACCGCGACCATCCTGGTCGCCGAGGTGGTCGGAGCCGTGTGGACCGGCTCCCTGGCCCTGCTGGTGGACGCCGGGCACATGCTCACCGACGCTGCCGGGCTGGGCATGGCGCTGGTCGCCGCGTCGCTGGCGCTGCGGCCACCGACGCCCGAGCGGACCTGGGGGTTCCGCCGGGCCGAGGTCCTCGCCGCCGGCGCGCAGGCGGCCGTGCTCCTGGGTGTCGGGATCTACGCCTTCGTCGAGGGCGTCCGCCGCCTCTACGAGCCGCACGAGGTCAGCTCCACCGGCCTGCTCGTCTTCGGCATCGTCGGCCTGGTCGGCAACATCGCTTCCATGCTGGTCCTCAGCTCCGGACGCGGCGCGAACCTCAACATGCGCGCCGCGTTCCTGGAGGTCGTCAACGATGCCCTGGGGTCGGTGGCCGTCATCATCAGTGCGCTCGTCATCACCACCACCGGGTGGGTCCGCATCGACGCCATCGCCGGCATGCTCATCGCCGCGCTCATCGTGCCGCGGGCCGTCACGATCCTGCGGGAGGCCGGCCATATCCTGCTGGAGTCCACCCCCAAGGGGCTGGACCTGGCCGACGTCCGCGCACACGTGCTGGCGGTACCGCACGTGCAGGACGTGCACGACCTGCACGCCTCCACCATCGCCACCGGCCTGCCCGTCCTGTCCGCCCATGTCGTCCTGGACCAGGAGTGCTTCACCGACGGTCACGCCGCCGAGATGCTGGCCCGTCTGCAGGACTGCGTGGCCGACCACTTCGACGTCAGCATCGAGCACTCCACCTTCCAGCTCGAACCACCCGGCCACCCCGACCGCGAGCATGCCGCGCATGCATAGGCTGGCCCGTCCGGTCCGGACGGGTCTCGGCACGTTCCCGCTGGTGCTCGGTGCCCGGCTGGTGCTCGGGCTGATGGGCGGTGTCTGCCTGTGGCTGGCGTTCCCGGGGCATGACGTGTGGTGGCTGGCGGTCGTCGGTTGTGCCGGTCTGGCGCTGGCCACCGCTGGCGCGACGTGGTGGGCGGGTGCTCTGTCCGGTCTGCTGCTGGGGTTGGCGTGGTTCACGCCGATGTTCACCTGGGCCGGCACCTACGCCGGCGGGCCGGCGTGGCTCGCCATGAGCGTGGTCTCGGCCCTTTATCCGGCTGCTCTCGGTGCTCTGCTGGCACTGCTGCAGCGCGCCGGCAACATTCGCCCACTCCTCGGTGCGGCCGCGTGGGTGTTGATGGAGTGGGCACGATCGGTTACCCCGTTCGGTGGCTTCCCGTGGGCCCGGCTCGGTTTCAGCCAGGCCGACTCGCCGATGCTCGGCGCGGTCAGCCTCGTCGGCGTCCCCGGCCTAGGTCTCCTGATAGCTCTCATCGGGGGCCTTCTTGCTGTGGCCCTGCAGCGGTTCCTGGCGCCCGGCGGGAGGCAGGTTGGGCGCGCCGCCGCTGCTCTGGTGGGTGCTGTGGTCCTCGTGGCTGCTCCCCTTCTGGTGCCACGTCCGACGGCGGGGGAGAACGTGACCGTGGCTGCGGTCCAGGGAGATCTTCCCGAAGGCTTCTCCCGGACCCTGACGGCAGAACCGGGGGTAATCCTGGATCGGTACGCCGACGCCACGAAGGCTTTGGCGGGCAGGGTCGCCAACGGCGACACTGCGCCTCCGGACCTAGTTGTGTGGCCTGAGGGCGCTACCGACCGGGACCCCCTCGACCCACGTGTCCGGTCAGCGACCAGCGACCGGATCATGTCGGCGGCCGAGGCCGTCGGGGCACCGGTGGTGCTCGGCGGCCTCTCCCGACAGGGCGAGGTTGGTTCTGCCTCCAACATGGTGTTCAGCTACCTGCCCCGATACGGGCTGGACCAGACGTACCGCAAGGTCTACCTGGCGCCGTTCGGTGAGATTATGCCGCTGCGACCGTTCCTGAGGCATCTCAGCCCATGGGTCGACCGGATCGATGACCTCAGCGCCGGCGACCGCCCTGGGGTGATGTCGGTCCCGCTCGGCACGGGCCGGCCGGTCAACCTGGGACTGGCCATCTGCTTCGAGATCGTCGTCGACCGCGCCGTCCGCGACCTGGTCAAGGGTGGGGCACAGCTGCTCGTGGTCCCCACCAGCAACGCCTGGTTCGGCGATGGCGACCAGTCCGCGCAGCACCTGGCGATCTCCCGGGTCCGCGCCGTCGAGTACGGACGCTCCATCGCGCACGTCAGCAACGTCGGTGTGTCCGGCCTCATCACCCCAGACGGCGTCGTTCACGAACGCACAGTCCCGTACACGCAGGCCACCCTCGTCGGGCAGCTGCCGTTGCGCACGGAGCAGACGCTCACCGTCCGCACCGGCCCCTGGGTCGTCCCCGCCGCCGCGCTCGTCGTGGTCCTTGGCCTGCTGCGGATGGCTGTGGGCCATCAACAGGACCGGCTTCACCGGACCTAGCGCCGACTGCTCCGGTGGGATTCTCAAGTGAGTCCGCTTGCCTCCGTGAGAGTCCGCGCCCCTGCGTGGCCATCAGCCCCAACGACCGCCGGCACGGCAGGGTGGCGCCCTTCCAGGACGGTACGCGCCGACCAAGGGCACGGTGGCGGCGGCACCCGGAAGGCAGCGTGCCCAGACCGCACAGCTGTGCCACCGGAGGCCGCCGGACTGGGTCCCGTCCGACCGCCGGCACGGCAGGGTGGCGCCCTTCCAGGACGGTACGCGCCGACCAAGGGCACGGTGGCGGCGGCACCCGGAAGGCAGCGTGCCCAGACCGCACAGCTGTGCCACCGGAGGCCGCCGGACTGGGTCCCGTCCGAGGGCGGAAGTGCCACCCGCCGACACGCTGCACTCCAGCGGTGCACGGCGCGGGACGATGTCGCTTCCGCGCGGTGCGACCTCCAGCGCACGCCACTGACCGGCTGAAGGCGGGACGATCTGCGAGTCAGGCTCGCACGGCGGTGGACCGGCGGGGTCGCCTGCCGAACCAGCCCGCGTCCCAGGTCGACGCACCCTACCGGTGAACCGTTCGCCCCGATGCGACTCCGCGGGCAAAACTTGCGGTGGTATCGTCCGGTAAGGATGAGGAGGAGCTCCTCCTGGGGCCGGCCGACGCAGCGAAGGTCTCACGGCGGACGCTGCGCTTCCTCCGGGTGGTGCCCGCAGGAGAGCAGGCCACAGATGAATGAGAACGGGACGGAACTGGCGCTTCGGGCTTCCGCTGTCCGGACCACGGCGGGCAGGTGGTGACGCCGAAGGGGGATCGACCGGTCGGTCGGTCCTGGGCAGGATGCCTGACGATGCTTGTCATGGTGCTCGTGGCGGCGGCGTACCTCGCCCCGATCGTCATCCTCATGCTGGGCCCGTGACCAGGCCGTCCGGCAGCATGCGTGTCTGACCCCCGGTCAAAGTGGACGGTGCGGCCCTCTGTCTGCAGCAGCAGGGCCTCGGCTGCCTTACCGTCGTGCGGCGACTGCTGGACCGGCACCGCCATGAAGTCCGACCGCCCCCGGGACCGGTCATCCACGCCTGGCGGCGAGCACGGTGGCTTCCCAGCCTCTCGCCAGCATTCTCGGCGGCTGCTTACTCCGTCGAGCTGACGCACGTGGTCTGTCACCGCCTGGCCCTGCGTTTCTCCGACCTGCTGCCAGGCTCCCGCGCAAAACGTGTCGCGTATTCACCAGTCAACGACCGTGACCCGGCCCCGGAGGGACGGTCGCCGCGGGGGTGTCGGTCCAGGACTGCCATCAGCATGAGGAGGATGACCGTCAGATAGCCGATGCCGACTGCCATCATGCCAACGAGCTGCTGGTCAGCAAGCCGGTCCGAGACCCAGGGACCTCGATGGTCTGGTAGAAGTCCGGCGCCAGCAGGGAGCCCGTCTGCCTGAGCGCCAAGGCCAGGTGTCGCCTGCCATGAGCATGGGACCGCTCTGAGCGGTTTTCTGCCAGGTTCATGGGACCACCTGGGTTGCCAGTCATGGGACCACCCGGCGCGCCTGCCTGGTGGGGCCTCGGAGGGTTCGTTGGATCGCCTCGTCAGCGTCGTCGGCGTGGAGGTCCAGTGGGCATGGGATTCAGGGAGGTCAGTGTGATCGAGGTCAGAGAAGTGTTGCGCGGCTGGCTCGAGGGTGCGGGGTTGCGCACCGTCGCCGAGCGGGCCGGGGTCGACCGCAAGACCGCGCGCCGGTACGTGCAGGCCGCCCAGGAGGCGGGGCTGGAACGCTCGGCCGGGTGGGCCCGGCACGCCCGGGCGGGCACGGTGCTTCCTGGGAGGTGCTGCTCGCGCACGAGGAGCAGATCCGCTCCTGGGTGGCCAGGGACGGCAAGGACGCCAAGCCGCTGTCGATCGTCAAGATCTAGGAGCTCCTGGCCCGCCAGGGCGTCGTGGTGGCCTACCGGACGCTGCACCGGTTCGCCACCGAGCGGTGCGGCTACCGGGCCAGGGAGACCACGGTCCGCGTGGACGACGGCGAGCCGGGCGTGGAGCTGCAGGTCGACTTCGGCCACATGGGCTACCTGGTCGACCCGGCCGACGGGCGGCGCCGCAAGGTGCACGCGCTGATCTTCACCGCGGTGGTCTCCCGGCACATGTTCGTCTGGTTGACCTACTCACAGACGCTGACCGCGGTCATCGCGGGTTGTGAGGCCGCGTGGGGCCTTCTTCGGTGGCGTGTTCAAGGTCCTGGTCCCGGACAACCTCAAGCCGGTCGTGACCGACGCCGACGCGGTCAACCCGCGCCTGTCCACCGGCTGGCTGGACCACGCCCAGCACGCCGGGTTCGTCACCGACCCCGCGAGGGTCCGCTCGCCCAAGGACAAACCCAGGGTCGAGCGGGCGGTGCAGTTCGTGCGCGGCAACTTCTGGGCCGGGGAGCACTTCAGCGACCTGGTCGACGCGCAGGCCCGTGCCGAGCAGTGGTGCTCGGTGCGTGCCGGGATGCGGATCCACGGCACGATCCAGGCGCGTCCGGTGGAGGTGTTCACCCGGGTCGAGGCCCCGGTGCTGCTGCCGGTGCCGCAACCGTATGACCAGCCGGTCTTCACCCGGGTCAGGTCCACCGCGACTACCACGTCGAGGTCGCCAGGGCGCTGTACTCGGTGCCCGAGGCCCACCTGGGCCAGTACCTGGACGCTCGCGCCGACCGTGAGCTCGTCAAGCTCTACACCAGCGGGTCCGGCGGCGGGCGCCTGGTCAAGACCCACCCCCGCCAGGCACCCGGGCGGCGGTCCACGGACCGGGCGGACCTGCCCGAGCACAGGGCCGGGTATGCCCTACGGGACCTGACCGCGCTGATCGCCACCTGCGCCTCGCACGGCCCGAGCATCGGCATCCACGCCGAGCGGCTGCTGGACGAGCCGCTGCCCTGGACCCGGATGCGCGCGGTGTACCGGCTCCTGGGGCTGGTCCGCCGCTACGGGGCCGACCCGGTGGAGGCCGCGTGCTCACGCTCACTCGACCTGGACGTGGTCAGCGTGACCAAGATCGCCAACATGCTGCAGCGCGCCACCGAGCACGCCGCTCCGGTGCTGCCCGCCGCCGCCGGCTCGGCGGTGCTGGTCAGGTCCTTGTCAGGGTTACCGCCTAGGGTCCTTGGCTGGGTGCCGGAGGCACCCTCGGCCGTGCCCCTGGTCGGTGTCTGTTCGTGGGAGTGTCCGTGCGGAACGTGGTTGTCTCTGGAGTGTTGCTCGTCCTCTTCGCCGTGGTGGTGGGTGTCGCGGTCGTGGTGACCAAGCCGTCGACGGAGCCCGGTGGTGCGCAGGCTGCTGGTGCGAGCAGCTCGGTGGTGCGGCAGGACAGTCATGTCCTGGACGAAGCCGGTGAGGGGGCGCCGGTGCTCGTGGAGTTCCTGGACTTCGAGTGCGAGGCGTGCCTGGCGGCGTACCCGTTGGTGGAGCAGGTGCGAAAGGAGTACGCCGGGGAGTTGACGTTCGTGGTCCGCTACTTCCCGATCGATGGGCATGCCAACTCGATGAACGCTGCTGTCGCGGTCGAGGCGGCGGCCCAGCAGGGCAGGTTCGAGGACATGTACGAGCGGATGTACCAGACCCAGCCCGAGTGGGGCGAGCAGCAGGAGTCCAAGGCGCCGCTGTTCCGCCAGTTCGCCCAGGAGCTGGGGCTGGACATAGAGGCCTACGACGCCGCGGTCGCCGACCCGGCCACGCAGCAACGGGTGGAACAGGACCGCCAGGACGGGATGGCGCTGGGCGTGCAGGGCACCCCGACGTTCTTCCTGGACGGGGAGCCGATGCAGCTGACCTCTGCGGAGGACTTCCGCGCCCAGATCGATGCAGCCGTCAACGACTGAGCCGCACCCGGCCAGCGGGGCGTCGCCGCCGCCGGCTGGACCGTCCATGCCGGCGGTCGCGTGGGTGCTGCTGGTGTGCGGGTCGGTCGGCCTGTCGGCGGCGTTCGTGCTGCTGGTCGAGAAGTTCCGGCTGGTCGCTGACCCGGCCTACGTGCCCAGCTGCAGCATCAGCCCCCTGCTCAGCTGCGGTTCGGTGATGAGCACCGCGCAGGCGGAGGTGTTCGGGTTCCCCAACCCAGTCATGGGCGTGGCCGGGTTCGCCGCGCTCGTCACGGTCGCGGTGACCCTGCTGGCCGGTGCACGGCTGCCGTCCTGGTACTGGATCGGCCTGACGGTCGGCACAGGACTGGGGACGGTTTTCGTGCACTGGCTCATCTTCCAGAGCCTGTACCGCATCGGTGCGCTGTGCCCGTACTGCATGGTGGTCTGGGTGGTGACGGTGAGCGCGCTGGTCGCGGTCCTGGCCCGCTGGTCGCGCGCAGGAGCGCTGCCGCCCTGGGTCGGCGGCTACGCAAGCACGATCGTCGTGGCCTGGGTCCTGGTCATCGCCGCGCTGATCGCCATCCGCTTCTGGGACTACTGGGTCACCCTCTTGTAGGTTGGCCGGCTACCGAGGCAACGTGGGTGGCGAGGATTAACATCTACGTATGTCGATGACAACGAAGGTCCCGAGCGACCGCGAAGGTCCGGGGCGCGATGGGGGGTTGGCCCTGGCGGCTGCGTTGTTCCACGGTTTGTCGGACCCGTCCCGGTTGGCGATCCTGCAGCACCTGAGCCTGGGCGAGCACCGGGTGCGTGACCTCACGGAACACCTGGGGCTGGCGCAGTCGACGGTGAGCGCGCACCTGGCGTGCCTGCGGGACTGCGGCCTGGTGGTGTCCCGGCCGCAGGGTCGGGCCTCGATGTTCTCGCTGACCAGTGCCCCCGAACTGCTGGGCGTGCTGGACGCCGCGGAGCGGCTGCTCGCCACCTCGGGGTACGCCGTGGCGCTGTGCCCGAACTACGGCATCGGCACCGAGGGCACCCTGGCCCCGGAGCAACTGCGCAGGCACACCGGTCAGGAGACGGGAGCGTGACCCGCGAGAGACGACGGCGGTACTGGCGCGGGGTAAGCCCCGGCGCGCTGGTCCGGTGGTGACGATCAGCACCGCGGCGAATGCCCTTGAGGCCGTCGTGTTCCTGCCGCTCGACGCGTGCCTCGGGCGGCCAGTTGCGAGGTTCGGTGAGGTCTGGCGGAATCCCGCGCGAGGTCTGGTACCTGGCGGTCGAGTGCGTGGAGGCCTCGGTCGAGCAGTTCATGCATGTCTGGCCACCCGAGCCCGGGTTGAAACCACCGACCCGCAGGCGGTGACCTTCGCCGCCTGCGGAACGGGGTCCGCCGCGTCGAGTGACGTCGAGGTGCTGGCGTGAGAGCCGACGCCGTTCGTCTGCGCGTCCAGGATCTGTCCGACGACATGCGCAGGCGCGCTGTCCGCGGCGACAGCCTCGCGCCGGCTCAGGGTGGTCACCGGCTCGGGACCGCTCAAGCTCGCGTGCCGGTCACAACCCTGCTTCAACACCCGTGCTGAGAAGCGCTCCGAGATGCCTCGGTGCGTTCCGGCGGCGTCGCGGTCGCAGTTTCACGTCGCAACGCCACGACGTCGGGCGTCAGGCAGGAGTGTCCCTCGCGAGGAGCCGTATCGGGTAGCCGTCGGTCGGTAGTGCTGGGAGTCGACCGAAGTCGACGGCAGCGGACGGCGCCAGTGCCGTGTAGGTCATGTTTCGGACCATCTGATCCAATGCGACGGTCATGAGCCGTGTTGAGACCGGTTCGCCGGGGCACCGATGGTGAACGGCCGGGTCGCCGCCGCCTTGAGGCACGAAGGCGAACGGATCGGGTTCTTCGCCGAGGAACCGGTCGGGGTCGAAGCGTTGCGGGTCGGGCCAGGTCCGGCTGTCGTGGTTCGTGCCGTAGAGGTCGAGCAGGACACGGCGGCCCCGGGGGAACCGGTGGCCGCGCCATGGTGTCCGGTGAGGGTTCCCCTTACGGGCATGCGATCTGGGCTGACGCCTGTGACCGAGTGTTCAGTGCGCGCTGTATAGTTCAGTCCATGCTGACTATTGCTTCGCGTCTCGACGTGATGAACCGCCTGGGTCGTGCACTGGCCGACCCCACTCGATCCCGGATCATCTTGACCCTGCTCGACCATCCCGCTTACCCGGCGGAACTGTCCCGAGATCTGGACCTGACACGCCCGAACGTGTCCAACCACCTGGCATGCCTGCGCGATTGCGGGATCGTCGTCTCCGAGCCCGAGGGTCGTCGGACACGATATGAGATTGCCGATTCGCACCTGGCGCAGGCGCTGACGGCACTGGTCGATGCCACCCTGGCAGTGGACGAAGACGCCCCGTGCATCGATCCCGCCTGCTCGCTTCCCGGATGCGACGCAGCTGGGGAGGGCGCATGACCCTCACCTCGGTCTTGCAGGCGATGGGCCTGTTCGCAGCGACCAACATCGACGACATCATCGTGCTCTCCCTCTTCTTCGCGCGAGGGGCAGGCCAGCGCGGCACTACCGCCCGCATTCTGGCCGGCCAGTACCTCGGATTCGCCGGCATCCTCGGTGCCGCGGTCCTGGTGACCATCGGTGCCGGAGCATTCCTGCCCTCGGCAGCCATCCCGTACTTCGGTCTCATCCCTCTGGGCCTCGGCCTCTGGGCCGCATGGCAGGCCTGGCGCGGAGACGATGACGACGATGACGACGAGGCCAAGGTTGCCGGCAAGAAGGTCGGCGTGTGGACAGTCGCAGGCGTCACCCTTGCCAACGGCGGCGACAACATCGGCGTCTACACCCCTGTCTTCCTCAGCGTGGAACCTCTCGCAGTAGTCGCCTACTGCATCGTCTTCCTCGCGCTCGTCGCGGTCCTGGTGGCCCTGGCAAAGTTCGTCGCCACCCGCCCCCCGATCGCCGAAGTGCTCGAACGCTGGGAGCACATCCTCTTCCCCATCGTTCTCATCGGCCTCGGCATCGTGATCCTCGTCAGCGGCGGAGCCTTCGGACTCTGACGTAGCGGCGGCGATCCAAACGGCCCCGACTGGGCGCACCCCTCTCGGTTCAGACCGCGACACCTACCTGCAGCCAGTCCTGCGTGATCGCGGCAACAAGACCGCCACGGAGCGCTGCAAAAACCCCGTCACCAAGCGAACGAAGCCACACCGTGCCGACGACTCGTGTTACCTGTAGCGCCGCGATGACAACCGGAACTGCTCTGCGAACGTGGGAGGCGCCCTTTGCGCTGAGGATGGCCAGGTTGTGGTGCACCGTTGAGCCGCGGGGGTCATACAGGTCCCCGTTTCGGTCGGTCATGCCCACTGACCTCAGGAGGTCAGTGGCTTCCAGGCGCAGGTCGTCCTCGTGGTGGCCCAGGCGGCGGACGGTGAACTCGTCGCCCACTCGTCGGGTCTCCACGAGGGCCGCGCTGCGGCGCTGGAGCTTGCTTCGACGTGCCTTGCCCATGGTTCTCCTTACTGTCTGGCCGTCTGCTGTTCAGACGTGGCAAGGGCAGTAGAGCGCGGACGCGGCCTCGGGTGAGGTGCGTCGTCCACAGGCCATCAGGGCTCGGTGGCGTTGGGCTTGCGCAGGTGGACGCAAACGCCGACGTAACGGCTGCGCGGCTGGTCACCGGATGAGGGCCCTCGTGCCGTGTCAGAGGCGGTCGCCCCGGCGCCGAGCGAGCCGCTCCCAGCGCCGTTCATAGGCCACGACGGCGGAGCTCAGCTGGGTGTGGATGAGGCGTAGGTCGGCCTCATCGAGGCGATCGGTTGACAGGGTCCAGGACAACTTTTGCAGCACCTGCGCCCACTCGGCGCCCGTCTTCGGCCGGTCTATGACGGGAACCTGGACGATCTTCTCCACGATCTTCTCGCCCCGGTAGACCTCCACCGTCTGCTGTACGACGTCGACCGCTGCTCGCTCCGACTCGGCTGCCTTCTTGTGCTGCCACGCCCGCTGACGGCACGCGGCGGAGCACCACTTCGGCACGCGTCCGCGGCGTGGAACGTCCACCGCTTCGCCGCACCATCCACACGTCACCTGCTGCCCGGGGAGGCGGCGGCCGGGGCGGTTGGGGACGTTGATGTTGTCGCCAGTTCGGCTGGTCATCGGGACGAGATTCCTGTCTGTGGGACACCGGTAAGTACACGTTACAACGATAAACGGCGCCGTGGATGCAAGAGGTGTGTGGCACTTCGAGGTGTGAAAAACGGGCATGGAAGGAGGGACGGTGATGGGCTGGGCTGCGGGATGGCAGAGAGTCCATGGCGCGGGCCGGCCGGTGCGCTGGTTCACCTGTGGAAAAGGCCATGCTGATGACAGCTGGTCCGCAGGCGTGGTGGCGCCAGCGGCCAGCGGATCTTGGGCTCCGTGAGGCTGCCTGCATGACGAACAGCATCGACGCAGTGGATGAGACGTACAGGAGAGCTGGAGAGGCGCAAGAGCTGGTGTGGCGGCAGCTCTGTCGACGCGACGGTCCGTGGCCGAAGCGTGATGAGCTGCTGAACATGAACGGCGGCCTTGCCTGGGCGCTGCTGAGGATCCAGGATGCCGCCAGCGACCTGGATGTGGTTCCGGGCTTGGCGGAAGCGCGCTGGCGAACATGTCTGTGTAGGGCAACGCAGGAGGCACATGTCGCGGCGGCTGCGGTCCCGGTCACCCGTCATCCGGACTGGTGGCGGGTCACGGCGACGCTGCGCGTGTGCACATTGCTGGCCGAGCAAGCGAGGACAGCGCGTGGGTGCTCGGCCGTCGGGTGCGCGAGTGCGGAGGTGCGGTGGTGAACAAGTACGGGGCGAGGGCAAAGGCGCACTGGACCCGTTGGCTCCCCAAGCGAACGGCGCAACTGGAGGACCCAGATGCGTACTTCACAAGCTTGGGGGAGCAGGTGGCTGAGGCCGTGCAGGCCACGGAGGACGCCTTCGCGGACCAGCACGCGTATGCCCTGGCTGAGGCCGATGACATGACCAGGGTGGGGATGCGGAACAACTTCCGGATGCAGGCCGAGGAGATCCACTTGGCCGAGATGGTGCTTCTGTGGCCGGAGCCGGAGGCGGACCCCGTCATCTACCCCGACGTCGAGTCCGAGATCGAGGCGGTGATGCGGGAGCACTGCACCTGGGAGCGGATGCCTCTGGACCGCGAGCATGACCTCTGGCGAATGATGGAGGACGATGACGTGTCCTTGGAGGAGTTCCGCGAGGCCTCGAACGCGTGGGGAGACGCTCTGGAGGCAAAGGGGCTCTTCACAGATGACGGTGTAGAGGGCGCTGGCGCGTCGGTCCCGGGGTAGGCGTCGAGGTCTTCCGAAGATGGGGGTTCCTACGCCACCCACCGGGAAGACCTCGACGTGCCCGACGCTACCTTCACGCGCCCCGACCTGACTACCTTCGCCGGCCTGGACGACCTCGGCCTGGAGGTCACCGGCCAACGGCTCGAACCTGATCGTGCGGTGCTCGCCTGCCGAGTCGTCGAGCCGGGCGACTGGTGCCGCCGGTGTGGCTGCCAGGGCGTTGCGCGGGACACCGTGACCAGGGAACTGGCGCACGAGCCGTTTGGATGGCGCCCGACCACGCTGCTGCTCACCGTGCGCCGGTACCGGTGCCCCGAGTGCGGCCACGTATGGCGTCAGGACACCACCGCCGCTGCCGAGCCGCGGGCGAAGATCTCCCGCGCCGGCCTGCGGTGGGGCCTGGTCGCGATCGTGATCGGGCACCTGTCGATGGCCCGCGTCGCCGAGGGGCTCGCGGTCTCGTGGAACACCGCCAACGACGCCGTCCTGGCCGAAGGTCAACGGCTGCTGATCGACCGCCCGTCCCGCTTGGACGGGGTGAACGCGGTCGGGGTCGACGAGCACGTGTGGCGGCACACCAGGAAGGGCGACAAGTACGTCACCGTCATCATCGACCTCACCCCGGTCCGGGAAGGTACCGGGCCCTCCCGCCTGCTGGACGTGGTCGAGGGCCGCAGCAAGAAGGCGTTCAAGGACTGGCTCGCGCAGCGGGACCAGGCCTGGCGCGACGGGATCGAGGTCGTCGCCATGGACGGGTTCGCCGGGTTCAAGACCGCCACCACCGAGGAACTGCCGGACGCGGTCACTGTCATGGACCCGTTCCACGTCATCCGGTTGGCTGGCGACGCCCTGGATGAGTGCCGCCGCCGCGTTCAGCAGGAGTTGCACGGGCACCGCGGCCGCAAGGACGACCCGCTCTACTCGGCGCGCCGGACCCTGCACACCGGCGGCGACCTGCTCACCGACCGTCAACACGAGCGCCTCGACAAGCTGTTCACCGGGGACCGGCACGTCCAGGTCGAGTGCACCTGGGGCATCTACCAGCGCATGATCTCCGCCTACCGAGACCCCAACCGGGTCACCGGCCGCGTCGAGATGAGCTCGGTGATCGATGCCCTCGCCGACGGGGTGCCCCGACCGCTGGTCGAGCTGCGCAAGCTCGGCCGCACCCTGGCCAGACGCGTCTGCGATGTCCTGGCCTACTTCGAGCGACCCCGCACCAGCAACGGACCTACCGAGGCCGTGAATGGACGACTTGAGCATCTTCGCGGGCTGGCCCTCGGGTTCCGCAACCTCACCCACTACATCGCCCGAGCACTCCTCGAAGCTGGCGGACTCAGGCCCCGACTACACCCTCGTTTGTGAAGAGCCCCTTTACCTCCCCACGCAAGCGACGCAGCTCGGCCAGGTCATCGCTGGTCGGACCATCCTTCAGCCCGGCGTCGACGCGGTGCTGCGAGACCCAGCGGCGCAGCGTCTCACGGCCCACGTCGACCTTGGGCGACACCAACGCCACGGCCTTGGTGAGCGACCCGGCCTCCTCGACACGGTCCAGGACCATCCGCACCGCACGGTCCTTCACCTCGGGATCGAACTTCTTCGGCATGAACAACATCCTCTCGGACTCGAAAGGAAGCGACATCACACCCGAGACGCTTCAGATCAGAGGGCCACAACCACCTCGCCAAGCCCCAAGGCCGCAACGCCCTAGGCCCCCGCAACCCCGACAACCAACGCCGCCGCGCACGATCGGCCAGCACTCCTCAACACCGACTAGCCACAGCCGACCCCACCCCGGTGCCCGACCAAGTTCGATGAGGCACCATAGGTCGCATTCGCCGCCTCCCCTTAGACCCGGTGCTAGGCATGCTGGGTCCTGCGCCGGCGCTCAATCCACATCTCACGCCTTCAGTGAGTAGCCGACAATCCTTTCAATCTTCCTTCGGGCAAGCCATTCGAGTGGCCGAAGCGAGTACTGCAACTCGTGACAACCGCCCCCACCGGCGGGATCCCGAATGCACAAAGATGCCCCCACCCCGTTAGGTGAGAACAACTTGGATGATTCTCCGTGATTCCAACTGAGGCGAACTATGTCGAGATCAAACCATCGAACTTTGTCGGATGTTTTAACACTCACCCCCCGCGCATCCAAATGGATTCTAGTCCTCGCAGAATAGGCACTGAGCAAACCTTGCATCAACGGCGCAGTTGCAACCACTAGAAGCCACTCGACACTGAGGTCAAAGTACGCCATCAGAGATAACACAGGCGACCACCCCAGGGCGACGAATATAAACGCCTGGAACGGGCCGGGACTTGACCACCTGTTCCCCACCATGGCTTACCTCCAGAACGACATTACAAAGGTAGAGAACGCGCTGCCGTGGAGGTTCGACGAGATGTAGATCGCCACCCTTCTTTGACTGAACCGCACACGACGCCCAGACGCTTTAAAAAGGCCGCGCTTTCGCAGTTTCGGGGGAGATCCAAATAGGTGCCGTGACTTGAGGGCCTTATTAGCATAGTTTCCCCCGAACGCAGACAAGGCGCCAGACGCAGCCCATCGGCCAGCCGCTCGCTTGTTTCCGCGCTTCAAGTAGAGCAGAGAATATCCCCCGCTGCATGCGCTTCCGGTCAGACCCGGCGCCCAACTACAGGCTTCTCGCGTGTACCGTGCACTCCGCGAATCACCCACTGCCCACGAGATTCGCCGGCTCGTGAACCTCTTGGCACTCCGCAGTTTGCGCTTGCCCCAGGACCACAAGCCGTTGAGGTCGGTCAGGTTGATGGGGTCGACCGGGTAGGTGTAGGTGTTGGGGTTGCCGCCGTGGACGGGGTCGGTGGTGGTGAAGCGGCCGGTGACGGGGTTGTACAACCGGGCGCCCATCAGGGTGAGGCCGAACGTGCCAGCGGGAGTGGCGCGTTCCTTGCCACCCACCCACCCGTACCCGGCAGCTCCTTCAACCCGGCCGGTGGTGGCCGGGATGCGGGGTGTGCCGTATTCGGTGTAGTCAGACCACGCACTGATCCCCATCACCGTGTCCCCGTCACCCAGGGGGATGGTGGTGACCACGTCCCCGTGGGGGTTCGTAACGGTCAGCTCCGTGGTTGCCGTGCCACCCCGGGTGGTCATCTGCAAACCCAGGTCACCACCCACACCGGGCAGGTACCGCTGCGAACCACCCTCGAAGGACACCCACGCCGGGTTGTCCGAATCATCCGAGTAGTGCCGTTCCAAGGACCCCACGGCCGACTCCGCCTCTGGCGTCGTCGCCCACGCCGAGGTGTCCTGCACCAACCTGCGACCAGCAGCATCCCGGGTGAAGGTCGTGACCACACCACCCTGGACCAGCATCTGGGCAGCGTCGTCGTCGTAGTACCCGATCGAGATGTCACCGGCACCGGTGGGCGTATCGGCCTTCGGGATGGTCGTCTGGCGGCCGAACGCGTCATACACGTACGACCCCTGACCGTCCGCCCCGGTCACCTGGGCATCGCCCGCGTTGTACGCCCACGACGTAGACGTGGCGGCCTGACCCGCGCAGTCGCTCGAGGTCGACCTGGTCCGGTTGGAGTTCACATCGAACCCGTACGTCCGCTGCTGACACACCGCCGGGGCACTCTCCTGGCCAGGGACGGTGGTCACCGTCCCTGCACTGGTCGTGGCCGTGGCATCAGTCACCCCGGTCAGGCGCGACACCGGGTCGTAGGAGTACGACCGCTCGTACCCGTACCCATCACCCACACCACTAGACCCATCACCGGTGGTGGTGTCGGTACCGTCCAGGACCGCGCCGGCCGGGGTGGACTCCACCGCGACCCGGCCAGCCGGATCATTCAACAACGACCACCCCAACCAGGCACCGGTGGTCTTCTGCCCGGTCTCGGGGTCAGTCACCGGGCCGGACACGAACTGCTCGACCGGCTCACCAGCGGCGTCGGTCTTCCACCGCTGGGTGATCCCACCGGGCGCGCCCTGCTCGACCAGGGTGCCGTTCGCGTCGTACGCCCCGGTGAACTCATAGCTCCGCCCGCCAGAGGAATGGGTCACCTTGGTGGGCAGGCCACGCCGCTCGGACCGGCCCGCAGCATCCACTCCGTCGTAGGCGTACGTCGAGGACCCATTCGGGTCGCTCACCGACGCCACCCGACCGGCCGCGTCATATGCCGTGGTGGTCACCTCACCCTGGGAGTTGGTGTACCCGGTCTGCCGACCCCACGAGTCGTAGGCGTACCCGATGGACGACGTCACCGCCCCACCGGCATCGATCGCCTCAATCTTGGCCTGCAGGCCCGTGGCCGGGCTGTAGGTGGTGCGGGTGGACGGCACCGGGTCCGAACCGGTCAGGCCGGTGGCCGAGAGCTTGCTCGTGACCGGCCGACCGGCACCGTCGAAGGTGGTGGTCGTGGTCCGGGTGGCGCCGTTGGAGGTCTCCTTCGTCACGGCCGGGGCCAGCCACATGTTGTAGCTGGTGATCCGCTCGGTGGGGTGTCCGGTGGTCGGTGTGGCAGCCGGTCCCTGGGTGCACACCAGGCCGGCCCACTGGGGTGCGTTCCCGCAGGCCGAATCCTGGGTGTTGGTGCCCGAGGTGTAGTAGACCGTGGCCCGGGTGCCCGGGCCGTCCCCGGTAGTGGCCTCGGAGGGCTGCCTCTCCTGGATGACCCTGCCCTGGGAGTCCAGGGCGGTCGTGGTGGTGGTCGTGGTCCCCGCGAAGCCCTCCGTGACCTTGGTGGGGGTCGCGAAGTCCCAGCCCGACCCGGTTCCCGGGGCGATGGGGTCATAGGAGGTCGTCGTCTTGGAGAGCACGACTGGGGCTCCGGTCGCCGGGTCGATCAGGTCAGTGCCCTGGGCGTCAGCGGCCGTGGTGGTGACCGAGGTGGTCAGGTTGTAGCCCGTGCCCGAGGCCGGGTTCAGGCCACCGTTGGGGGCGCCCTCGTCGTATCGGGTCACGGTGTGGAGACGCACGCCCTCCACGATGCCCAGGCCGGGGACCTGGCTGGTGCGGGCCGGGCCCCACTGGTCGGTGACCAGGGTGCCGGCCGGTGCCAGGACGGTGCCGTCTGCGGTGGTGATGTCCTGGGCGTTGTACTGGGTCAGCTCGGCCAGGTGCTGGACCTGCTCGGCATCCCAGGGGGCCTCGCCCTCTTCCAGCCCGGTGGACCCGAAGGCCCCGGTCTTGGCGATCGCCCCGGCGTCCAGGGAACGGACCACGTTGCCGTGCTGGTCGTACACCGAGGCCTCGATCTGCCACTGGCCGGCCCCGTAGGAGGCGGTGTTCACCGTGTACCCCCGGGCCGTGGTGTAGGAGAGCTCGGCGTAGGGCCAGTCGGCCGCGGCGACGCTCCCCGCGGTCGTCGCGGTGATCGGCTTGTCGGCGGAGAAGACCGCCGCGGCGTAGGTGGGGGCCTGGTCAGCGGGCTGTCCCCACTTCGCGATCACACCAGCGGTCAGGGCAGGCATGCCGGCCGGGGGGCTGGTGGGGTTGATGTCGTAGATGAACCGGGAGAGCTGGGTGCCGCCGCGCTTGACGGCAGTGAGCTGCGCCGGGGTGGTGCCGGTCCCCCCGATGTACTCCAGGGTGAACCCGGTCAGGCCCGGGGGTGTCAGGCCGGTGAGGCGGCCCTGGGAGTCGTAGGAGTACGTGGTCTTCAGGCCGGTGCGCGGATCGGTCACCGAGGTCAGGCGCTTGGTGGCCGGGTCGTAGGCGTAGGAGGCCACAGTCGTGATCTTCATCGTGCTGTTGGCCGGGTCCCACAGGGTCGCGGAGATGGACTTCACCTGGCCCGCGACGTCGGTGCCACCGGTCGTGGTCCCGTAGGAGATGTCCATCACGCGGCAGCCCTTGGTGCTCACCGTCCCGGTGGTCGGGCAGGTGCCCACCTCCGGGGCGGGGGCGATGATCCGGGTCACCCGTCCCTGGGCGTCCCACACAAAGGAGGTCACGCCCGGGACGCCCGCCTCCGCGACCGAGGAGGCGGTGAACACCGCGGCCTTGCCCGTCTGCGGGAGGGTCGAGGGCTTGAAGACCGTGACGTTGCCGTCCAGGTCGGTGAGCTCCACGTAGCGGCCCGTGCCCGAACCCCTGACCCGGGCTGAGATGCCCGCGTCCAGCGTCTGCTGGCTGCCCGGGAGCCAGAACCCGAGCTCCAGGTAGGTGCCGGTCCGGGCGGCGTAGGAGCCGGTGGCCGAGGACGGTGGGTCGAAGACCAGCGCCTCCCCGGTGCCGTCCACCAGGACCAGGGAACCGTCCAGCGTCGTGTTGTCGATCAGGGTCGCATCCGCAAGCCCGGCCTCGCTGCCGGCGAGGTTGGCGACCCACCCGGGGCCGAACACCTCCTGGGAGGTGGTGGCCGGCAGGCCGAAGGTCGCGTGCGAGCGACCCACGACCATGTCCCCGGAGTACCCCGGGACCGACGCGTCGGTGACTGAGGTCTGGAACTCACCGGTGCGCAGGGCCACCTGGCCCGGGCCTGCCTCAGCGGTGGGGAACCCGTCCCCGAACGCGTGGGGCACCCGGAACACCGACCGTGCCTCGGACTCCCCGGTGCACTTGGTGGCCCCCCCGCCGTAGGTGAAGCACACCTGGATCTCCAGGACGACCGGGACCCGGGGGTCGGCCCCGGTGTTGGTGTTGGTGGAGGCCGCGGCGGTGTCCCAGTTGCCGCTGGCCACGCTCTGCCCACCAGACTGGGACACCTGCAGAGGTGCCTCAGCGGTGAACCAGTTCCCGGCCTGGGAGTCCCCTGCCGAGCCCGCGGTCCGGTACTTCACGACCGCGGTCACGCTCTGACCGGAGGCCGCCGGCGGGGCGATGGCCTTGACCGGCACCACCCCCGTCACCGTCGGACGGGGATCGGCGACCGGGGCGCTGAGCCCCGCCCCGCCGTAACCCAGGCTGTACGTGACCTGGTCAGACTCCACCCCCGACCTGGACGTACCCGTGGCGCGGATCGTGTGACCACCCGCCTTGCCCGGTACCGTCACCGTCACCGACGCCGTGGCGGTGTCCGACGACGCCCGGATCGGGTAGGTCACCGGGTCGCCCTCGTCGACCTGGACCGTGATTTGCGAGGAACGTCCCCAGATCGTGGGCGAGGCCGCCGAGACGGTGCACGACACGTCCCTGCCCGGGGCGGTGTCGCTCCACGACCCATCCGCGTACGGGTCAGGGCAGGAGATCACCGGGGTATCCGGCTTCGACCGTGAGGAGTAGAACGTCTTCATCCCGCTCCACCCCGAGGACAGGGTCTTGCCCGCGGAGTCAACGGCCCGAGCACGCACGAAGTAGGTCCGGTTGTCCGCCAGGTCTACTCCCGGGGTGCAGCCCAGGACCGTGCCCCCACGGGCGCTGCTCGTCGTGCACGAGGCCACCAACGTCGACGCCGACGGGGTCGTGGAGGAGTGCACCTCGAACTCCAGCTTCGCCCAGTTGAAGTCGGGGTCGCTCGTCGAGGCCTCGAAACGCGGACGCGCCGAGGAGGTCCACACCGTGGTCTTTCCCGTCGACGGGTCGGTGTACACCGAGGAGGTCCCCTCCGAGAGGACTGGCACCGACGGTGTAGCCGGAGGACGGTTGTACGTGTACTTCAGCACCGGCGGGTGCGCACCCTCGCTGGAGTCGAAGCGCTTCCACCCCGAGCTGCTCGTCTCACTCCCGGCCTTCACCAGCAGCGACCTGCTGCCCCCAGTCCCCTCAGACCATCGCTGAACGGTGGCGGTGACGGGGATGCTCACCAGCCCCGCGGTACACGTGCTCGAGTAGCCCTTGGCAGCGTCCACCTGACCGGCCGGGGTGGTGGTGAAGGAAGGCATCGAGGACCAGGCGACCGTCCCGGTCACGGGCTGGGAGAGCTCGTGGGCGGCGACGGTGGTGGGGGTGCAGGAGTAGGAGTGGTTCTCCCACAGGGACAGCTCGGCCGACATCACCTGCCGGCCCTTCAACCCCACCGTGTCGAAGGACAGGTAGGAGCGCATCACGTGCCCACCACCGTCATACGTCCCCACCAGCAACTCGTCATCCGTCGCGCCACTGGACGAGGACGGCCATGCCTTCTGCACATACCCATCCACCGTAGGCTTCAACGAGACCGCCGCGTAGGTAGGGTCCACCGTGATGGGGAAGACCCGCTCAGGGGACTCCATCCAGGCCCGATCCAGCGACACGACCATCTCGGCCCGGCCCTTCCCCGCGGTCGGACGAACCTTCAAGTCGACCGGCGTGGTGGAGGTCGGGATGCCGGAGCGCTCGTCGACCTGCGCGTCGAACGCCACCGGGGCCACGACGGTGGAGACCACCGTGCCCTTGGCGTCCACGAACTCCACCACCCCGTCCTTGCCCCGACGAGCCGTCAACCCCTTGGTCAGCAGCGGGATCCTGAACTCGACCCGCTCCCCACCAGCCAGGGAGTCCACAGCGGCCCGGTCCTGCACGAGGAAAGTCTGCTCGAACCCAGAGCGCCGCGCCTCGACAGCCACGTCAACCCCTGGCCACGCGTCGACGTACACCGCACGATTGCCCTCAACCTGCGGGTCACCAGACAACGGCAGCTGCCACACCACCTGCCGGCCACCACCAGGGTGCACCACCGAAACGCCTCGACCCTTGCCACCAGCGGCCAGCGCCCCCACCGACATGTCCAACGGGTGCGAGCCAGGCATCAACGCGCCGGAGCCGTCTGCCCCCAAGTCCAGGTCAATGTCCTGCCACTGGCCCTGCCCATCCTTGAACCGGACCGGGCCAGCCGCCTGCTGGGTGGTGAACGAACCATCCGGGTTGACCGACGTGATGGAGAACTCATCAGTCAACGACTCCACCTGGACCGGCCGCCCAGAGACCGCAGCAGCCACACCAGCAGTTACGACATCAGCGGCCTGATGCACATCTGCAGCCGGAGCAACCGTTACCGCACCCTCGTCCCCCGGGTACGCCGGAGTCGAGGGATCAGCCGCAGCGTGGTCTGGCAGCGTCACCACCATCACGAAGGACACCAGCAGGCTCACTCAGCGCACCACCCACCGGCGCACATGCACACCACCACCCCACCACGACGAACCCGACACAGAACGCTTCCTTCACGCCCCACCCCAGCCCAGCGCTCACGTGGTCGCACCCAAGATAGCGCCAACCCCAGCGCAGAAATCGACGCACAGGTAAAGGTTTGGTCAAGAATCCTCAGCGCGGCGGCGAGAGTCCCACTGGAGGAGCCGGGGTCGACTGAGGGTCCGGGGTGACGCGTCGGCCCCCAACGCTTGAACGGCGCCGCCGGCCAACTGGCGCCACCGCCGAGATACGCGGTTCTCCTTTGAGGGCACTCCTCGAGACCGGCGGGCCCAGATCCCACCTACACCCTGGATTGTGAAGAGCCACTAAACAGGTGGCTGATGTACGCCTCATGCTGGCCGTTGGGGTGGACCATCTCGCATGCGCCGGGCGACTTGCAGGGGCGGCCTTCGATTCTTGGGCCTTTGTCCCGTCCACGAGCGGACGGCCGGGTACCGCTCTCCGGAACGTCCTGCCGCCGTTGCCGGGAGTTGAGATCGAACTGGCCCACACTGGGGTTTCCGCTGTGAGGCAGAGGGTTCAGGCTGACCTCTTCTCTGTCGAGAACCCCACTCCCCGTGAGCATTGCCTGCTTGTAGACGACACCTGGGTGACTGGAAACCGCGCTCAGAGCGCCGTGGAGGCGCTCAAGGCCAGTGGGGTGCAGCGAGTGAGCGCGCTGTGCGCGGCGAGGTGGGTCCAGTTCGACTTCATGCGTCTGGCCCCCAGTAATCATCCGCTGATGGAGGCCCTGCGACGTCAACAGGTTCTTGACCTGGAAGCCTGCCCCTTCACAGGGACGAGCTGCCCGTAGTTATAAGAGCCGGTGGCCGCGATCTCCGACATCCGGGCAGCCACCGCCGCGTCACGTCCCTGTGCCGCGTGCTGGTAGCGCATCGCTGCCTGCGGGGTGGAGTGGCCGATGCGTGCCATGAGCTCTGCGATGGTCGCCCCCGACTGCGCGGCCATCACGGCGCCTGTGTGGCGCAGGTCGTGGATCCGCAGATCAGGGCGGCCGGCCGCCTCCCGGGCCCGGTACCAGTGTCGGTAGATGGTGTTGGGGTGCACCTGGGTGTTGCGGTCGCCCACGGAGGGGAACACCAGGTCATCAGGTGCCGGGCCGACGAACGTGTCGAGGTGGGCCCGGAGCTCGGAAATGAGGTGAGGCGGAATCGCCACGTCACGGATACCGGCCTGGGTCTTGGGTGTGCCGACGGACACCTCGCCGCGGACGCGCACCAGGCCTCGTCGCACCCGGATGACGCCGTGCTTGAGGTCTACGTCGTTGCGGCGCAACTCGATCATCTCCCCGAGTCGCAGGCCACACCACGCCCCGATCAGCACCAAGGCGCCATAACGGCCGGGCAGGTGCTCGATGAGCAGGGCCATCTCGTCCAGCGTCGCCGGCTCCACACGGCGTGCCCGCTTGGTGACCGAGGCCCCGCGGATCTTGCACGGGTTGCTACCCACCAGCTCGTCCTCGAACGCCGTCTGCAGCACGCTGCGCAGCAGCGAGTAGGCATGCGCACGCTGGGTGGGGCGGCTGGGGTCAAGGGTCGCGTACCACTCCCGCACGTCCGCTGGGGTGATGTTGCGCAGGGGGAGGCCGCGGAATCCCGGCAGGAGGAACCGGTCCATCAGGCGGCGGTACTGGTCGGCCGTGCGGGGCTTGAGCTCACGGTTGGCCAGCCAGCGCTCTGCGTACACCTCGAAAGCGAGGCTCTGCTTGAGGACCTTCTTGCGGCGCCCCTTGGGTGGGGTCCACTCCTCGCGCTGGATGAGGCGGCGTTCCCCCATGAGCCAGGTCTCAGCGTCCGCCTTCGTCTCGAAGGTGGTCGGGCCGTAGTGGAACGCTTGGTCCGGGCCCATGTAGTGGGCCGACCACCGCTTGCTCCGCTTGCGGATGGTGCCGAACTCCCGCTTGGCGCGAGTCATGCCTCAGCCTCCCAGTGACACAAGTTGCCATATGCCTGCCATAACTGGACACCTCTCGTGTCCGCTTGTGGCTGGATCCAGCCACGCGTACAGTCCGCAGTATTGCAGGCCAGATGCCTGTGATCCATGGCTGGAGCGGAGATCGTCAGGCCGGGCGTAGACAGTTCAAATCCTGTCACCCCGACCACCACAGATCGGCCCTGGCCAGCGGAATCCGCGGCCAGGGCCGATCTGCGTTGTGAGGAGTGCCATAACCGGCTCATCCGATCTGAGGGTGTAGCGGCGGTGGCGTGACGGGGTCGGGAGTTGG
Source organism: Kytococcus sedentarius (assembly GCF_041937525.1). Classification (GTDB taxonomy): domain Bacteria; phylum Actinomycetota; class Actinomycetes; order Actinomycetales; family Dermatophilaceae; genus Kytococcus; species Kytococcus sedentarius_A. The sequence continues at coordinate 2,162,359 of NZ_CP169391.1, forward strand.
GTCGAGGTCCCCTGATGATGGGGGTTCCTACACCAACCCATCCAGAAGACCTCGACGTGAGCGACGCTACCTTCCACTGCCCTGACCTGACCACGTTCTGCCGCCTGGACGAGCTCGGCCTCGTCGTGGTCGGGCAGCGCCTGGCGCACGAGCCCTGCAGAGGACGGCCAACAACGCTGCTGGTCAGGGTGCGTCGCTATCGCTGCGCGACCTGCCGACGGGTGTGGCGTCAGGACACCACAGCCGCAGCCGAGCCACGGGCGAAGCTCTCACGGGCAGCGGTGCGCTGGGCCTTGGTTGGCCTGGTGGCCCAGCATCTGACGATCGCCAGGATTGCCGAAGCTCTTGACCTGTCGTGGGACACGGCGAACGACGCCGTCCTGGCCGAAGGTTGCCGATTGCTGATCGACGACCCGCCCGGTTCGACGACCCTCGCGGGCTTGCTGCAGTGGGGGCACCGGGACCCCTTCGACCCGATGATGGCGGCGCCGGCGATGTTGGAGTCGCTCACCCTGGTCACGTCTGACGCGCGCCTGCTGGCGCTCGAGGGGCTCCACACGCTGGCGTGGGGGCGCGGCTCAGCCCACCCACTCCGGCATCGCGGCGCCGTAGCCGCTGACGGGGCGCTCGATCGTCGCGCCGTCGAGGGTGAGCGGGGGCGGGGTCGTCCCCAGGTGCCCGTGCGGTGAGTCGACCTCCACCCGCTCGGCGGGCAGGTCCTCGAGGGGCTCGTCGGCAGGAGCCGGTGCGGCCAGCAGGGTGCGGGCAGCGCCGAGCAGACTGACCCGCACGATGCCGGCACGCGCCCGGGCCAGGTGCCGCAGCACCTCCGCGGCCATCACGTAGCCGGTGGAGTGGTCGAGGGCCTGCACCGGCAGCGCGCCCGGGCGCTCGCCGTCCCCGCACCGGACCGCGATGCCGGTGGCCGCCTGGACGATGGAGTCGAACCCCGGGCGCTGCGCCCACGGGCCCGATTCGCCCCACGCGGAGAGCGACGCGACCACCAGGTGCGGGTGCTCCGCCGCCAGCGTGCCCGGGTCGAGCCCGAAGCGCGCCATCGAGCCGGGGCGGTAGCCCACGAGTACCACATCGGCCCGGGGGAGCAGCGCCCTCACCGCCTCGCCGTCGGCCGGTAGGTCGAGCTCCGCCGAGCGCTTGCCCATACCGTTGGAGAGGTGCTGGTCCAGCAGCTCGGGGCGCCCCGGCGGGTCGATGCGGAGCACGTCGGCTCCCAGACAGGCCAGCAGCTGGGAGCAGGTGGGGCCGGCGATGACGCGGGTGAGGTCGAGCACGCGCACCCCGGCCATTGGTGCAGCCGGGTCGGGGGACAGCGGCGCACGCTCGCCGCCCGGTTCGGGCAGAACCCACGGCTCGTTGGCCGTGGACGCCCCGTGCGGGTGGGCCTGCCACTGCTCGGAGGTGCGCACGGCCACCGCGATGCCGTGCTCGGCGGTGATGTCGTCCTCCACCTCGAGGGCGGTGCGCTCGGCCAGGGCGTCGGTGAGCTCCTCACGGGTGCCGGCGCCGGTGGCCCGGGTGATCGCCGCGGCGTGGTGCGGGTAGTTGCCGTGCAGGCGCACCCATCCCTCGGCGGTGGGGACGAAGCCCGAGAGCGGTGCCCACCCCTGGGCCTCCCGCCCGTGCACGCGCAGGTGCTCGATGGCGGCGAACGCGCTGGCCACGAGCGCGGGCCGGGTGCCGACCTCCACCGTCAGCCCGCGGGCCCGGCACAGCTCCCCCGTGGCGTCGCGGGCGGCGGTGACTGACGACCACGCCAGGCCCTCGGCGTCGAGGGGGCCGGCCCACCATCGGATCGGAGCGCGGGTCATCGCCCCATCACCACGATCGCGCGGCCGGTGATGCGCCCCTCGGCGAGGTCGCGGTAGGCGCGGTCCACCTCATCGAGGCCATAGGTGCGCGTCACGGCGCCGGCAACGTCGAACCCGCCCTCGGCGGCCAGGGCGACCACCGCGGGGAGGTCCTTGCGGGTGCGGGCTCCGAACGAGCCCCGGATGGTGTGGCCACGGCGCACCAGCTGCGTGATCGGCACGCGCGCGGTGGCGTCCCCGGCGGCGATGCCGACGGCCACCATGCGGCCGCCGTCGGCCAGCAGCGACTGCGAGAGCTCGAAGGTCTCCGGCCGGCCGAGTGCCTCGAAGACCACGTCCACGCCGCCGGGCACCGCCTCACGCACGGCGGCCGCGGGGTCGTCAGTCGCTGCCGTGTTGACCATGTGCGTGGCGCCCAGTACCCGGGCGCCGGCCAGCTTCTCGTCCGTGACGTCCAGGGCCACCACCGCGCTCGCGCCCAGGTGCTTGCCCATCTGCACGATGCTGGAGCCCACCCCGCCGACGGCGACCACCGCCATCGACTCCCCGGCCTGCAGACCCGATGCGGCGAGGGCCCCGTAGGCCGTGAAGCCGGCGCAGCCCAGCACGCACGAGCTGTCCATGGGCAGTGCCTCGTCCAGCGCCGTGAGGGCCGTGACTGGCACGACCGCGAACTCGGCCATACCCCCCATCGAGTACATGGACAGGCGCGAGCCGTCCGGGCGGGTGAGGCGGCTGGTGCCGTCGAGCAGGTTGCCCTTCAGGCGGTTCTCGGCGAAGAAGGTCTCGCACATGTCGTCGCGGTCGCGCTCGCAGTGGCGGCAGTGGCCGCACGGCATGACGAAGGCGCCCACGACGCGGTCGCCGGTGGCCAGCCCCTCGACCCCCGGGCCCACCTGCGCGATCGTGCCGCTGATCTCGTGGCCGACCACGGCCGGGCCGGGGAAGGCGACCTCGCCCTTGAGCACGTGCAGGTCGGTGTGGCAGACGCCGCAGGCGGTGACGCGGACCAGCGCCTCGCCCTGCTGCGGCTGCGGGACGGGGATCTCCTCCACGGTGAGCGTTGGCGAGTCGCCCTGCCAGACGGCGGCGAGCATGGTGGCCGGCAGGTCGGCGGATGCGGTGGCGGTGGCGGTGTTCATGAGGGGGGGCCTCTCGGGGTGCGGTGGGGTGGGCGGGGTGACCCCCGCCACCGTTCCACTGGCGGCCCCGGGCCGCAAGGGATGCGGTGGGACCCCCGACCTCAGTCGGTCAGGACCAGCGACAGGCCGAGGTCCAGCGCCTGCTCCGCCCGGTCGCGCTCTGGCGCAGGGGCGTTCAGGACGTCGAGGGTCAACCCGTTGACCAACGCCGTCACCACCCGCGTCGCCTCCTCCGGGTTCAGCCCCTCACGGAGCCGGCCGGCGGCCTGTGCGTTCTCGAGGAGGGTCCGCACCCCATCGCGCATCTGCTGCAGCACGACCCAGTAGAGGTCGGCCAACCACTGGCGGGTCGAGGCTGCCGCCCCGAAGCTCACCCAGGCCGCGGCGTCCTCGTGGCGTTCCCCCTCGAGCGGGAGGAGCTCGCGCAGGGCCACCAGCAGGGCCCGGCGGAAGGACTCCGACGTGGCGGGGTCAGCGCGGACGGCGGTCTCCACGCGGGCGGCCTGCCGTTCGGCGGAGCGGGTCAGGGCCGCGACGAGTAGGTCCTGCCGGGTCGGGTGGTGGTACTGGACCGTGCCGGCCGAGAGCCCGGACTCGGCCGCCACCGTGCGCACGCTCACCACATCGAACCCCTGCTGGGCGATGACGCGGATCGCCGCCTCGGCCAGGCGCACCTGGGTGGGTGGAGGGGCCCCGGCGGGCCGCGGCATCGGGTCGGTCGGCATGGCCACATCCTCTCGTACGACCGTAAGGTACGCTCTCCACCTCGTCATACGATCGTAAGAGAGGCGCATCATGGGAGACCTGCTGGCCCTGGCCGGACTGGCGCTGCTCGACAGCCTGAGCGTGGGCACCCTGGTGATCCCCCTCGCGCTGGTGGTCTCGCGGCGGAGGGTCGATGTGGGGCCGCTGACCGTCTACCTCGTGACGGTGGTGGCCATCTACTTCGCCCTCGGGGTGGCGCTGGTGGTCGGCATCGAGGCGCTCACGGGGCCGTTCCTGCGGGCCTTCGAGACCGAGCCCGCCCAGTGGGTGAAGCTCGCACTGGGGGTCGTGCTGCTGGCGTTCGGCATCCTCGCCCCCACGCCGAGGACCCGCACCGGGCCCCGCCCGGCCCCGCAATCCCTCGCGCCGGCTGCGATGGTGGCGCTCGGCGCGGGGGCGGCGCTCACCGAGGCGGCCACGATGGTGCCGTACCTCGCGGGCACGGCGATCATCTCCGGGATGGAGATCGGCTGGCCGGTGCGGCTGCTCGTGCTGGCGGGGTACTGCTTGGTGATGATCCTCCCGGCGCTGGTCCTCATCGGGCTGGCCGGAGCGGTGGGTGACCGGGTCTGGCCGCGGCTCGAGCGGTTCATCCCGGTGCTGGAGCGGGAGGCCAGGACGACCCTGCTGTGGATCGCCGCCATCGCCGGTGGGTGGATGGCCGTCAGCGCGTGGGGGGCGTTGTCCGGCGGGTGAGGGGCGCCCCTCCTCGGCGGGTGGGTGTTCAGCCGTCGAGGATGCAGAACTCGTTGCCCTCGGGGTCGGCCATCACGGCCCAGGAGAGGTCCTCGCGGCGGTCGTCCACCATCGTGGCGCCGAGGCGCAGGGCGCGCTCGACCTCCTCGTCCCGGGAGGTGCCGGAGTGGCGCAGGTCCATGTGGGCCCGGTTCTTCAGCCGCTTGGCGTCGGGCACGCGGAAGAACAGGATCGTGTAGCCGTCCGGGGTGACGAGGTAGCACTCGTCCGAGCCGGGGTGGTACGACTCGGGCTCGCTGACCTCCCAGCCGGTCAGCTCCCGCCAGAACTCGGCGATGGTGTGGGGGTCGAGGGCGTCCCAGGTGGTGTGGGAGAGGCGCAGGCCCATGGTGGTCTCCTCCGGGGTCGGGCGGGGTGGGGGTTCGGTGCTCGCGCCATGGTCACACGGGCGGCTGGGGCGCTACCTTCACCCCCTGAGGACGAGGGACGAGATGGTGGCCGTCGCGCGGCAGGTGCTGGACGGGCAGGCGGTGGAGGCCCGGGCACGGTGGCTGCGCCCCGCCATCGCGCTGGTGCCGCCGGTCGACGGGGGGTCGGGGGCTGGTGCGGACGCCCCGGTCGTGGGCTGCTTCGGCGGGCGGCGCCGTCCCCGCATCGTTACGCCGGGGAGGGGGCGGCGGCCGGTGGCGGCTGCGTGAGGGGGCCCTCCCAGCGGACCTCGCCGTCCACGACGGTGTCGGTGGGGGCCAGCCCCAGGTGGCGGGCGATGCGCTGCGAGGCGACGTGGTGGGGGTGGATGTGGGCGAGGGTGCGCTCGACGCCACGCGCACGGAGCCCGGCCACGAGCAGCTCCGCGGCGCGGCGGGCGAAGCCCTGGCCCTGCCACGGGGTGCCGATGACCCACGCGACCTCTGCGGGGCCGCCGTCGTGGGGGAGGGTGGCCTGCACGTAGCCGATGGGGCGGCCGTCGGTCGCCAGCACCACGATCTCGTTGACCCACGTCTCGGTGCCGTCGGCCGACCCGCCGCGGGTCTGGGTCGTGTACCGCCGGGTGAGATCCTCGACGGTGGGCGGCTCGCCGCCGGTGAACGCGTAGAGGGCAGGGTCGGCCAAGATGCGCGCCATCGCCGGGGCGTCCTCGACGCGGAGCGGGCGCAGGGCGCTGGGGTGGGTCACCGGTGCAGTGGAGCACTGTCTGCCGCAGGACTCAACGGGTTTTCGACCCCTGGGTCACCAGCAGAGGCAGAAGGGGTGCCCCGCCGGGTCGGCGTACACCCGGAATCCGCCCTCCCGGGCGGGCTCGGTCTCCTCGCCGAGGTACTCCGCTCCGATCTTCAGCGCGTGGGTGTGGGCGGCCTCCAGGTCCTCGGGGTGGAAGTCCAGGTGCACCTGCTGGGGGCGCCCCTCGGGCCACTGGGGCGGCTGGTGGTCGGGGTCCAGCTGGATGGCGAGGGTGAAGTGGCCATCCAGCTCGATGGCGTGCCAGTCCTCGTCGCGCCGGGTGACGGTGCCGTCGAGCAGCTGGGCCCAGAAGCTGCTGCTCGCCTCGAGGTCGGCGGCGTCGAACACGATGGTGGAGGCCTTGGTCATCTTCATGCCCGCCACGCTTGCACCAGGCCGGGCCGGCGGCAACCGGGGGGCGGACGGCCGCGCGTGACGGGCCCGTACGCACGACGATGCCGGGCGACGGTCGAAGGGGGCGACCGTCGCCCGGCATCGGGCATGGGGGGTGGTGACCGGCCTGGTCACCAAGGGGGTCAGGCGTTCTTGATCGCCGAGATCTCGAACTCCAGGGTCACGTCCTCGCTGACCAGCACGCCACCGGTCTCCAGGGTGGCGTTGAAGGTGAGGCCGAAGTCGCTGCGGGCGATCTTGGTGCGGCCCTCGAAGCCGATGCGCTGGTTGCCGTAGGGGTCGACGGCCGCGCCCTCGTAGTCGAAGTCGATGGTGACCGGCTGGGTGACGTCCTTGATGGTCAGGTCGCCGGTGACGCGCAGGGTGTCGGCGTCGGCGGCGGTCACCTCGGTGGAGCGGAAGGTGAGGGCCGGGTACTGCTCGGCGTCGAAGAAGTCGCCGGTGCGCAGGTGGCCGTCGCGCTGCTCGTTGCGGGTGTCGACGCTGGCGGTCTGGGCCGTCAGTTCGATGGTGGCGTTCTCCAGGCCAGCGCCGGTGGTGGCGGAGCCCTCGAAGTCGTTGAAGTTGCCGCGCACCTTGGTGACCATCGCGTGGCGGGTGACGAACCCGATGCGGGAGTGGGTCGGGTCGAGGGTGTAGGTGCCGTTCAGCTCGGTCAGGGTGCTCATGCGAATCTCCTCAGTGGGTTGGTGATCTGTCACCAATATATGCATGACACGTCACAGTGTCAACTGAGGGGGTGGGTTGCCCGCCGGGGAGGCCGGGTCCCGGCGCCCGGCAGCGGCCCGGGCGCCGGCGTGTCGGCCCCGCTCACTCGGGGAGCGGGGCGTCCTCGAAGAGTCCGGCGTGGAGGGCGCGGAGGGCCTCGTCGCGCTCGTCGCAGCGCACCACCACCGAGAGGTTGATCTCGTTGGCGCCCTGGCTGATGAGCTCCACGTTCGCGACCGGGGCCAGGCTGGAGAACACCCGCGCCGCCAACCCGCGCGTGGCGCGCAGCCGGTCCCCCACCACGGCGATGATGGCCCGCCCCCGCGCGACCTCCACCTCCGCAAACTCCCCGAGGTCCCGCAGCAGCGCCTCCAGGTCGACCTCGTCCTCCACCGTCACCGAGACACTCACCTCGGCGGTGGCGATGAGGCCGACGCTCACCTGGTGCTCGCCGAACACCTCGAACAGCCGCTGCATGAACCCGGCGTGGTCCAGCATCCTCGGCGAGCTCACGGTCAGCAGGGTCACCGGACCCCGGGACGCGATCGCCGTGGCTGCCTGGGCGCTGACAGCGCCGGGCCGGATGGTGGTGAACTCACCCTCGGGGCGCTGCGTGTGGCGCACCGTCACCGTCGCGCCACCGGCCATGGCGGGCGCGATCGTCGCCGGGTGCAGCACGTTCGCGCCGAAGGCCGCCAGCTCAGCCGCCTCGGCCGCCGAGACCTCGTGCACGCTGCGCGCCGACGGCACCACGCGCGGGTCGCACGTGAGCACACCCTCCACGTCGGTCCAGATCTGCACCTCGTCGGCGTGGAGGGCGGCCCCGAGCAGCGAGGCCGAGAAGTCGCTCCCACCCCGGCCGAGGGTGGTGGTGGTGCCGTGCGGGTCGCTCCCGATGAAGCCCTGCGTGATGGCGGCGCCGGAGGCCTCGATGGCGGGGAGTGCGATCTCGGCCACGGCGGCCGCAATGGCGTCGGTGTCGGGCCGGGCCGCCCCGTGGCGCGAGTCGGTGTGCACCAGGTCGCGGGCGTCCAGCAGGGGGAACCCCGTGTGAGCCGCGAGCAATCGGGTGGACAGGCGCTCGCCGGTGGACAGGATCGCGTCGCGGCTGCGCGGGGAGAGCTCGGCCAGGATCGCCACGGCCCGCAGCAGGCTGTCGAGGTCGCCGAACAGCTCGTCAAAGGTCCGCGCCAGCCCGGCATCGACCCCGCCCAACAGGTCGACGGCGATCTCCTCGTGGCGACGGCGTAGGTCTGCGCTCAGGCCCAGGGCCTCCTCCACCCGGCCGGCGGCCGCCGCGTGCGAGGCGGCCACGAGGGTGTTCGTGGTGCCGCCGGTGGCGGACAGCACGACCAGGGGTGTCCGCCCCATCGAGGAGCGGACCAGGTCCGCGGCGCGGCGCAGGCGGTCGGCATCGGCCACTGAGGACCCGCCGAACTTCATCACGAGGGGCATGCTCACTCCCGGGCGCACGGTGGATGGGTGGCCGGATCATTGCACGCCCCGCGCACCGGGAGCGCGCCCGCGGGGGCCGATCCGGCGTTCGCCGTGACCTCCGGAGGGCCTCCGGCGGGCGGCTGTCAGTCCAAGAAGATGTCGGGCTGCAGCGTCTCCGGGCTGCCGCCGTAGACCGACAGGTCGGTGATGCCCGTCTCGGCCAGCACCTCGTCGTCGACGAAGAAGGTGCCCGTGGCCTCCCGCGCCGGGCGCGTGAGGATCGCGTGGGCGGCATCGCCCATGATGCGGGGGTCGCGGGCGCGCGCCATCGCGGCCTCCCCGCCCAGCACGTTCCGGATGGCGGCGGTGGCGATGATGGTGCGCGGCCACAGGGAGTTCACGGCGATCCCGGCCTCCCGCAGCTCCTCGGCCAGGCCCAGGGTCACCATGCTCATGCCGTACTTGCTGATCGAGTAGGCCGTGTGCGGGCCGAACCACTTCGGGTCCAGGTTCAGCGGCGGCGACATGGTCAGCACGTGCGGGTTCTCCGCCCGCTCCAGGTGCTCGATGGCCGCAGCGGTCAGCAGGTAGGTGCCGCGGGTGTTGACCTCCTGCATGAGGTCGTACTTCTTCATCGGCAGCTCCCGGGCGGGGGAGACGTCCACGGCGCTGGCGTTGTTCACGACGATGTCGATGCCGCCGAAGCGCTCCACGGTCGCCGCGACGGCCTCGCGCACGGACTCCTCGGAGCGCACGTCACCCACCACCGGCAGGGCCTTCCCGCCGGCCGCCTCGATCTCGGCAGCCGCCGTGTGGATCGTGCCCTCCAGCGCCGGGTGCGGCTGGTCGGTCTTGGCCAGCAGCGCGACGTTGGCGCCGTCGGCGGCGGCACGCAGTGCGATGGCCAGGCCGATGCCGCGGCTACCGCCGGACATCAGGATCGTGCGGCCCTGGAGTGTCGTGGTCATGGGGTCCTCTCGGGAGTGGGTCGGGTGTCCGCAGGAGCACTGGACTCCCGCGGCACCAGGGTCAACAGGGTGGCCTCGGGGCGGCACGCGAAGCGGTAGGGCGCCATCGGGGAGTGCCCCAGGCCGGCGGAGACCTCGAGCCAGGCGGCGTCGTCGGGCTCCGGGGTGCCCCGGGCGGCCGTGCCGGCACCGGGCCACCAGCGCGAGACGCCCTTGACGCGCCCGGCATCGAGGTCGCAGTTCGTGGTCAGCGCGCCCCAGCCGGGCACGCACACCTGGCCGCCGTGGGTGTGTCCGGCGAGCACCAGGCCGGCGCCGTCGCCCACCATCGCGTCCAGCACCCGTTGGTAGGGCGCGTGGGTGACGCCGATCGTCAGGTCCGCGTCGTCGGCCGCGGGGCCGGCCACGCGCTCGTACTCGTCGAGCCCCAGGTGCGGGTCGTCCACCCCGACGAACTCGAGCCGCACCCCCTCGACCTCGATGCGGGAGCGCGCGTGCGTGAGGTCGGTCCAGCCGCGCTCGCGGAAGGCGGCCGTCAGCTCCCGCCACGGCAAGTCGCGCTCGGTGCGGGTCCCATCGTGGTGGCTGCGGCCCTGCGTGAGGTAGCGCAGCGGGTTGGTGAAGCGCGGCGAGTAGTAGTCGTTCGAGCCGCAGACGAACACCCCGGGCAGGTCCAGCAGCTCGTCGAAGGTCGCCAGCACGTCGGGCACCGCGGCCGGGGAGGACATGTTGTCCCCGGTGTTCACCACCAGATCCGGCTCCAGGGCCGCGAGGTCGTGCACCCACCGCATCCGCCGCTCCTGCCCGGGCACCAGGTGCAGGTCGCTCACGTGCAGCACGCGCAGCGGCAGGGCGCCGGGGGGCAGCACCGGCACGGTGAAGCGGCGCAGCGTGTAGAGGTGCCGCTCCACGAAGTGGCCCCAGGCCACGCAGGCCGCCCCGGTGGCGGCCACGCTGCCGACGGCCAGCGCGGTGCGTCGCGCGAGGGTGGCTGCGTCCCACGCACCACCGCGGGGTCGCAGCGGCGCCGGGGGGCGGGGGGCGAAGGTGGTGATCACGCGGCCATCATCGCACCGGGTGCCGGCGCCGGGTGGGATGATCACCCCATGAGCGACCTGAAGCAGCAGATCTCCACCGACCTCACCACCGCCATGAAGGCCCGCGACAAGGTGACCTCCTCCACCCTGCGGATGGTGATGACGGCCATCCAGAACGCGCAGGTGGCCGGCGACTCCGCCAAGGAGCTCACGGATGACGAGGTGCTCGCCGTGATCACCAAGGAGGGCAAGAAGCGCCGCGACGCCATCGCCGAGTACGAGAAGGCCGGTCGCGCCGAGCTGGCCGCCACCGAGCAGGCCGAGCTCGACGTCATCGAGGGCTACCTGCCCCAGCAGCTGTCCGACGCCGAGCTCGAGACCCTGGTGGCCGAGGCCGTCGCCGAGGCCGGTGTCACCGAGAAGTCACAGATGGGCCAGGCCATGAAGGCCGCGCAGGCCAAGGTCGCCGGCCGGGCCGAGGGTGGCCGGGTGGCCGCCGCGGTGAAGAAGCACCTGGCCTGATCAGTTCTCGCCGGTGTCCCCGTCCGACACCGATCCCTCCACGCGGTCGCCCTGGGCCTCCAGCTCCTCCCGGATCTTCTCCGGGGAGGGCTGCTCCTCGTCCGTGCGGGGCGTCAGCTTCACGAAGGTGGACGTGTCGTGCTGGCCGCCGTCGGAGGTCTCGATGCGCTCGATGGTGGCGTCACCGGGGGCCCACGGCTTGGTGTTGACCGCCAGCAGGCCGGCCTTGCGCAGCTCCTCCCGGGCCTCCAGGACGGTCAGGCCCGAGACGTCGGGCACGTCCACCAGCGTGCCGCCGCGCAGCTCCTCCGGGGGCGAGGGGAAGGACTCGTTGGGAAGCTCCCGGTGTGCAAAGTCCATGATCTTGCGGAAGGTCGGGGCGGCCAGGGTGGAGCCGTACAGCCACCCCGGGTAGGTGCGGTCGCCCAGCTGGATGTCCCGCAGGTTGCCCAGGCTGTCGGGCGTTCCCACCCACACCGAGGCCGCCAGCTGGGGCGTGTAGCCCGAGTACCAGGTCTCGTCCGACCCGTCGGCCGTCCCGGTCTTGCCGGCGGACACGCGTCCACCGGAGAGCCGGGCGCGTGCGGCGCCACCGTCGGTGGTCTCCGGCACGGAGCGGAACACCTCGGTGACCGCGGCGGCCTCACCCTCCTCCAGCACGCGCTCGCACTGCTGGGCGTCGAGCGGGATCTCGGTGCCCTCGAAGTCCGCCACCGACTCCACCGGGTAGGGGGTGCAGCGCATGCCGCCGGAGGCCACGGTGGCGAAGGAGTTGGCCAGTGACAGGGGGCTGGCCTCGTCGGCGCCCAGAGCCACCGAGCCCGGCTTGGTGGAGAAGGGCAGGTACTCCCCGTTCTCGTCCAGCTGGGAGCGGTGCAGCCCCATCGAGGTCATGGTGTCGCGGACCCGGCAGGGGGACAGTGCGGTGGTGAGCTCCGAGAAGGCGGTGTTCACCGACTCCTCGGTGGCCTCCTTGAAGCCGATCGAGTCCGAGAAGCGCCCGTGGTCGTTCTGCACGGCCCACAGCTCGCCGTCCTGCACGTTGGCGCACTCGGCGAACTCCTGCGGTCGGAAGACCGCCTTCGGCACCTGCCGCTCCTCGCCCCGGGAGTTGATGGAGGCGAGGTCCACCGTGTCGCGCAGGCCGATCTCACCCTCCACCGGGAAGCCGTCGCGGATGGCGGTCACCGCCGAGTACAGCTTGGCCGTGGAGCCGATCGCGAAACCGCCGCTGGTGGTGTACGGGCGGTCCACCGAGTAGCCCACGGCGGTCTGCCCGGACCCGCGGTCGAAGCCGTACTCGCGGTTCTGGGCGATGGCCCGCACCTTGCCGGTACCCGGCTCCACCACGGCCACGGCGGCGGCCACGGCGTTGTCGTTCTCGGCCGGCACGGCGTCGCGCAGCTCCTTGGTGGCGCGGTCCAGCAGGGCGCTGTCGAAGGTGGTGGTGATGGTCAGCCCACCGCGGTCCAGGCGGGTGCGGCGCTCGGACTCGTTCTCGCCCAGGGCCTGCTGGCGCAGCAACCACTCCACCACGTAGGTGCACACGAAGGGGTACTCGCTGGTGGCGCAGGAGCGGCGCGTGTAGGAGACGTCCAGGCCGAGGTCGGAGCTCACCGCCTCCTCGTACTGCTCGTCGGTGATGTCACCGAGCTCGTGCATCTTGTACAGCACCACGTTGCGGCGGTCCAGGGCACGCTCCGGGTTGCTGATGGGGTCGCTCGCGCCGGGCGAGCGGACGATGCCGGCCAGCAGCGCCGACTGGGCGATGTCCAGGTCGGCGGCCGGCACGGAGAAGTAGTGCTGGGCCGCGGCCTCCACGCCGTAGGCACGGTCGCCGTAGTAGACGAGGTTCAGGTAGTTGGTGAGGATCTCGTCCTTGCTGTGAGTCTTCTCCAGCGAGACCGCGTACTTGATCTCACGCAGCTTCCGCGCGTAACCGGCCAGCCCGCTCTGGGTGGTGGCGCGGCGGGCGGCCTCGAGGTCGCCGTCGCGCAGTGCCTGGTCCTGCAGCGAGACCTTCACGTACTGCTGGGTCAGGGTGGATCCACCCTGGGTGCCCCCGCCGCCAAAGTTGTTCACCAGGGCGCGGCCGATGCCGGTCAGGTCGGCCCCGTTGTGCTCGGCGAAGCGCTCGTCCTCGATGGCCACCTGGGCCTTCTTCATCCACGGCGAGATCTCGTCGGACCCCACCACCACGCGGTTCTCCCCGAACGGTGCCGCGATCTGCTTGCCGTCCGCCGTGACGATGCGGGTCTGCTGGGCCACACCCCCGGAGCCGAAGTCCGAGGGGAGCTCCTCGAAGTAGGTCACGCCGGCCTCGGTGGTCTTCCCCACGCCGAGGGTCAGGGGGATGAACAGCGCGGCCGCGAGCAGCCCGGCGATCAGGCAGCTCACCACGAAGGCGCCGAGGGCGACCAACGGGTTGGCGTGAGGGGTGGAGGGTCGAGCCATGGGGGAAAGAGTACGGTCCCGGTCACCGCTAGGCTCGGACCATGCGCACATGGGAGTACGCCACCGTTCCGTTGATCGTCCACGCGACCAAGCAGATCCTCGACCAGTGGGGTGAGGACGGGTGGGAGCTCGTCACCGTCATCCCCGGCCCCGAGGGCACCAACCCCGTGGCCTACATGAAGCGGGAGAAGGCCGCCTGATGGGGGCCGTCGAGCAGCGCCTGGCCGAGGCCGGCATCGAGATCCCCGAGGTCGCAGCCCCCGTGGCCTCCTACGTGCCGGCCACCGAGCACGCGGGGCTGGTCTACACCTCCGGCCAGCTGCCGATGGTGTCCGGTTCCCTCGCGGGGACCGGTGTGGTCGGTGAGGGCGTGGGCACCGTGACCCCCGAGCGCGCCGCCGAGCTGGCCCAGATCTGCGCCGTGAACGCCCTGGCCGCGGCCAGGTCCGTGGTGGGCGACCTGGACCGCATCGAGCGCGTCGTGAAGGTGGTGGGCTTCGTGGCCAGCGAGGCCGGTTTCGCCGGCCAGCCCGCCGTGGTCAACGGCGCCAGCGAGCTCATGGCCACCGCCTTCGGCGAGGCCGGCCAGCACGCCCGCTCCGCCGTGGGCGTGGCCGCGCTGCCGCTCGGCGCCCCGGTCGAGGTCGAGGTCGTCCTGGCCGTCCGGGACTGACGTGCCCCGGCCGTACCGTGACTTCCCGATGCCGCCGGCCCTGGTGCCGACGGTGCGGGAGTGGATGGACACCGCCCCGGCCAACCGCCCCGAGCCCGTGCCGGCCCGCCCCGCGGCCACGGTGCTCGTGGTGCGCGACGGCGCCCAGGGGGTGGAGGTCTTCATGCAGACCCGCGCCTCCACGATGGCGTTCGCGCCCAACATGATGGTCTTCCCCGGCGGTGGGGTGGATGCCCGCGACGAGGTGGTGGAGACCGCCTGGTCCGGCCCCACACCCGAGGAGTGGTCGGCGCGGATGCCGGGCACCACCCCCGCGACGGCGCAGCAGCTGGTGCTCGCCGCGGCCCGCGAGGTGTTCGAGGAGACCGGCGTGCTGCTGGCCGCCCACCCCGACGGCCGCCCGGTGACCGAGGCCGAGGCGAGTGCACCCCCCATCGAGGAGGGGCGTCGCCGGGTCGACGCGCGCGAGCTGTCCTTCAGCGACTTCCTCGCCGAGCAGGGGCTGACGGTGCGCACCGAGTGCCTGGCCGTCCGCGACCACTGGACGACCCCCGAGTGCGAGCCACGCCGCTACGACACGTGGTTCTTCGCCGCCCGCATCCCCCAGGGCCAGGAGCCGGACGACGGCACCAGCGAGGCGGTCTCCGCATCCTGGGAGGTGCCCGCGCAGGTGTTGGAGCGGCTGGCTGCCGACCCGGGCCTCATGCTGCCGCCCACCATCGCCGCCCTCGAGGAGCTCAGCGCCGCGGACAGTGCCCAGGAGGTCCTCGCCGACCGCGCCGCCGTGCCCGAGGTGATGCCCTGGCCGGAGGAGGTCGAGGTGGACGAGCGCTTCCCCGACGGTCTGGCGATGCGTTGCCCCTGGGAGCGCTGAGGCGTGCGCTCGGGGAAGAGCCACCTGCCCGACGGCGATGAGTGGACCGGCGGCACGCTCAGTGAGCGGGCCACCTGTCTGCTCTGTCCGAACCCCTCGCCGATGACGCTGGACGGCACCAACACCTGGCTGCTGTCCGAGCCCGGCTCGGACGAGGTGGTCGTGGTGGACCCCGGTCCCGAGCACCCGGAGCACCTGGCCCGCATCGTGGACGAGGTGGAGGCCCGGGGAGCGCGGGTGGCCCTCACGCTGCTCACCCACGGGCACGCCGACCACGCCGAGGGGGCGGACACCTTCCACCGCCTGACGGGGGCCCCGGTGCGCCGCGCGGCCGTCGCCGGCGGTGACGACGACCTGGTGGCCGGCGACCACCTCTCGGTCGGCGGCCTGGAGCTGGTCGTCGTGCCCACACCGGGTCACACCTCGGACTCGGTGAGCTTCGTGCTGCCGGCGGAGAACCGGCTGCTCACGGGTGACACCGTGCTGGGTCGTGGCTCCACCGTGGTGGCGCACCCCGACGGGGACCTGGCGGACTACCTGGACTCCCTGGAACGCATCGAGCGGCTCACCGGTTCCGGCGAGGTCTCCTCGCTGCTGCCGGGTCACGGGCCCTTCGTGGCCGACGCCGCCGGGGTGGTGGCCTGGTACCGCCAGCACCGGGCGCAGCGGTTGGAGCAGGTGGCCGCGGCGGCCGACGAGGTCACGCCGGGGCTGGGCGAGGACCTGGCCGATGCGGTGGTGCGCGTGGTCTACGCCGACGTGCCCCGCGAGGTCTGGCCCGCGGCCCGCCTCACCGTGCTCGCACAGTTGGAGTACCTCCGCACCCAGCGCTGAGCCCCCGCCAGTGCAGGGACTGGCGAGGGCTCAGGACTGCCGGGTGCAGGGCTGGGACGGGCCCCGCAGCGGCAGGTGTGCGGGCGAGGTCAGCGGGCGCGCTTGCGCAGGCGCTCGACCTCCAGCAGCCGCACGGATCGGGCCTCCAGGCGGAGCCATCCGCGGGAGGCGAAGTCTGCCAGGGCCTTGTTGACCGTCTCGCGGCTGGCGCCGACCAGCTGGGCCAGCTCCTCCTGGGTCAGCTCGTGCTGCACCAGCAGGCCGTTGCCGTCGTCCACGCCGAAGCGCTCGGCGAGGTCCAGCAGCGCCTTGGCCACACGGCCGGGGACGTCGGTGAACACCAGGTCGGCCACGTTGTCGTTGGTGCGGCGCAGGCGGTGGGCCAGAGCCCCCAGCATCGCGACGGAGGCCTGGGTGTTGTCACGCAGGAAGCCGCGCAGGTGGCCGTGCGCCAGCGAGAGCACCTCGGTGTCGCTCACGGTGATGGCCGAGGCGGTGCGGGGCCCCGGGTCGAAGAAGCTGATCTCACCGATGATCTCGCCGGGGCCGAGCACGGCCAACAGGTTCTCGCGGCCGTCGTGGCTGGAACGCGAGAGCTTGAGCTTGCCGGCGGCGATCACGTAGAGCTTCTCGCCCGGGTCGCCTTCGTTGAAGATGACCTGGCCCCGCTTGAAGGTCTCACGGTCGGTGAGCTCCAGCAGGGCGGCGGCAGCAGGCTCGTCCAGTCCGGCGAACAGGGGCGAACGGGTCACGATGTCGAGGTCCACGCCTGCAGTGTGCCACGCCTCACAGGGTCGGTGGGTGAGGTGGTCCTGCGGGGTGGTACCCGCAGGACCACCGGGCCGCTCCGGTCCCGCCAGCTCAGGTGAGGGGGCGCAGGTAGCCGATCAGGTGCTCCTGGTTCACCGTGCCCTCCTGCACCGGGTCCGCGGCGGTCCCGTCCGCGTTCTGTTCGATGGTGGTGACGGTGCTGCCCTCAACACCGGTCACGATGGCGACGTGCCCGTACTGGCCGTCGATGCCCGTGCCGAAGACGGCCACGTCACCGGCCCGCGGGCCCTCGTCGGCGCTCAGCTTGCGGAACTTCGAGGCGTCGAAGCGGTCGTTCGTCCAGATGTTGTGGGCACCCATGTCGCCACCCATCGGGACGCGCTCCGCGCCCCAGACGTCGTGGGCGTACATCGACCAGAGGTCGACGCACTGGGCCCCGTACGCGCCGTCGATGTCGGCGAGGTTGCCCACCCAGTAGTCGGAGAAGCCGGCCACCTTCTGCTCCGGGGTGCACCCGGGCACCACGGGCTCGTTGCTGCCGGTGTAGAGGTCGATGTCGGCCACCCAGCCGCCGTCGGCGGTGAGGTAGTAGATGTCGGAGGTGCCGTCGTAGTAGCCGTGGATGGGCTCGCCCGAGCGCTCGTGGCACAGGATCTTCAGCTGCTCGCCCTGCGACCAGGTGGCCTGCTCGGTGGACTCGCCGCGCTCGGCCTCCAGGCGGGGGCCGCCGAAGCGCTGGGTGGTCTCCGGGCCCACCTCACCCTCGACGGCGTGGGCCGTCGTGCCGGCCAGGGCCAGGCCGCCCACAGCCAGCAGGCCTGCCAGGGTGGTGCGGACGGTGGGGTTCAGAGTGGTGTGCATGTCGTGTCCCTTCTCTGGAGTGGATCGCCAGCGGGGACTGTTTCCCTGCCGGTGTCTCCACCCTCGTTCACGGGGCCGGGACACCGGTACCCCCCTGAAATGGGTGGTTGACTCAGCCCTCGAACTGGGCCATGACCTCCGGGCCGGTACGAGGCTGCCCGCCAGGCCTCCCTCGATCCGCCGGGCGACCGAACCTCTCTCTGTCTGACGCGCACTCATGCCGGGGGTGATCCTCGCCGCAGCCCGGGGCACCCCCCTGCGACTACCCTGCTTCCGTGTCAGACTCCGCTGCCTCCACGCACTCCGAGACCCCCCTGGCCCGGACCCGGCGGGCCCGCAGGATGTACCGCGTCCTGACCGAGCGCCACCCGGATGCCGAGTGCGAGCTGGACTTCCGCAACCCCTTCGAGCTGCTGGTGGCCACCGTGATGTCGGCGCAGACCACGGACGTGGCGGTCAACGCCGTCACGCCGGGCCTGTTCGCCCGTCATCCCGATGCGGTGTCGCTGGCGGCCGCCGATCCTGCCGAGGTGGAGGTGCTCATCAAGCGCACCGGCTTCTACCGCGCCAAGACGCGCTCCATCATCGGCCTGGCGCAGGCGCTGGTGGAGCACCACGGTGGCGAGGTGCCGCCGCGGATGCGTGACCTGGTGAAGCTGCCGGGGGTGGGGCGCAAGACGGCGAACGTGGTGCTGGGCAACGCCTTCGACACGCCGGGGCTCACGGTGGACACCCACTTCGGCCGGCTGGTGCGTCGGATGGGGTGGACCACCGAGACCGACCCGGTGAAGGTGGAGCACGCCATCGCCGAGCTGATGCCGCGCAAGGAGTGGACGAACCTCTCGCACACGCTCATCTTCCACGGCCGGCGTGTGTGTCACTCGCGACGCCCCGCCTGCGGGGCATGCCCGGTGGCGCGATGGTGCCCCTCGTCCGAGACGGGCGTGACCGGCGCGAAGCAGGCGTGGTCGATGGTGAAGGGGGAGGTGCCGGTGGAGTTCCTCCCCGACGACCCCGCACTGCTGCCCCCGCGTGCCCGGGGTCAGGAGCCGGTGGACGGCCGGGTGGTGCTGTGAGCCCCAGCGGCCCCGCATCCGGTGGGCCGGTGGCCGCCCCGGCGTGGGTGGAGGGCCTGCAGGGCCGCATCGACGCCGCGTCGACCGAGCACCTCGCCCGGCCGCTTGCCCGTCCGCGGAGCCGCGAGGAGGTGCCGCGCTCGCGCCCGGCAGCCGTGCTGGTGCTGGTGGGCCCCGAGGGGATCGTCCTCACCCGGCGCTCCTCCCGCCTCAGCTCCCACGCCGGGCAGGTCTCCTTCCCCGGCGGCGGTATCGATGCGGGGGAGGACGCCCAGCAGGCCGCCCTGCGGGAGGGGCACGAGGAGGTCCGTCTGGAGCCCGCGAGCGTGCGGGTGGCCGCGCAGTTCCCGGAGCTCCCGGTGGCGCCGAGCTTCCGCCCGGTCACCCCCGTGGTGGGCTGGTGGGAGCAGCCGCACCCCATCGGCGTGGGCAGTGAGATCGAGGTGGCCAGCGTCCACACGGTGCCGGTGGAGGAGCTGGTGGACCCGGCCCACCGGTTCACCGCGCGGCTCCCGGGCTTCGACCGGACCACCCCGGGCTTCGCCGTGGACGGGCTGTTCGTCTGGGGGTACACCGGGTGGTTGCTCTCGACGGTGCTGCAGCTGGGTGGGGTGGACCGCCCGTGGGACGTCGGCGACGTGCGGGACGTGCCCGTCGACTACCGCTGAGCCCCCTCTCCCACCGCCCCGGTCGCCGGACGCGACGACGGCGGTCACCCCGGTGGGGTGACCGCCGTCGTGCGGGCGTCCGGTGACCGGTGTGGTCAGCGACGCGGGGTGGTGGCGTTCGGGTTCGCCGCGTCCGTCAGCGTGTGCTGGGTGCGCTGGGCGGCCGCGATGGCCTCCTGCGGCTTGCCCTTGATCTTCTTCATCTGCGCCATGCCGAAGAGCGCGCCGACGATCGTGATCAGGAGCAGGATGCCGCCCACGATGAGGAAGGCGGCCCAGGTGGGCAGCACGGTGGCGATGCCCCACGCGGCGGCGAACAGGAACATCATGAAGGCGAAGAAGCCGAAGAAGGCTGCGATGCCGAAGCCGATGCCGGTCTTGACGCCCTTCTGCACGTCGGCGTTGATCTCGGCCTTGGCCAGCGCAATCTCGTCGCGGACCAGGGTCTGGGCGTTCGTGGTCGCGTCGCTGACGATCTGGCCGATCGTGCGCTCGCCGTTGGTCGTGGTGGCGCGGGCGGCAGACCGCTCGGTGCGGGTCGTGGAATCGTGGGTCTTGGAGGCCGGGGTGGCCATGACTACTCCCGTCGTCGGTTCGTCGTCACTGCTGTCACTCTATGCGAGTCTGCCCTCGATTGTGCGTGCTGGCGGGCCAGAGCGCCACCTGCCACCCCGAGGGGTGGCGCGGCTCACCTTCGGAGCTGCTGTGCGTGGGTCCCTACGCTTGGCCTCCATGATCTCCCTCTCGGTGCCCTCCTCGTCCCATCCACTGTCGGGACTGCTGGACCTCCCCGGCGTGCGGGCGGGGGCCGATGCGGCGCGGGACGCGTGCACCGAGCTGCGCTGGCACGAGGGCCTGCGGCGGCGTTCTGCGGAGTGCGCCACCGAGGCGCGCGTGCACGGGGCGTGGGCCTCGGCATCGTTGGAGGGGGCCGAGCTGCCGGTCGACTGGGTGCGGGAGGCGATGGTGGGCGCCCGCGACTGGGGGGAGGATCCGGACCCCGTGGAGGCGGTGGTGCGTGGCGCCATCCGCGCCACCGAGGAGGCCGCCCACCTGGAGTCGCTGCTGGCCACCTCGCCCAGCCAGGTGCTCGCCCGCCTGCACACCGCGGCCGCCCGCGGGCTGGTGGAGGACGAGGCGCTGGGGCGCCCGCGGCGCGAGGGGGAGCAGGTGCCGGAGTTCACGGAGATCGGCCCCTTGCCCCCGGTGGAGGTGGTGCACGCCCGGCTCGGCGGTCTGCGGGAGGTGCTGGCGGCGCCGCCGCTGGTGCCCGCGGTGCTGGTGGCGGCGGTGGCCCACGCCGAGATCGTGACCCTGCGCCCCTTCGTGCGCGGCAACGGCCTGGTGGCCCGGGCCGTGCAGCGGGCCGTGGTGCGCTCCCGGGGGCTGGACCCGATGGGGGTGGCCGTCGTGGAGGCCGGCCATCGCCCCGGTGGTGGCATGGAGTACCTGGGTGCCCTCACCGCCTATGCGGGCGGCACCGCGGACGGTGTGGCCCTGTGGATGCGGCACGTGTGCGACGCCGTCGTGGGCGGTGCGCGGGCCGGCGAGCGGCTGGCCGATGCGGTGCGCGCCGGGAGGCTGCCGCGGGTCGAGTGAGGGTGCCACTTGCATTTGCCCGGCACGGGGTGCATCATATTTCCAGCGCGCTCCCTTCGGGTTGAGCGCGCGGCGCACCTGCCTTTCCCCCCCAGGGCATGGCGCGCCGAAGGCCCCAGCTGCCCCCCCGGCTGGGGCCTTCACCTTTTCCCGGGGGGTTCGTCGTGTCCCAAGGCTGACGTGCCGGGGTGTGACAGACACCGCTTAGGTAAGGCTATGCTCCTCCCGTCATCGCGAGAGCGACCGTTCGCCCGAAAGGCCACACCATGCAGCGTTCCCACCTGACGCGGGGGTTCGTCCTCCTGTCCGTCGCAGCCCTCTCCGTCACCGCCTGCGGGGCCGAGGACTCCGCCGAGGCCGGCGGGAACTCGGGGTCCGGCTCGGGTGAGCAGGCCGCGGGCACGGTCAGCGTGGAGGACAACCACGGCACGCAGGAGGTCGCGAGCCCGCCGAAGAACGTGGTGGCCACGGACAACGGCATCTTCGAGACGCTGGACTCCTGGGGTGTGGAGCTGAAGGCCGCCCCGAAGCGCCTGGTCCCCGAGGGCCTGGGCTACAAGACCTCCGAGGACGTCGTGGACCTGGGCACCCACCGCGAGCCCGACCTCGAGGCCGTCGTCGCCGCCGAGCCGGAGCTGGTGCTCAACGGCTCCCGCTTCGCCCAGTTCAAGGGCGACTTCGAGAAGCTGGTGCCGGACGCCACCATCGTGGAGCTCGACCCGCGCGAGGGTGAGGGGCTGGACTCCGAGCTCAAGCGTCAGACGACGGCCCTGGGCGAGATCTTCGACAAGAGCTCCGAGGCCGAGGAGCTGAACAAGGCCCTGGACGCCGAGATCGAGCGGGTCAAGAAGGCCTACGACTCCGAGCAGACCGTCATGGGTCTGATCACCTCCGGTGGCGAGCTGGGCTACGTGGCCCCGAGCAACGGTCGCACCATCGGGCCGCTGTTCGACATCCTCGGCCTGACCCCGGCCCTCGAGGTCGAGGGCGGCAGCGACGACCACCAGGGCGACGACGTCTCCGTGGAGGCCATCGCCGAGTCCAACCCGGACATCATCCTGGTCATGGACCGCGACGCCGCCGTGGCCGCCGACGAGGAGGGCTTCCAGCCCGCCGCCGAGATCATCGAGAAGTCCGAGGCCCTCAAGGACGTCCCGGCGGTGAAGAACGGCCACGTCTTCTACATGCCCAAGGACACGTACGTGAACGAGGGCATCCAGACCTACACCGAGTTCCTGGCCACCGTCGCGGACGGCCTGGGGGACAAGGGTTGATCGACAGCACCACGATCGACCAGACGGCCCCTGCCCCTCGGGACAAGGGCCGTCTGGTCGACCCCTGGCTGCTGCTCGGCGCCCTCGGCGTCGCCGCCCTGCTCGTGCTCTCCCTGTTCACCGGGGTGGTCGACGTGCTGGACGGCAGCGAGCTGGGCCGGGAGATGTTCGGCATCACCCGCATCCCGCGGACCGTCGCCCTGGTGCTCGCCGGGGCCGCGATGGCGATGTGCGGCCTGGTGATGCAGATGCTCACCCAGAACCGCTTCGTGGAGCCCACCACCGTGGGCACCACCGAGTGGGCCGGGCTGGGACTGCTGCTGATGCTGCTGTTCTTCCCCACCTCCGGGCTGCTGCTGCGGATGGTGGGCGCCATCACCATGGCCTTCGTCGGCACCATGGTGTTCTTCCTGTTCCTGCGGAGGGTGCGGCTCACCTCATCGTTGGTGGTGCCCATCGTGGGCATCATGCTCGGGGCGGTCGTGGGGGCCGTGACCAGCTACATCGCCCTGGCGAACGACGCGCTGCAGAGCCTCGGGGTCTGGTTCGCCGGCAGCTTCACCTCCGTGCTGCGCGGTCAGTACGAGGTGCTCTGGGTGGTCGGGCTCGTGGTCGTGGCCGTGTTCGTGGTGGCCGACCGCTTCACCGTCGCCGGGCTGGGCGAGGACGTCGCCACCAACGTGGGCCTGAACTACCGCGCAGTGATGCTGCTGGGCACGGCGCTCATCGCCGTCGCCACCGGTGTGGTCACCGTGGTGATCGGCAACCTGCCCTTCCTGGGCCTCATCGTGCCCAACATCGTCTCGATGTGGCGGGGTGACGACCTGCGCTCCAACCTGCCGTGGGTGTGCCTGCTGGGGGTGGCCATCGTGACCGTCTGCGACCTGCTCGCGCGCACCCTCATCGCCCCCTTCGAGCTTCCCGTCTCGGTGATCCTGGGCATCGTCGGCGCCGCGGTGTTCATCGGCCTGCTGCTGGGGAGGCGTCGTGTCTGAGCTCACCGCGCACACCGGGTCCCCACAGGCGTCCACCTCCCCGGCCGACGCCGCCACCGACGCCCGCACCCACCAGCGGTGGCGGGGACCGGTCAGCGGCTCGGGGCCCTTCCCCACCGGGGGAGACCGCACCCGCTACGCCGTGGTGATGGCGGTGCTGGGGCTGCTCGCCCTCGCGATCGCGGCGGGCATGGTGGCCTGGGACAACCCGCTGCCGTACGGCAGCCCCGGGTTCTGGCGGATCGCCGAGATGCGCGCCACCAACCTCGTGGTGATCATGGTGGTCGTCGTCTGCCAGGGAGCGGCCACCGTGGCCTTCCAGTCGGCGGCGAACAACCGCATCATCACCCCATCGATCATGGGTTTCGAGGCGCTCTACGTGGCCATCAGCACGGCCGCGGTCTACTTCCTGGGCGCCGCCGGCATCGTGCGCCTGCAGGGGTGGCCCCAGTTCGCACTGACGGTGCTCCTCATGGTCGGTTTCGCCATGATGCTGTACGGCTGGCTGCTCACCGGCCGCCGGGGCAACATGCACGTGATGCTGCTGGTCGGCATCATCCTGGGCGGCGGACTGGGCTCGCTGAGCACCTTCATGCAGCGCCTGCTGACCCCCAGCGACTTCGACGTGCTGACCGCCCGGCTCTTCGGCTCGGTCTCCAACGCGGACGCCTCCTACCTGCCGCTGGCCATCCCGCTGTGCGTGCTGGCCTCCGGGGCGCTGTGGTGGCGCAGCCGCCGGCTCAACCTGGTGGGCCTGGGGCGCGACGTCTCCACCAACCTGGGGCTGGACCACCGGCGCGAGGTGCTCATCACCCTCTTCCTGGTCTCGGTGCTGATGGCCACCTCCACCGCCCTGGTGGGTCCGCTGACCTTCCTGGGCTTCCTCGTGGCCATGCTGAGCTACCAGCTGGCCGGCACCTGGGACCACCGCTACGTGCTCCCCATGGCGAGCCTGCTGGGCTTCGTGGTGCTGGCCGGCGCCTACGTGGTGCTCAAGCACGTCTTCTACGCCGAGGGCGCGGTCTCCATCCTCATCGAGGTGGTCGGGGGCTCGGCCTTCCTGTTCATCATCCTGCGGAAGGGAACGTTGTGATCGAGGTCAGTGGGGTCCGCAAGGACTACACCAGCGAGGTCCGCATCGGGCCGGTGGACGTCACCATCCCCACCGGGGGCATCACCGCTCTGGTGGGCCCCAACGGCGCGGGCAAGTCCACCCTGCTGACCATCATGGGGCGGTTGCTGGGCAGCGATGCGGGGACGACGACCATCGGTGGGCACGACGTGGCCCGTACGCCGTCCAAGCAGCTGGCCAAGGTGGTCTCGGTGCTGCGGCAGGAGAACCACTTCATCACCCGTCTGACCGTGCGCCAGCTGGTGGGGCTGGGGCGCTTCCCGTACAGCGGGGGTCGGTTGACCGCGCGGGACGAGGAGCTGATCGACCGGTCGATCGCCTTCTTCGACCTCACCCCGCTGCAGGGGCGCTACCTGGACGAGCTCTCCGGAGGTCAGCGGCAGCGTGCGTACGTCGCGATGGTTCTCTGCCAGGACACCGACTACGTGCTGCTGGACGAGCCGCTGAACAACCTGGACATGCGCCATGCGGTGGTGATGATGCAGCACCTGCGCCGGGCGGCCGACGAGCTGGGGCGCACCATCGTGATCGTGCTGCACGACATCAACTTCGCCGGGCACTACGCCGACCACATCTGCGTGATGAAGGACGGGGCCGTGGAGGAGTTCGGCAGCCCCGACGAGATCCTGCGCGACGACCTGCTCTCGCGCGTCTTCGAGACGCCGGTCACCTGTGTGGACGGCCCCCAGGGGCGCCTGGCCGTCTACTACTGACCGCCTCACCCGGGACCTGCTGGCCCCTGTGCCCGGGAGCCGACCGGCCCGGTCCTCCTGAGGGCGGTGGGTGCCCGTCCACAGGGGTGCTCGGGGCGCCCGGCAGGGGGTGCGCCGCAGGCCGCATCGTCGTGGTCATGACGGCACACGTGATCGGCATCGGAGCAGCCACCGGCGGCCTGGGGGCATCCACCCTGGCGGCGGCGGTGGCCCTGCGCGGCGCCTCCACCGGGGCGCGGACGGTGGCCGTGGACACCTCCCGATGGGGTACCGCCCTCGCCGTGGCGCTGGGCATGGAGTCGGTGCGCGGACTGCACTGGGACGACCTGGTCCGCAGCGACGGGGACCTGCCCGGCGACGAGCTGGTGGCGGCCCTGCCGCAGGCCCACGGGGTGCGCCTGCTGGCGCGGGACGGCATCGGGGAGGGCAGCTGGGCCGACCTGCCGCGGCACGTGGTGCACCATGCTCGCCGGGCCGTGGCGGGGGTGGCCGACCTGGTGGTGGTGGACCTGCCGCCCATGGGGGCACCGGACTTCCTGGGGTGGGCCAGCTGGTGCCACTCGCTGACCGTGCTGGTGGGCGAGGCCCCCGGCACCGTGGCCGTGGCCCCGGCCCTGCGCGGTGCCCTGGGGGTGGTGCCGGGGGAGACCTCGCTGGTGCTGCGGGGTGGCAGGCCCGGCCGTGGTCTGGTGCAGGCGGTGCAGGACGTGGCCGGTCACCCGGTGGCCGGGGCCCTGGCGCAGGACCCCTCGGTGGGGCGCTGCGAGCTGGAGGGGAGCCCGGTGGGCTCGGTGCCCGGACCGGTGCAGCAGCTGGCCGATGAGGTGCTGCTCGGCCTCGTGGGGGTGCCGGCATGAGTGCGCTGCAGGGGATCCGGCGCCAGATCGCCGACGGGCGCTCCCCGAGTGTCCAGACGGTCGGCGAGGTGGCAGGTGCGCAGCGCCTGCGGCTGGGGGACCGTGGCGTCCGGCAGCGCAGCGAGCGACTGGGACGTCAGGTGCTGGGAGCGGGCCCGCTGGAGCGGGTGCTGGGTGAGCCCGGGGTGACGGACGTGCTGGTGAACGGCACCGAGGGGGTGTGGGTCGATCGCGGGCGGGGCCTGGAACGGGACACCACCCGGGTCGGATCCGCCGAGGAGGTGCGGGCGCTCGCAGTGCGGCTGGCAGGACTGGCCGGCCGGCGGCTGGACGACACGGCGCCGTGTGTGGACGGCCTGCTTCCCGGAGGAATCCGCCTGCACGCGGTACTGCCCCCGCTGGTCGACGGTGCGGCGCACCTGTCGCTGCGCGTCCCGCGGGAGGTGGTCCCCAGCATCGAGGAGATGCTGCGCCTGGGCACCGTGGACGAGCTGGGCGCGCGGGTGCTGCGGGCCGTGGTGGAGCGGCGGCTGGCGTTCGTGGTCTCCGGGGGCACCGGGAGCGGCAAGACCACGCTGCTGGCCACGCTGTTGAGCATGGTGGAACCGGGTGACCGGATCCTGGTGGTGGAGGACGTCCGCGAGCTGGCGGTGCAGCATCCGCACGTGGTGCGCATGCAGTCCCGCTCGGCCAACGTCGAGGGGCGCGGCGCCATCGACATGACCCACCTGGTCAAGCAGTCCCTGCGCATGCGCCCGGACCGGGTGGTGGTGGGCGAGGTGCGGGGCCCGGAGATGCGCGAGCTGCTCTCGGCGCTGAACACCGGTCACGAGGGCGGCTGCGGGACCCTGCACGCGAACGCCATCGAGGACGTGGTGGCGCGCTTCGAGGCGCTGGGAGCGTTGGCGGACATGACGCCGGCTGCAGTGCACGCCCAGCTCGGCTCGGCGCTGGACTGCGTGCTGCACGTCAAGCGGCTCCCCGAGCGGCGTGTCCTGGCCCAGGTGGGGGTGTTCGTGCCCGACGACGACGGGCGGGTGCGCGCCCTGCCGGCGATGGACCTGCGCGATGGGGTGCTGCGTCCGGCCGCCGCCTGGGACCGGTTCGAGGCACTGCTGGGGTGGTCGTCGTGACGGGGCTCCTGGTCGGGCTGCTCGTGGCAGGGGCGCTGCTCCTGTGGCCCGGACGCGCCCGCCACGAGGTGGCACTGGGCCTGGCCCGGCTGCCCGGGCAGCGTGCGGCCGCCGCGCGGCGGGAGGCCACCGTGCAGTCCCTGCGCGGCGCACTGGACGCCGACCCGGTGGCTGCTGCCGGGGGCGGTCTGCGTCGGGTGACGGCAATGGTCGGCCAGCGGGTGGGGCGTCGCCGCATCGGTGACGAGGAGGTGCTGCGCCTGCTCGAGGGTCTGGCTGCGGCGCTCTCCGCCGGCCTGCCACCGGCCGCGGCCCTGCGGCTGGTTGCTGAGTCCGGCACCGACGCACCCTGGCTCGCCCCCGTGCTGGAGACCGCTGGCCGGGGAGCACTGCTCGGTCCCGCCTGGCGGGAGCTGGCCGAGGCACACGACAGCCCGGCCCTGCGCCACGTGGCCAGCGGGTGGTCGCTCTCCGAACGGTCCGGTGCCGCGCTGGCACCTGCGGTCGCGAGCGCGGCGGAGACGGTGCGGCGAGCCCGGGCCAGTCGGCAGACGGCGCAGTCGGCGGCGTCGGGGGCCATGGCGTCCATGTACATGCTGTCGCTGCTGCCCCTGGTGGGGGTCGGCGGGGCCGCGATGATCGGGTGGTCGCCGCGGGAGCTGTACCTGGAGCAGCCGCTCGGGCTGGCCAGTGCCGTGCTGGGACTGCTGCTCCTGGGCGTGGGCTGGGCCGGTGCGCGGCGCCTGGTGACCGTGGCGCTGCGGGGGAGGGCCGTCCGATGACCCTCGTGGTGATGGGCCTGGTGGCCCTGGCGATCGGGTTGGCCTGGCCGGCTCCCGGGCCCGTGGGAGACCCCGCGGCCGCAGCGACGGAGCGGGCGGGTGGCGACGGTGCGAAGCGGCGCCTGTTCGGGCTGCTGCCCGCCCGGAGGGCCCCGGAGCCCACGGCCGACGTGGACGACCTGGCCGCGGTGCTGGACATGATGGCGCTGGCCCTGGACTCCGGCTGTGCCGTGACCGACGCCCTCGAGGCCGTCGCCGACGAGGTGGACGACCCGCTGGCCGGTCACCTGCGCCAGGTCGTCGCGGCCCGGCGGTGGGGCGTCACCGGCATCGACGCCTGGCGTGGTCTCCCGCCGCAGTGGGAGCCGGCCGCCCGCGCCCTCACCCTCGCGCAGCTCGCCGGCGCGCCGCCCGCGGACACGATCCGCCGGGCCGCCGCGGACCTGCGCCGCGACCGTGCCGCAGAGCTCGACCGAGCCGCCGCGCGACTCCCGGTGTTCCTGGTGATCCCACTGGGCACCGTCTTCATGCCTGCCTTCGTCCTCATCGCGGTGGTCCCGCTGGTGGTGGCGCTGGCAACACAGACCCTGGGTCACGTGTGACCCGGTGGAAGGGGGGCCCGCCACCCGGGCGGGTCCACGACAGAAAGGGAAATCCCATGCAGAACAAGATCACCCGCTTCGTCCAGCCCCGCATCGAGGGCATGCGCGACGGTGAGAAGGGCATGGCCGTGGCCGAGTACGCGATCGGCATCTTCGTCATCGCGGCCGTGGTGTTCCTGGGGATGGAGGCCCTCAAGGACCTGGTGCCCAACCTGATGACCGAGGTCATCAAGAAGGCCTTCAACCCCTTCGGGTGATGACCGTGCACCGTCGAGGTCTTCGTGACCGGCACACCGCTGCGGTGCGTCGGCGCGGCGAGGAGGGCTTCACCTCGGTGGAGCTGGCCATGATCATGCCGGTCGTCGTGCTGGTGCTGGGCATGGCCGTGACCGCGATGGTGCTGGTGGTCGACCTGCTGCAGGTCACGGACGCGGCCCGGGTGGGAGCCCGGGCCGCGTCCCGCGGCGAGTCCGGCATCGAGGTCCGTCGGCAGGCGCACGTCCTGGCCCCCGACGGGGCCGATGTCGACGTGCGTCGTCGCGGACGGTCGGTCACCGTCACCGTCTCGTCCCGGGCGCGTGGCCCGGCCGCCTGGTTCCCGGGTCTGCACCCGGACGCCACGGCCACCGCGCGTCTCGAACCGGGGGTGCGATGAGCACGCCCCACGCGCCGACGCCGGACCCCAGGGCGGGTCCGGTGGTCGGTGCCCAGGAGTCCGGAGAACGGGGATCCGGGTCGATGGTGGCCCTGCTGATCGGCGTGGTCCTCATCGCCCTGCTGGCTACCGGGCTGACCGCGGGTCAGGCCTGGCGGGCAGCCTCACAGGCGCGGACGGCGGCGGACCTGTCGGCGCTCGCGGCCTCCGGGGCCACGGCACCCACGGCCCTCGTGCCGGTGCCGCCCTGCGTCACGGCGGGCCTGGTCGCGCGGCAGAACGACGCCACCCTGGTGTCCTGCTCCGTGCGTGACTTCGACGTCACCGTGCGGGTCGCCGTCGACTCGGGCACGCCCTTCGGTCCGGCCATCGGCAGCTCGACGGCCGGCCCCCGCCCCCAGGACGGCCCGCGGAGGCCTCCGGGGCGCACCCGGCCCCCACCGCCACCGCCTCCCGCACGGTGAGCTGGGGAGCACGCCAGTGGGCACCCCACATCGGGGTGCCCACTGGTCAGGTCGGGTGCCGCAGGACTCAGCGGCACCGGGAACTCGGCGACGCTGGGGAGGTCAGCGACGCGGGTAGGGGTCCTCGTCGCCGCGGGTCTCGTCGCGCAGCGGCTCGCCGGAGCGCAGCGGACGCTCCTCCTGGTGGTCCTCGTAGCGGGGGGACGTGGAGCGGTCGGTGCGCTCCTCACGGCTGAACAGGCCGTTGCCCACGCGGTGCTCCCGCGGGCCGTCATCAGAGCGGTGACCGTCGATGCGGGGGTCACCGGCCACGCGCTCGTCACCAGCCACGGGGTCGGTCGCCACCGGCCCCCGATCCCGCTCGTCGTGGGGGGTGGGCGCCGTACGGTCGCGCTCGCCGGGACGCGCGGCGCCGTCCACCGGCTCACGGTGGCCACGCGCCTCGCGGGCCTCCCGCTCCAGCTCCTTCTCGCGCTTGCGGCGCTTGGCACCCGCACGCAGACCCAGCCCGATGAGCCACAGGCCCAGACCCAGGGCCGCCAGTGCGGCCATGCCACTGAAGAACAGGGTGCTGACGGGCATGGTGGTCTTGACGCTCAGCGCCTCGAGGGTGGTGGACCCGTCGGCGCCGGTCACCACGTAGAGGATGAACAGCACGGCGAGCACGAGGATCAGGAGTCCGAGGATGAGCATGTGTCGCCTTTGCGGTTCAGAGGGGTGGGCGACCCAAGGCTACTGCGCGGACCACTCCCCGGCGAGGATCTCGAGCACCGTGATCGCTCCGGCCTTCGAGAGTGGCTCGTTGTTGTTGCCGCACTTGGGGGACTGCACGCACGCCGGACAGCCGGCGACGCACGGGCAGCGGCTCACCGCATCGAGGGTGGCCCGGACCCACGGTCGGCGCGCAGCGAACCCGCGGTCGGCGAAACCCGCCCCACCCGGGTGGCCGTCGTGCACCATCACGGTGGGCAGGCCCGTGTCCGGGTGGAGGGGGGTGGAGACCCCGCCGACATCCCACCGGTCGCAGGTGGCCACCAGCCCCAGCAGGCCGATGAGGGCGTGCTCGGCCGCGTGCAGCGCGCCGGGGAGCTCCACCTCATCGAGTCCTGCCTGCGCGAGCACCTCGGGGGTGAGGGTGAACCACACCGACTGGGTGGGCATCGTGCGTTCGGGGAGATCGAGCGGGTGCTGGCCGAGCACCTCGCCGGAGGGGAGCAGGCGGCGGAAGGCCGTCACGCGGGTGCGCACGAGGACGTCGCCGACCGACCACTCCACGCCCTCGCCGGGGGCCCGGTCGCGCACGGCGGTGATGTCGAAGGCCTCCTCGGTGATCGCGCGGGTGCTCCAGCCCGGGTCGCCGGCCACCACGGTGGCGACGCCGTCGTCGAGGTCGAGCTCGGTCACCACGTGCGTGGTGCCCTGGTGCAGGTAGACCGCGCCGGTGTGCACGGTGGAGTCAGCCCGCCCGGCGTCGATGGTGCCCAGCACCCGACCGGTGCGGCTCTCCACCAGCTGCAGCGTGCCGGCCATGCCGCGCAGGTCCACCAGGCCGTGGGGGCGCTCGGCGCCGGCCCAGTACCAGCCGGTGGGGCGCTCGCGGAGCATGCCCGCGCGCACCAAGGAGTCGCGGACCATGGCCGTTCCGGGGCCGAACCACAGCGCGTCGGTCTCGGTCAGGGGCAGCTCCGCGGCGGCGCAGGCCAGGTGCTCGGCCAGCACGCGCGGGTTGGTGGGGTCCACCACGGTGGCCTCCAGGGCGCCGCCGAAGATGACCTCGGGGTGGTGCACGAGGTACTGGTCCAGCGGGTTGTCGCCGGCCACCAGCACCGCGAGGGCCGGCTGCCCCGAGCGTCCGGCGCGCCCGGCCTGCTGCCAGAAGCTCGCCCGCCGCCCGGGCCACCCGGCCATCACCACCGCATCGAGGCCGGAGACGTCGATGCCGAGCTCCAGGGCGGTGGTCGCGGCCACCCCGCGGAGGGTGCCCTCGCGCAGTCCGCGTTCGATGGCGCGGCGCTCCTCGGGGAGGTAGCCGCCCCGGTAGGCGGCGATCGTGGAGGCGGGCGCGGTGCCAGGGGGAGCCGCCACCCCATCGGCCCCGGCGAGCTCCAGCTGGTCGGCCACCACCCGCGCGGCCACCTCGGCGCCCACGCGGGAGGTGGTGAAGGTGAGCACCTGCCGGCCGGCGGCGATCAGCCGGGCACTGGTGCGGGCGGCCTCGGTGAGCGTGGAGGGGCGGTCGTCCCCTGCATCGGGCTGTGGGTCCCACAGGGCGTAGGTGACCTCGCCGCGGGGTGAGCCGTCGTCGGTGACGGCCTGGACCGGCGCGTCGAGCAGGCGGCTGGCGTGGTCGGCGGGATCGGCGACGGTGGCCGAGGCGAGCAGCACGGTGGGTTCGGCGCCGTAGCGGCGGGCGACGCGCAGGAGGCGCCGCAGCACCAGGGCCACGTGGGCGCCGGGCACCCCGCGGTGCACGTGGCACTCGTCCACCACCACGTACTGCAGCCGGCGCAGGAAGGCGCGCCACCGCTCGTGGCCCGGCAGCAGTGAGTGGTGCACCAGGTCGGGATTGGTGAGCACGTAGTTGGCGTGCTGCCGCGCCCAGGTGCGCTCGTCGATGGGGGTGTCGCCGTCCACCACGGCGGCGCGGATGCCGGGGACCATCCACCGCTCGACGGCGGCCAGCTGGTCCTGGGCCAGGGCCTTGGTGGGGGCCAGGTACAGCGCGGTCGCGCCGCGTCCGGTGAGGTGGTGCGCGCCGTCGGCCAGCGCGGAGAGCACCGGCAGCAGGTAGGCCAGGGACTTGCCCGATGCGGTGCCGGTGGCCACCACGGCGTGGCGCCCGGCGTGGGCGTGCTCGGCCATCTCGGCCTGGTGGGACCACAGCTGGTCGATGCCGGCACCGGCCAGGGCGGCCTCGACCTGGGGGTTGAGCCACTCCGGGAGGGGAGCGGTCACCGCATCGCGGGCGGGGCGGGTCTCGGTGTGCACGAGGCGGTCGGTGAGTCCGCCGGCGGTGAGCAGGCGCAGCCAGTCCTCGGGGGACGTGCTGTGGGGTGCGCCGGGCATGGCCCCATTGTCCGCCACCGCCCCGACCAACCGGTCAGCGGAGGAACAGCGTCCGCAGCCGCACCGCGGCGAACCAGATGCCGAACACCGACATCGCCACGAAGTACAGCGCGTGCCCGGCCACGGCCCAGGTCAGCTCACCGAAGGCCAGGTGCCGCATCAGCTCCACCCCGTGCCACAGCGGCATCGCCTTGACCACCCACTGGATGGCCGTGGGGAACACCTCCACGGGGAACAGGGTGGCGCTGAACAGGAACATCGGCAGCAGCACCAGCTGCACCAGGTCCATCTGCTGGAAGCTCTTCAGGTAGCTCGTCACCGCCATCCCCAGCGCCGCGAAGCCCAGCGCGATGAGCAGCGCCACCGGCACCATCAGCACGGCCCACCATGAGGTGACCAGCCCCATCGCCGTCATCACGCCCATGAACCCCAGCGCGTACAGCAGCCCGCGGATCAGTGCCAGCACGATCTCCCCGGCGGCCACGTCCAGCGGCCCCAGCGAGGTCTGCAGCATCCCCTGGTACAGCTTGGCGAAGCGCAGCTTGAAGAACACGTTCCAGGTGGAGTCGTAGACCGCGCCGTTCATGGCCGAGGTCGCCAGCAGCGCCGGGGCGATGAAGGCCGCGTACTCCACGGTCCGCCCGCCGGGGCCGGTCACCTCGCCCACCAGCCCGCCGAGCCCGTAGCCCATGGCCAGCAGGTACAGCACCGGCTCGAAGAAGCCCGAGACCATCACCAGCCAGTTCTGCCCGGCCATCACCTTGAGCCCGCGCTCCACCACGGCGCGGATGTTGCCGCCGTAGAGGCCGCCCAGTCGGTTCGTCGGCGCGCTCATCCGTTCAACCTCCGCGCGAAGATCCGCCGCGCCACCAGCAGTCCGATGAGGGTGAGCACGGCCAGGAAGCCCACGTGCAGTGCCGCTCGGGCCCAGCTGAGATCGGACCCGTAGGCCGCCCAGCGCGCCAGCTCCGTCCCGTGCCAGATGGGGGAGATCCACCCGATCCACTGCAGGAACCACGGCATGGTGGACAGCTCGAAGAAGGTGCCGGCGAACAGGAACATCGGCATCACGATGAAGCGCTGCACCATGGCGAACTGGTAGCCCTCGGACTCCAGCGAGGCCGCGTACGCCAGCAGCGGCGCCCCGAAGCCCCCGGCCGCCAGCACGGCGATGGGCACGCACAGCCACGCCCACCCGGACTCGATGGCCCCGAAGACCCACATGATCCCCAGGAAGATCGCGGCCTGGATGACGAAGCGCAGCATCACGCCCACGAACTGCCCCTCGGCGATCTGCTGCGGCGTCACCGGGGTGGCGTGCGGCCCGTGGTACAGCCGCTCCCACTTGAACCCGGCCATCACCGGGTAGGTGAACTCCCCGGCCGCGGACATCACCACCGTGGAGACCAGCAGCGCTGGCGCCACGAAGGTCAGGTACTCCACCCCATCGACACCCCCGGCGCCGGAGTCCACCAGCGTGCCCAGGCCCACCCCGAGCGCCAGCAGGTACAGCAGCGGCTCGGCGATGGCGTACACGAGGATCGACTGGGCCCACGCCTTGGCGGTGATCATCCAGTACTCCACGTGGTACCACCAGCCCCAGCGGCGGGCGCGCCGCGCCATCTGCGCCGGTGGTGGCACCCGTCCGGAGGACGCCAGGTGCCGCAGGCTCGCGAGGTCGTCCCCGGTGCTCGATGCGGTGTGCCCGCCCGCCGTCGCCCCGCCCGGTGCGCTGTGCTCAGTCAACGAGCGTCCGTCCGGTGAGGTGGAGGAACACGTCCTCCAGCGAGGAGCGACGCACCAGGGAGGTGACGGGTTCGAGCCCGCGGGAGGTCACCGCATCGAGGGCTGCCTCGGCGTCGTCGGCGTAGAGCAGGATGCGGTCGGGGAGCACCTCGGTGCGCTCACCGAGGGACTCCAGCTGGCCCACCACCTCGGCGTTGCGGTCGGCGCCGAAGCGCAGCTCGAGCACCTCGCGGGTGGAGTAGGTGCGGATCAGCTCGCGGGGTGAGCCCTCGGCCCTGATGGTGCCGTGGTCCACCACGATCAGGCGGTCGCAGAGCTGCTCGGCCTCATCCATGAAGTGGGTGGTGACCACGAG
This sequence comes from Kytococcus sedentarius, assembly GCF_041937525.1. GTDB lineage: Bacteria > Actinomycetota > Actinomycetes > Actinomycetales > Dermatophilaceae > Kytococcus > Kytococcus sedentarius_A. The sequence goes on from NZ_CP169391.1 coordinate 2,196,682, forward strand.
GGTGACGCCCACCTCCTTGAGGCGGAACAGCCGGTCCCACAGCACGTGGCGGGCCTGCGGGTCCAGGCCGGTGGTGGGCTCGTCGAGCAGCAGCACCTTGGGCTCGTTCACCAGCGAGCGGGCGATGGTGAGGCGCCGCTTCATGCCGCCGGAGAGGTCGTCGACCTTGCTCCTGGCCTTCTCGCTGAGCTGCGCGAACTCCAGCAGCTCGTCGGCCTTGGGGCGCAGGTAGCTCCACGGCAGGCCGAAGTAGCGGCCGTAGACCATGAGGTTGTCGCGGGCGGTGAGCTCGGTGTCGAGGTTGTCCTGCTGCGGCACCACCCCGAGGGTGGCGCGCACCTCGGGGCCGTGGGTGTCGGGGTCGAGTCCGGCGACCTCCATGGTGCCGCCGGTGCGGTTCAGGGTGCCGCCGATCATCCGCATCGTGGTGGACTTGCCGGCGCCGTTGGGGCCCAGCAGGCCGAAGGACTCACCGGGCGCGATGTCGAAGTCGATGGCGTCCACGGCCGTGAAGTCGCCGTAGGTCTTGGTGAGTCCACGGGCGCGGATGACGGGGGCCGATGAGGCAGCGGCGGATGCGGGGGAGCTCACCGGGGCATCGTGCCACGCACGCGGGGGCGGGGCAGGTCTCTTTTCGGTCACGGTGTGCTGGTTCGGATGGACGGGAAGGTCGCGAGGGAGTGTGCTCACGCCATGAGAATGAATCGGGCGGGTGTGTGGGGACAGGCGGGGTTCGTGGCCGTGGCGTTGGCGCTCGCGGGGTGCACGGCGGACGAGGGATCGGATTCCGAGACCTCGCCGAGCAGCACCTCGTCGAGCAGCACCTCGTCGAGCAGCACCTCGTCGGCGCCGTCGAGTGCGCCGGTATCAGGTACGCCGTCCTCCTCCGCGACTGAGCCGTCGCCCTCCCCCTCGAGCGGTGACGCGGAGGCCTCAGCCATCACGCCCGAGGAGCTGACGGAACACGTGGCCCGCCTGGCGACCGAAGCACAGGGGTACAGCCAGACCGGTATGACCGCGGCCGCGGTGGGCCCCGGCAGCTTCGACATGTCCGGCGGTGACGGGATGAGCCTGCAGTGCTTGGGCACGGGGAGTATGTGGGTCCTTGTCGAGGGTGAGCAGGCGGGCGGCGTCGACTGCGGGCGGGCGCTGGGGAACAGCATCGCCAACATCAGCGGTGGGCCGTTGGAGGGTGCCGGCGAGGTGACCGTGGACGTCGCCGAGGACGCCACCTGGGCGGTGGTGGTCACCCAGACCCAGTGAGGCGCCCGTGCCAGACTTCCGCGCGTGACTGAGCCCGCCACCCCGCTGACCGTCGTGTTCCTGCACGCCCACCCCGACGACGAGGCGTCCCAGACCTCTGGCACCCAGCGTCTGTTGGCCGATGCGGGGCACCGCGTGGTGGTCGTCTACGGCACCAACGGCGACCACGGCATCGCCCCGGAGGACCTCGCGCCCGGGGAGACGGTGGTGGACCGCCGCCGCGCCGAGGCCGAGGCGTCCGCGGAGGTCACCGGCACCCGGGCTGTCCACTGGCTGGGGTACGCCGACTCGGGGATGACCGGCTGGGAGCAGAACGCCCACGAGACGTCCTTCCACAGCGCCGACCCCGCCGCCGCGGGGCTGAAGCTGGCGAGCATCCTCGATGCGGAGGACGCCGACGTGCTGGTGACCTACGACTGGCACGGCGGGTACGGCCACCCCGACCACGTGAAGGCCCACCAGGTGGCGCACGTGGCGGCCGATGCGGCAGCGCGCCGCCCCCGGCTGCTGGAGAGCACCATGAACCGCGACCGGATGCGGGCGAGCTTCGAGCTGGCGCGTGAGGCCGGCATCGACGACATGGACCCCGACGCCCCGGCGGACGACGGCAACCCGTTCGGCGAGCCCGAGGCGAACATCCACTGGGAGGTCGACACCTCATCGGTGCTGGGGGCCAAGCGGCGGGCGCTGGAGTGCCACGCCAGCCAGACCAGCGACGTGGGTTTCATGCTCGCGCTGCCCGAGGAGGCGTTCGCGGCCTGGTTCGGGCGGGAGTTCTACATCGAGCCGGGGCGGGAGCCGGGCATGGTCCTGGGTCGCTGGTGGGAGTGAGCGAGCCTCGCGGAGCCGTCCACCCTCAGGGGACGGAGGCGATGTGGGGTGCCGCCGCAGCCAGGCGCTGGTCGAGAGTCACCAGCGGCGCGTCGCTCACCTCCGCCAGGGCGACGTACAGGGCGTCGTAGGCGCTGAGGTTGTGGCGGAGCTCCCACGCGGCGGTCATGAGTTCCTCGAGGGGCACGAGGTCCACCCCGAGCTCGGTGTACTCGCGCAGGGCCACGCGCGCCTCGACGTCGCTCAGGTGACCACCCAGTGACCACCCCCGGACCACAGAGGTGACCTCGGCCGGCAGGTGCGCGGGTGCGATGAGGTGCTCCTCGCCCACCCGGGCGGCGACCCGTTCGGCTGCCGGGGTGCCCAGCAGGAGCTCCGCCACGGCGGAGGCGTCCACCACGAGCGTCATCGTGCAGGGCGCTCGGTGGAGAGGACCTCGGCGGCCGGGGGGAGGTCCCGGACCCCGCGGGTGCGGATCCGCGCCAACAGTTCCGCGCGGCTGGGGCGTTCGGCGATCTGCTGGAGCTCGCGGAGCAGGTAGTCGCTGAGGGAACGCCCCTCCAGAGTGGCTCGTGCCTTGAGCGTGCGGCTCAGCTCCTCCGGGACGTTGCGGATCTGGATGGTTGACATGCAACCAGTACACCAGACATGCACAGTGCATGCACATGGCGGTGGGGTGGGGTGGCCGGGCATGGTCTTGGTTCGCTGGTGGGACGCCTGAGCGCTGGGGGCTCAGTTACCGTGCCAGCAGCGTCGGGCCAGGGCGGCCCGGCGGGAGGGAGAACCATGGACTTTCTGATCTGGGTCGTTCCGGTGCTGCTGATCGCCCTGGTCGTGCTGGTGATCGTGCTCTACAACCAGCTCGTCGGGGCCCGCAACGCCATGCGGCAGGCCAAGCACGGCATCGAGGTGGCGCTCACCCAGCGCCACGACCTGCTCACCAAGCAGATGCAGGTGGTGCCCGCCGCCGTGCAGGCGGAGCGTTCCTTCCAGGAGCGGGTGGTGGAGCTGCGGCAGGCGCGCCCCGGCGAGGGCCAGTCCGTGCCGCAGCTGGAGGACGCCGACCGGGCCATGGACCGCGCCCAGCAGGCCGTCCGGGTGACCGCCGAGGCGTACCCGGAGTTCCGGGCGAACGCGTCGTTCGTGGAGCTGCAGGAGTCCGTGCAGTACGTGGAGGAGCAGCTGGCCGCCGCCCGCCGCAGCTTCAACGGGGCCGTGGCCCGGCTGGACGACCGCCGCCAGATGTTCCCCTCCAACATCGTGGCCGGCATGTTCGGGTTCGGGACCGAGCCCATGTTCCGTGCGCAGGAGCACGAGCGGGCGGACGTGGACCTCTCCGGGCTGCGGGGCCAGGTCGGCGGTGAGGCGTCCGGGAGCGGCCAGTGATCCGACTGCCCGAGCCCGGACCCCTGGTGGACTCGATGGGGGTGGACACCGAGGCGCTGCGCGCCGAGCGGGACCGTGCCGGGCGTCTGCTGCGCCGGGGCAAGTACGCCTTCATCGCCGCCTTCGCGCTGCTCTTCCTGGTGCAGCTCTCCGGCATGTCCGGCGCCGTGGACTTCACCACGGTGCTGCCCCTGTTCCTGGGTGGGGTCATGATCCTGATGGTCCTCGGTGGACTGGGCTGGTGGTTCGTGCGTCGCTCCACCAAGCCGGTCGAGCAGCGTCTGGACACCGAGCTGGTGGGGCCGCTGCTGCGCACCTACGCCGCGGAGGTTGACCGCCTGAACGGCACCACCGGCGGCCACCTCCAGCTGGCGAGGGCCGATGAGGGGCTGCTCCGCCGCATCGAGGTGGTGGACACCGGTGACACCATCCACACCGACGACGCGGTGGAGGGCGTGCTGGCCGGGGAGCCGCTGCGCATCGGGGAGTACAAGGTCACCGAGACCCAGGGCAGCGGCGACAACCGCAACACGGTGACGCTCTTCCACGGCACGGTGGCCGAGGTGCGCACGGCACGCCCGGTCTCCTCCACGTTGCGGATCGTGCCGCGGTCCCAGCAGGGCTTCACCGGCGCCGGGCTGTTCTCCGGCAAGGGTGTTCCCCTGGAGAACCCGGCCATGGGCAAGAGGTTCAAGGTGTTCACCGACCACCCGCAGGAGGCCTACTTCGCCCTGCCGCAGACGGTGCAGGAGCAGCTGGTGGACCTCGCTGCGCGCCACGGCGGGGGCCTGGGGCTGCGTGCCGAGGGGGACTGGCTGCACGTGGGTCTGCACCACGACGGTGGGGTGTTCGACGTGAGCCTCACCTCCCGCAAGCCCCTGCGGGAGTGCCTGGAGACGATCGTCGAGCAGCTCAACGACACGGTGCACACCGCATCGTTGCTGGGCGCCTGGGGTGGGCGGATGGAGCGCCCGGACGTCCTGCGATGAGGGTCCCCTCGCCCCGATCCCGGTGAGCGGGGCACGATGGGGGCGTGACCTCATCGCACCCCGCACAGCCCGGCCCTGACGCCGCGCAGCCCACCCACTCGCGCCCCGCCTCGCCCCCGGCACCCCGACGGGTGGGGACCGACGGGCAGGACCTGGCGCCCCTCATCGGGGCCCTGCGGGACGACCTGCGCGCCGCGGACTACACGATCGACGGCATCCACGCCGCGATGGGGGAGACGGCCGCCGCCGCGCTGGGCCGCGAGCAGCCGCTGCCGGCCGACCTGGCCACCCGGGGGCGCCCCGAGCCGGCCGCCCTGCTGACCCGCCTCCTGGGCCTGGGCCTGCCGCTGACCCGCGATGAGGTGGACCTCGCCCTGCCGCAGGTGGGCGCCGCGGGGCTCGAGCAGCTGGGCCTGGCCACCAGCGACGGTGACGCGGTCCGCATCGTGGTGGACCTGCGCCCGCACGCCACGGAGCACGACGAGTGGTGGGTGGTGTCCGACCTGCCCGAGTTCGCCCAGCGCGGCCCGCTGCCGACCGACCACGTGCTCGGCATCGGTGGCGCCAGCGCCACCCTGGCGGCGTGGACGCCGCGCCCCGAGGTGGGCCGGGCGCTCGACATCGGCACCGGATGCGGTGTGCAGGCGCTGCACCTGACGCACCACGCCGAGCGGGTGGTGGCCACGGACATCTCGCAGCGGGCGCTGGAGTTCGCGCGCTTCACCTGTGCGCTGAACGGGGTGGAGCTCGACCTGCGGTTGGGCTCGCTCACCGAGCCGGTGGACGATGAGGTGTTCGACCTCATCGTGTCCAACCCGCCGTTCGTCATCACGCCCCGCGCCGACGGGGTGCCCGTGTACGAGTACCGCGACGGCGGGGTGGAGGGCGACGGCATCACGTCCGGGTTGATCGGGCAGGTGGCCGCGCGGCTGGCGCCCGGTGGGATGGCGCAGATGCTGGGCAACTGGGAGTTCGGGGCCGGTGAGGACTGGCGTGATCGGGTGCGCCCGTGGGTCGAGGCGGCGGGGGTGGACGCGTGGGTTGTCCTGCGGGAGGTGCAGGACCCGGCCGAGTACGCCGAAACCTGGGCGCGCGATGGGGGCCACACCCCCGGGGACGGCGAGTACGAGGCCATGTACGCCGCGTGGTTGGACGACTTCGCGGCGCGCGGCACGGCATCGATCGGGTTCGGGGTGATCACCCTGCACCGGCCCGAGACCGAGCGGGAGCCGTGGGTGGCGCTCGATGAGGCGCGCGGCCAGGTGGACGCGGCGATGGGGCCGCACGTGCTGGCGGGGGTGCGCGCGCGGTCGTGGCTCGCGACGGCATCGGACGACGACCTGCTGGACACGCGCTGGCGGTACGCCGAGGACGTGACGCAGGAGCGGTACTACGCCAAGCCGGGCGACCCGGACCCGCACGTGGTGCTGATCCGGCAGGGCGGCGGGCTGCGGCGGGCGTTCCAGGTGGACTCGGTGACCGCCGGGCTGGTGGGCGTGTGCGACGGCGACCTCACGGCGCGGCAGGGGCTGGCCGGCATCGCGGTGCTCACCGAGGCCGACCAGGGTGACCTGGCCCGGCAGGTGCTGCCGGTGCTGCGTGACCTGGTGGCCGACGGGCTGCTCGTGCGCTGAGGCGGGGCGGCGTGGGGGCTCCTCCCGCGAGCGCGGGAAGAGCCCCCACGTGTCCGATCAGCTGGACTGCGTCAGCTGCGACAGCTCCTGCGTGGTGGCCTCGAGCGACGTGTTCGCGGAACCGGACTGAACGGCCACGTTGCGTGGACCATCGGTGGTGCGCTCCCAGATGCCCTCGTCGAAGGTGATCACGTACTCCTGGTCCACCTCCTGGGGTCCCTCGAAGGCCGTGAGTGCGAGTGTGTACTCGCGCGACGGGTCCAGGATGCCCGGCAGCTCGGACACCTCTGCTGTGCCATCACCGGTCTGGCGAACCTTCACCGAGGTGCCCACCAGCTCGGGCACCGAGGAGGCGGTGACCTCAAACGTGGACCGAGTGAAGGGAATGCCGTTGACGTCCAGGAGCTCACGATCCGTGGCCCGGCCGGTCACAAAAGCATCAGCCTTGTTCTCGATGTCCTGAATGGTGTCGGCCGTCTCCACCTTGCTCACCGCGACCGTTCCCGAACGCGATGGTTCGTCGGCCGCCATGCCGTCGCTGGTCCGGTCGTTGTTGCAGCCTGCAAGCCCCACCAGCAGCACGGCGGCGACGGGGACAATGCCTCTCATGCCTCTCATGCCTCTCATGCCTCTCATGCCTCTCATGCCTCTCATGCCTCTCATGCGAAAGGAATGATTCATGTCACACGCATACTCTCGCGAATCTCTCATCCTGTATCCAGAGCCAATTCATGGGGGATGTCGTGGTGCTGCTGGCTGATTTGTCGCTGCCGTAGCGATCGCCCGGGTCGTCGGTAGCCCAGCTGCGGGTCCCTGCGTGTCACCTCGCGGGATGGTCAGACGCCCTCTTCCTCGCGGATCTGGTCCACGAGTTCGTTGGTCACCGGCTTGCCAGGGCGGGTGAGGACGGGGAAGCCGGTGCTGTCAGTGAGATCCCCCCGGGTCCACAGATCCCAGGGCAGCGCCGCCTCGCGGCTCGGGGCCGACCACCGCGAAGCGCATGGCCGTGAACTGGCCGTCGCGCTCCAGCGCCTCTCGGTGCAGTCGCAGCCGCCGCGGCAGCAGCGGCTTCCCGGCGCCGAGGGTGACGGGCACCTGGTGCACCCACACGGTGTCGAGCAGACCCGCATCGGCGAACTGGCCCGCGAGGTCACCCCCGCCGAGCACCCAGACGTCCTTCTCACCGGCCGCCTCCACCAGCTGCGGGTGCAGCGCGGCGACGTCGCCGCTGCCGCGCGTCACCCCATCGATGGGGGTGATGTCCCGGTGCGTCATCAGCCAGGTGGGCTGCTCGTACGGCCAGGTGAAGTCGCCGCCGTCCTTGGTCAGCTCGCGCTCGAGCCAGGCGTAGCTGGACGCGCCGAGCACGATGGCGCCGACGTTCTCGGCGAAGCGGTCGAAGTCCAGCGAGTCGCCGTCGCCGTACCGGCCGCCCGGGTCGTCGGCGTGGCCCGGTGTGGAGAAGAGCCACGAGAGGCTCTCGGCGTCGTCGGCGATGAACCCGTCCAGGCTGGTGGCGGTGCAGTAGATCGTGGCCATGGGCCCACCCTGCCGGCGACCACCGACAACCTGCGGCCCAACCCGGGAGCGTCAGGTACCCGAAGTGCGCCGGCCGCTCCGCTCGGCGAACCGGTCCAGGGCCTCCAGCGCCTCGGGTGCGCGCCACACGATCCGTCGCCCGTCCTGCGACATGCGCGACTCCTTGAGGATTCCCGCCTCCACGAGGGGATTCACGGCCCGCCGCACGTGGGGCGCTGCCAGACCCAGACGCTCCTGGACCAGCTCGGCGGTCACCACCGGCCGCTCCCGCAGCAGATCCACCAGCCGCCAGGCCACCGCCTGGGGGCGCGCACCGAGCCGGTCCTGCCACCGGGTGTGGATCTCCACCAACTCTGCGACGAGCACCCGGGCCTCCAGCGTCCCGCGCAGGGCTGCGTGGGCCATGCGCTCCACGATGGGACCCGGGTCCCCGATGCGGTACGCGTCCAGTGCGTCGAAGTAGCGGCTCGTGTCCGTGAGCAGGCCAGCCGAGACCGGCACCGTCACCCGGCGCGTGAGTCGCTTGGCGCGCAGCATCGCGTGGACGAGTGCTCGCCCGGTGCGGCCGTTGCCGTCGGTGAAGGGGTGGATCGTCTCGAACTGGGCGTGAGCCAGGGCGGCATGTGCGAGCACTGGCAGGTCATCCCTGCGCATGAAGACGACCAGGTCCTCGATGAGGCCCGGCACGCGCTCGGCGGTGGGCCCCACGTGCGCGGCGCCGAACGGCCCGAGGTCCGAACCGCCCACCCACACCTGCTCCCGACGCCACTGCCCGGCCTGTGGGTCCACGCCGCCCAGGAGCGTCGCGTGCATGGACAGGAGTGCCGCGGCATCGGGCTCGCTGGCCGGCTCGATGGCCTCCACGAGGGCCGCCGTGTTCTGGGCGATCTCCGTGGCGTTGCGGCGGGACCGGTCGCCGACCTCGGCGGCGAGGATCGCCTGGGCGCTCGCGGTGAGGTGTTCGATGCGGGAGGACGCCGCCGCCTCGGAGCGCAGGAGCAGCCCGGCGTAGGGGGCGAGCGCCAGGGGAGACTCCGCATCGAAGCGGGAGATCTCGGCGGTGATGTCATCCAGGTCGGCGAGCAGCGGGGCCGGCGGCGTCCACGGTGCCTCGGCGATCGACGGCGGGACGGTGGCCTCAAAGGTCGGGCGGAGCTCGGACCGCTGGCGGCGGGTGAGGTGCTCGGTGGGCAGGGTGGAGACCCACGGGAGCGTCTCGTGAGCGACCGGGGGCCAGGGTGCACTCATGGAAGAAAGTTACCAGTTTGGGTGAAAGTGGTAACTATCCCCGTCACGCCGCCCGTGCGACTACTACCCCCGGTCGTGGGCTACGGTGGCGCCCGTCGGCCCGGGCGCCGCAGAGCGGTGACGATTCCACCGCACGCCCACCCGACAGTGAGGAGTCCGCACGTGGCAGCCAAGGGCAGCAAGCTCGTGATCGTGGAGTCACCCACCAAGGTGAAGTCCATCGGCCAGTACCTGGGGGACGAGTACCGCGTGGAGGCCTCCGTCGGCCACATCCGGGACCTCCCCACGCCCTCCGAGCTCCCCGCGGACATGAAGAAGGGCCCCTACGGCAAGTTCGCCGTCGACGTGGACAACGGCTTCGACCCGTACTACGTGGTGGACCCGGACAAGAAGAAGAAGGTCACCGAGCTCCGCAAGGCCCTCAAGGAGGCTGACGAGCTCTACCTCGCCACCGATGAGGACCGCGAGGGCGAAGCCATCGCCTGGCACCTGCTGCAGGCGCTCAAGCCCAAGGTGCCGGTCAAGCGCATGGTCTTCCACGAGATCACCAAGGACGCCATCCAGCACGCGGTGAACACCACCCGCGACCTCGACGACCGCATGGTCGACGCCCAGGAGTCCCGCCGCATCCTCGACCGTCTCTACGGCTACGAGGTCTCGCCCGTGCTCTGGCGCAAGGTCAAGCAGGGCCTGTCGGCCGGCCGCGTGCAGTCCGTGGCCACCCGCCTGGTGGTGGAGCGCGAGCGCGCCCGCATGGCCTTCCGCATCGCCTCCTACTGGGACGTCGAGGCCGACCTCGCCCCCGCCGGCGACCAGCAGTTCACCGCCCGCCTCACCGGCCTCGATGGGGTGCGCGTCGCCACCGGCCGTGACTTCACCGATGCGGGGCAGCTCAAGTCGGGCGCGCAGGTCACCCACCTGGCCGAGGCCGACGCCCGGGCCGTCGCGCAGGGCATCGAGGCAGCGACCGTCACCGTCACCGACGTCAGCGAGAAGCCCTACACGCGCAAGCCGGCCGCGCCGTTCATCACCTCCACGTTGCAGCAGGAGGCCAGCCGCAAGCTGCGCCTGGGCTCCAAGGACGCGATGCGGGTGGCGCAGCGGCTGTACGAGAACGGCTACATCACCTACATGCGTACCGACTCGACCACGCTGTCGCAGTCGGCCATGACCGCGGCCCGCCAGCAGGCCCGCGACCTGTACGGCGCGGACTACGTGCCGGACTCGCCGCGCTTCTACGGCAAGAAGGCCAAGGGTGCGCAGGAGGCCCACGAGGCCATCCGCCCCGCCGGCGACACCTTCCGCACCCCGGCCCAGGTGGCCGGTGAGCTGCGCGGCAGCGAGTACGCCATGTACGAGCTCATCTGGAAGCGCACCGTCGCCTCGCAGATGGCCGACGCCAAGGGCTCCACCGCGACCGTCCGCATCGGGGCGCCGCTGTCCGGCGTGCAGGTCGGTGGTGCGCCGGTGCGCCAGGCCGAGCTCACCGCATCGGGCACGGTCATCACCTTCCGTGGCTTCCTCGCCGCGTACGAGGAGGGCCGCGATGCGGAGCGCTACAGCGGCGGCGACCAGGCCGCCGCGGGTGAGGGTGGCAGGTCCGGCAAGGGTGCCAAGGAGGTGCGCCTGCCCAAGATGAGCGCGGGGCAGGAGCTCACCGCATCGCGAGTGGAGGCGCTGGGGCACGAGACCTCCCCGCCGCCGCGCTACACCGAGGCCACGCTGGTGAAGGCGCTGGAGGAGAAGGGCATCGGTCGCCCGTCCACCTACGCCGCCACCGTCGGCACCATCCAGGACCGGGGCTACGTGCGCACCAAGGGCAACGCGCTGGTGCCCACCTGGCTGGCGTTCGCCGTGACCACGCTGCTGGAGAAGCACTTCCCCACGTTGGTGGACTACGACTTCACCGCGTCCATGGAGGAGGGGCTCGACGCCATCGCCGCCGGGGAGGAGGACCGCGTGGTGTGGCTGCAGCGCTTCTACTTCGGTGATGAGGCGTCGTCGGCCACCGGGCTGCGCTCGCTGGTGGAGGACCTGGGGGAGATCGACGCCAAGGGTGTCTCCACCATCGACATCGGCGACGGCATCGTGGTGCGCGTGGGCCGGTACGGGCCGTACGTGGAGGAGATCGCGCCGGCCGGCACCGACATGACCACCGGGGAGGTGCCGGAGGCGGCTTCCCAGGGTTCGGGTGACGGAACGGGCGCCGCGGCGGGTGAGGTCGAGGAGGCCAAGCCGCTGCGCGCGAGCATCCCCGACGACATCGCGCCCGACGAGCTGACCCCCGCGATGGCGCGTGAGTACCTGTCCGAGGCCGCCTCCGACGGGCGCGTGCTGGGACAGGACCCGGAGACGGGCCGCGACGTGGTGGCCAAGACCGGGCGCTACGGGCCGTACGTGTCCGAGGTGTTCACCGACGAGGACGTCGCCCGTTTCGAGGCCGAGGGCAAGAAGACCACCGGCCGCGGCAAGGACCTGGTGAAGCCGCGGACGGGTTCGCTGCTGGCCTCCATGGACGTGCGGACCGTGACGCTCGAGGACGCGCTGAAGATCCTGTCGCTGCCGCGCGTGGTGGGCACGGACCCCGAGAGTGGTGCGGAGATCACCGCGCAGAACGGCCGCTACGGGCCGTACCTGAAGAAGGGCACGGACTCGCGCTCGCTGGCCAGCGAGGAGCAGATCTTCGAGGTGACCCTCGAGGAGGCGCTGAAGATCTACTCCGAGCCCAAGCGGCGTGGGCGCTCGGCGGCCAACCCGCCGCTGGCCGAGTTCGGTGAGGACCCGGTGTCGGAGAAGAAGGTGGTCATCAAGGACGGCCGGTTCGGGCCGTACATCACCGATGGTGAGACCAACGTGACCGTGCCGCGCTCCATGCGTCCCGAGGACGTCTCGGAGCTGCAGGCCTTCGAGATGCTCGCGCAGAAGCGGGCCGAGGGGCCGAAGAAGAAGCCGGTCCGGAAGAGCTCGGGCACGACGCGCAGGAGCACGGCGGCCAAGAAGCCGGCGGCGACCACCCAGCGCACCGTGAAGGCGGGGTCCCGCAAGAAGGCCTGACGCCGCCATGGCCGCCTCCCGGCAACCTGCCCTGGGCTGACGGGAGGCATTGACCCCCGACCCACACCTCCTTACTCTGGGGTAAGGAGGTGTGCCATGGTGGGAGCAACGATGACCAGCAAGGGGCAGGTGACCGTGCCCAAGGAGGTGCGGGACGCCCTGCACCTGACCACCGGGTCACGGCTGGTGTTCGAGGCGGCGGCGGACGGTGCCTACCTGGTCCGGGCGGTGCGTGATGCGGACTCGCTGGCCGGGATGGCGGGGCGTCTGCGACGGCAGGGCCCGCGGGTGTCCCTCGAGCAGATGGACGAGGCGATCGCCGCCGGGGCGGCCGAGGTGGGCGCAGTCGAGACTGGGGCGGCCGGGGCGGGGACGGCCCAGTGATCGGCCTCGACACCACCGTGCTCGTGCGCCTGCTGGTGGATGACGACGAGGAGCAGTCCGGCCTGGCGCGCGAGCTGGCAACCGCCGTGACTCCTGCCGCTCCCGCCTTCGTGTCGTTGGTGGTGTGGGTGGAGAGCTACTGGGTCCTGCACCGGGCCTACGGCATCGCGCCGGATGAGGTGCTCGAGGTGTTCGAGGAGCTCGCCGGCCGCGACGAGGTCCTCAGCGAGAACCCGCGGGCCGTTGCTCACGCTCTGCGGGCGGCGCGGGAGGGGGCTGACTTCGCCGACGCCCTCATCGACGCCTCGGCGCAGCAGGCCGGCTGCGAGGTCGTGGCGTCGTTCGACCAGAAGGCGCAGCGGGCCCTGGGGTGGTCGTCCCCCGCGGACCTCGTGACCGGCTGAGTCAGGGCCGTTGCCCATGCTCTGCGGGGCGTGGGAGGGGTCGACCTCAGCGGCGCCCGCATGGACAGTCCGGAGGCGGATCAGCGCAAGCCGCTGCCACCCCAGCCCCCGTTGTCCCGGGCAGGTCGGGGGAGCGGGTCGTCTTCGGCCTGGGGCAGCCCTGCGTACGGGGGTGTGTCGTGGGCTGCCTGGCGTCCGTCCACCGTCAGGGGCACCACCCGGTAGAGCTCCAGCCAGTTGCGGTACCCGAAGGGGCGGCCGTCCGGCAGGGGCACGTTGCCGCGGCGGATGCGGTACTGGTGGAACGCCTCGAAGGTCGCCTCGTCCGGGTCGGGGATGCTCACGTCGTCGAGCTGGCCCTGGCGCACGAACTCCCGGGACTCCTCGCGGGTGGCCCGGTCAGCGGGGCGGCGGATCGCGAAGGCCAGCAGTGCCTTGATGGCGAAGACCACCACCGGTGCCAGGAGCATGAAGAGCAGGATGCGGCTCACGTCCACGACCCACCTGCCTTCCCGGGGTGCGCACCCCATGTCGACCTCTGCCTCGAGGCTAGGGGGAGCCGGATCCCCGGTCCAGTGGCCGTGGCGCGTTGGTGGGAGCTGCGCCGTCGGTGGTTCACGCCACTGGCGGGGCACCCTCCGGGAGCTCCAGGCGGTGGGCGCAGGTGGTCGAGGTGGACCGGTAGCCCAGGGACTCGTACAGCCGCAGGGCGTTGCTGGTGTTCGCGGTGTCGACGCCCAGCCCGGCCGCCTGCAGGCCGTCAGCCGCGAACCGCCGTTGCTGCTCACCCAGCAGCGCCGAGGCCAGACCGCGACCCCGGTGGCTCGGCAGCACCCCGACCAGGTCGCTGTACCCCTCGGTGAAGCCCTGCGGCTCCCAGTCCTGCTCGTAGGCCCCGCCGGTGGCGAACCCGACCAGCTCACCGCTGGTCTCGTCCTCGGCGAGCACGCACCACGCGGGGCGGAAGGTCGACCCCTGGGTCACCTCGGCCCACATGCCGGGGGTCTGCTCCACGCTGCCCCAGTGCTCGGCGAAGGTGGCGTTCCGCAGGGCGAGCACCTCGTCGCTGCGGTCCGGGTCCCAGTCCAGCAGCCGAATGCCCTCCGGCGCCTCCTCGATGGGGGGAGCCACCGCCGCGATCGGCTCCCCCTCGGCGTCGCGCAGCTCCGGCAGGTCCACCAGGGGCGCGGTCATCTCGTGGAAGAAGCGCACCACCGGCAGCCCGGCACGCTCGGCGAGGTGCCGCAGGTCCGTCTGTCCGACGGGGCAGAAGGCCGTCATCGTCAGCGGCCCGAAACCCGGCTCCCGGGTGGCGCGGTCCCATTCGGCCGCGTGCGCCAGCTCCCATGCCAGGACGATCCGCCCGATGCCGCGACCCCGCAGCTCCGGGTGCACGGCTCCGCCCAGGAAGGCGTTCCGCGTGGCGGTCACTGCCCGGTTGAGCCCGCTCCACGCGACCGCCACCATCCGGCCGCCCTCGTCGCGGGCCAGGAGCACGTCCTCGGCGGGGCGGGAGCGTTCCGCGTCCCAGAACTCCAGCAGCTCAGCCTCCGACCAGCGCTCCGGGTCGCGGTCGTGCTCGCGGGTGACGGCGAACAGGCCGTTCAGCTCCGGTGCGTCCTCGCGCTCGAAGGGTGCCCAGGTCAACCCGGGCAGTGCGTCCAGGGCGGCGCGGGCTGCGGTCTCGGTCTGGTTCAGCATGTCCTCATGCAAGCGGCTACCACCGGGGAGCGCCACCGGTTTTCACCGGCATGAACGCCCCGAGCGGGGACGGAGGCTGCGCCGTGCCCACCCAGCCTGCACGGACCTGTCGAAAGTCGGGCCCCTCGATCGTCATGATGGCGACAGACCCGTTCCCCCGAAGGAGCCAGCCATGACCGACACCGACCTCACCCGCTACCTGGTCCTGCTCGTGGACTACGCCGACCCCGCGAAGGACGGATGGGGTGACTTCGACGACGCCGAACAGGCTGCGGTGATGGCCCAGCACGAGGAGTTCGATCGCGCCGTCGCCGAGCACCCCACAGTGACGATCGTCGCCGGCGAGGCACTGGCCGACGGCGAGGACGCCACCGTGTTCCGCCGCCATGACGGGCGCACCGTGCTGACCGAGGGCTCGTTCGCGGAGTCGGTGGAGCAGATCGGCGGCTTCTACCTCATCGATGCGCCCGACCTGGACACCCTCGTCCAGCTGCTGGAGATCATGCCCACCTACGTGATGGAGATCCGCCCGACGGCCGACGTGTGATGGACCCCGTCGAAGCGGCGTGCAGGGACCACTGGGGTCGCCTCCTGGCGATCCTCGTGGCCCGCTGCCGCGATCTGGACCTCGCGGAGGACGCGCTTGCCGATGCGGTGGAGGCGGCGGTGCGCACGTGGCCCGCGCAGGGAACGCCACAGGAGCCGGCCGCGTGGCTGTTCACCGTGGCCCGCCGCCGGCTCGTCGACCTCCAGCGACGCCGCGCCACCGAGGGGCGCAAGCTCCCCCTGCTGGCTTTGGAGGAGTCGCTGGCCCAGCGGTGCCGAGAACGCCCGGCGGAGGACGAGGCCCTCGACGGCGACCTGCCCGACGAGCGCCTGGCCCTGGTGCTCCTGTGCTGCCACCCGGCGCTGGCGCCCGAGCACCAGGCGGCGCTGGCCCTACGCCTCGGGCTGGGCGTCTCCACCGCCGAGGTGGCACGCCTCTTCCTCGTGCAGGAGACGACGATGGCGGCCCGCATCACCCGGGCCAAGCGCCGCATCCTCACCTCGGCCATCCCGCTGGCCCTACCCGATGCGGGCGGGCTGCCGGAGCGGCTCGAGGCGGCAGCCCGGGCCGTCCACCTGGCCTTCAGTGCCGGGTACGCCCCGGGTGAGGGGGAGGACCTGCTGCGGGTGGAGCTCGCGGGGGAAGCCGTCCGGCTCGCCCGGATCCTGCACGAGGCCGCGCCGGCAGACCCGACCGCCCGTGCCCTCCTCGCCCTGCTGCTCCTGCACCATGCCCGCAGGGATGCCCGGGTCGATGCCGCGGGAGACCTGGTGCTGCTCGGGGACCAGGACCGCTCCCTGTGGCACGGCGACGAGATCGCGGCGGGGCTCGGCCTGCTGCAGGGGCCGCCGCCCGGGAGCCCCTTCGGCGCGGAGCTGGTGCTGCAGGCGCAGATCGCGGCGCTGCACGCCACCGCCCCGGCACCCGGTGCGACCGACTGGCCGGCCATCGCCGAGCGCTACCGGCGGCTGGAGCTCCTCACGGGCAGCCCGGTGGTGCGCCTGAACCGCGCCGTGGCAGTGGCGGAGGCAGAGGGGCCCCGTGCCGGCCTCGCCCTGCTGGAGGACTTGGACGAGCACCTCCCGCGCAACCACCGGCTGCCTGCGGTCCGGGCGGAGCTGCTGGCCCGTTCCGGTCGTGTCCGCCAGGCCCTGGCGGCCCTGGACAACGCAGTGTCCCTGTGCCACAACCACGCTGAGCTCCGACACCTGGAACGCAGGCGGGCTGCGCTCGCACCGGAGGACCGTGACGTCGTGCAGGGGGCGCCGCCCACCGCATCGGCCACACTTGACCCTCACGCGACGTGAGGCGGTGACATGGGTGCCATGACCAACCACAACGACCTGACGGTCGGCCAGGTGGCTGAGTCCCTGGGCGTGACGGTGCGCACCCTGCACCACTACGAGGCCGTCGGCGTGGCCGGTGCGTCGCACCGTTCCTCCGCCGGCTACCGCCTCTACTCGCCGGAGGACCTGGCCCGCCTGGAGCGCGTCGTCTTCCTGCGCCGCCTGGGCCTCTCCCTCGAGGACATCACCCAGGTGTCCGATGGGGGCGACGTCGCCACCCGACTGCGGGAACGTCGCGAGGAGGTCATGCGTCAGGTCGAGCAGCTCACCGGGGTGCTCGGCGCCATCGACACGGCTCTGGAGGCCGAGATGAACAGCGACAACACCACGCCCCACGGCTACCGCATCAACCACGACGAGATCCGCGAGATCTTCGGCGAGGGCTACGGGGACAACTTCGACGACTACCAGGCCGAGGCCGAGCAGCGATGGGGTGACACCCCTCAGTGGGACCAGTCCCAGCAGCGCGTGGCCAAGTACTCCAAGGCCGACTGGGAGAAGGTCAAGGCTGAGTCCGACCAGCTCCTGCGCGACCTCGCCGCCGCGATGGATGCCGGCGAGCCGGCCACCGGCGAGCGCGCCATGGATGCCGCGGAGGCCCACCGGCAGCACATCATCGAGTGGTTCTACGACTGCACGCCGGAGATCCACCGCGGCCTCGGCGAGATGTACGTGGCCGACGAGCGCTTCCGCAAGACCTACGAGGACGTGGCCCCCGGCCTTGCCGAGTACGCGCGTGACGCGCACGCGGCCAACGCGGACCGTCAGGAGAGCTGAGCCAGTGCCTGCTCCAGGTCGGCGATGATCGCCTCGGCCGATTCCAGCCCGACCGACAGCCGCAGCACGTCCGCGGCAGGACGGGCGTCGGCCGGCACGGGACGGTGGGTCAGGGCGGCGGGGTGCTGGATCAAAGTGTCCACGCCGCCCAGGCTCACCGCGTGCACGATCATCCGGCACGACTGCGCCACGGTTGATGCCGCCGCGTAGCCGCCGGCCAGACGGATCGCCAGCATCGAGCCGGCGCCACGCATCTGGCGGGCGACCAGCTCCGCATCGGCCCCGGTGGCCAGGCCCGGGTAGTGCACCGCGGCCACCTCCGGGCGGTCGGCCAGCCACCGCGCCACCTCCCCGGCGGTGCGGGTGGCGGCCTCCACGCGCACGGCGAGGGTCTGCAGCCCGCGGTGCGCGGTGTAGGCCGCCTGCGGGGCCATCAGACCTCCGGTCACGGCGCGCACCTGCCGCAGGCGCACGGCCCACTCCGACGTGCAGGCCACGGCCCCACCCAACAGGTCACCGTGACCGCCGATGGCCTTGGTCAGCGAGTGCAGCACCAGTGCCACCCCGTGGTCGGCGGGGTTCTGCAGCACCGGGGTGGCGAAGGTGTTGTCCACCAGCACCGGCACGTCCCCGGCCGCGGCCACGATGGCCTGCAGGTCCAGCAGCTCCAGCGTGGGGTTGGCCGGCGTCTCCACCACCACCAGGCCGGTGCGGTCGGTGATGGCCGACGCAATGCCGTCGGCCTCCACCCAGCTCACCTCGGTGCCCAGCAGCCCGGTGCCCAGGAGGTGGTCGGTGCCGCCGTAGAGCGGCCGCACCGCCACCACGTGCGGCGTGCCCGCGGCCACGCAGGCCAGCAACGATGCAGTCACGGCCGCCATGCCGGACGCGAAGGCCACCGCCTCGTCGGTGTGCTCAAGCTCGGCCAGGGCGTCCTCGAAGCGCGCCACGGTCGGGTTCCACAGCCGCTGGTAGACGAACGACTGCCCCTCGACGGGGCGCCCACCGGTGGCGAGCTGCTCGTACGCCTCGCCCCCCGTCTCGACGTCCGGCAAGGGGGACGTGCTGGACAGGTCGATGGGGGCAGCGTGCACCCCCATCGCGGTGAGGTCGTGGCGTCCGGCGTGGACGGCGGCGGTGCGGGGGTCGTGACCCGTCGGCTGGGGCATCGGCGCTTCCTCTCTGTGGTGTGGGTCACGGTAGATGCTGTGGTGCCGGCCCCGGGGGGCGGGTGTGAATCAGCAACTCCCGCTGGCCCCTCCGCCGGTGACCCCGCCACAGCACTCCCGGCGCGAGTTGCCCTGTGTGCCAGCGCACTCACGATGTGCCCCGCGGTGCTGGGGTGGTGCGGACCACTGGCTGGGCTTCGGTACGGTGCAGGCGGGGGACGACGGGTCCCCAGCACAGGGGCGGTCCAGGCCGGGTCGCCCAGGACGCACACGGAGGGAGGGCGCCCATGCGCCCAGCGGTTCGAGGAGTTCGGGGAACGCGGCGGATGGCACAGGGGGCCGCACTGACTGCCTGTCTGGCGCTGGGGGTGACCGCGTGCAGCGGGGGGTCCGATGAGGGGGAGCAGGAGACGTCCAGTCCCGCCTCCACCAGCACGTCGTCCGAGGAGGGGTCCCCTGAGGGGCAGGACCCGAGCTCCGAGGGTGACGCGTCGTCCGAGGGCGATGCGTCCTCGGAGGGCGACGCCTCCGCATCGGGCAGTGGGGAGTCGGCGTCCTCGGGGGAGTCGGGGGAGTCGGGCGGCGAGTCCAGTGCGCCGTCGGACGAGACCAGCGAGTCGGGTGAGCCGTCCGGCGAGTCCAGTGCGCCGTCGGATGACGCGGGCGAGTCCAGTGCGCCCGAGCCCTCCGAGGAGGCCAGTGAGACCGTTGACGGTGGGGGCGAGGGCTCCGAGGGTGCCAGCGCGTGGGCCAAGAAGGTCCCCGCCGGTGAGGCGCCGCCGCAGTTCGTGGTCATCTCCTGGGACGGCTCGGGCGAGACCCCGCTGGAGAAGGGTGTCTCGCGTTTCCGCACGGCGGCCGACGAGTCCGACGCGACGATGACCTTCTTCCTGTCCGGGCCGTTCCTGGCCACCGGGCCGGAGGTGGCGGAGATGTACGACCCGCCGAAGCACCCCAAGGGCATGCAGCACATCAAGCCGCGGACCGAGCAGATGGTCATCGACACCACCCGCGAGCTGGCCGCCGCCCACGAGGCGGGCCACGAGATCGGCACCCACTACAACGGCCACTTCTGCGGCCCCAAGGGTGGCAACGACTGGTCGGTCGCCGAGTGGCACCAGGAGATGGACGAGTGGTACGAGTTCGTCGAGCGGTGGGAGGGCAAGACCCCCATCGAGGGTGGGACGGCCCTGCCCAAGGGTCTGGCACGGAGCGTCGAGGGTGGGCGCACCCCCTGTCTGGAGGGTGTCGAGAACGCCCAGAAGGCTGCTGCCGAGGACGGCTGGACCTACGACTCCTCCAGCCTCGACGTGGTGCGCTGGCCGGCCAAGGCGAACGGCATCTGGAACATCCCCATGCCCTCGGTGCACATCAAGGGCATGGAGGAGCGCATCGTCCCGGCCATGGACTACAACTGGTTCGCGGCCTTCAACACGTGGGCCCCGGACATGTCCAACGCCGAGCGCGGCCGGGTGATGCAGGCGACCTACGACCGTGAGCTGGAGAAGGCCCTGGAGGGCAACCGGGCGCCGCTGATCCTGGGCAACCACCTGGCGGCCTGGGACGACGGCACCTACCTGGATGCCATGGAGCGCTTCACCCGGGAGCAGTGCGTGCGGGAGGAGGTGCACTGCGTCTCCTTCAAGGAGCTGGTGGACTTCCTGGACGCCCAGGACCCCGAGACGCTGGCCGCCTGGCGCCAGGTGCCCCCGGGCGGCAAGGGCGCTTGGTGAGCTGAGCCCTCTGGTCAGGACCCCGGCGGACGCCTACGCTGTCTGTGACGCACACCACACCCTTTCAGGAGGTCGTCATGACGCAGTACGCCAAGCCGGGGTCCGACGGGTCGGTCATGACCTATCGCGACCAGTACGACAACTTCATCGGGGGGCAGTGGGTCCCGCCCGTGAGCGGTGAGTACTTCGACGACCCCAGCCCCGTCGACGGCCAGGTCTTCACCAAGGTGGCCCGCTCCGGTGAGGGGGACGTGGAGAAGGCCCTCGATGCGGCGTGGAAGGCCGCCGAGACCTGGAACCGCACCACGGTGACCGAGCGGTCGATCATCCTCAACAGGATCGCCGACCGCATGGAGGAGAAGCTGGAGCAGCTCGCCGTCGCGGAGACCTGGGAGAACGGCAAACCGGTGCGCGAGTGCCTGGCGGCCGACATCCCGCTGGCCATCGACCACTTCCGCTACTTCGCGGGTGTCATCCGTGCGCAGGAGGGAACCCTCTCCCAGCTCGATGAGGACACGGTCGCCTACCACTTCCACGAGCCGCTGGGGGTGGTCGGCCAGATCATCCCGTGGAACTTCCCCCTCCTCATGGCCACGTGGAAGCTCGCCCCGGCCCTGGCCGCCGGCAACTGCGTGGTGCTCAAGCCCGCCGAGCAGACGCCGGCCTCCATCCTGTTCCTGATGGAGCTGATCGCCGACCTGTTGCCCGACGGCGTGGTGAACGTGGTGAACGGCTTCGGTGCCGAGGCCGGCAAGGCGCTGGCGTCCAACCCGCGCATCCGCAAGGTCGCGTTCACCGGTGAGACCACCACCGGCCGGCTGATCATGCAGTACGCCAGCGAGAACCTCATTCCGGTGACCCTGGAGCTGGGTGGCAAGTCGCCCAACGTGTTCTTCAGCGACGTGATGGACGCCGACGACTCCTACCGCCAGAAGGCGCTGGAGGGCTTCTCGATGTTCGCGCTGAACTCCGGTGAGGTGTGCACCTGCCCCTCGCGTGCCCTGGTGCAGGAGGACATCGCCGACGAGTTCCTGGACCTCGCGGTGGCCCGGGTGAAGAAGATCCAGCGCGGCAACCCGCTGGACACCGACACCATGATCGGCGCCCAGGCCTCCAGCGACCAGTTCGAGAAGATCACCAGCTACCTGGACATCGGCAAGCAGGAGGGTGCCGAGGTGCTCACCGGCGGCTCGCCCGCATCGGTGGAGGGTCTGGACGGCGGTTTCTACGTGGAGCCCACCATCTTCCGCGGCGACAACACGATGCGGATCTTCCAGGAGGAGATCTTCGGTCCGGTCCTTGCGGTGACCACCTTCAAGGACTTCGACGACGCGATGCGGATCGCCAACGACACGTTGTACGGCCTCGGTGCCGGTGTCTGGAGCCGCAACGGTGCCACCGCCTACAAGGCGGGCCGCGCCATCCAGGCCGGCCGCGTGTGGACGAACTGCTACCACCAGTACCCGGCCCACGCGGCCTTCGGTGGCTACAAGCAGTCCGGCATCGGGCGGGAGAACCACCTGATGATGCTCGACCACTACCAGCAGACCAAGAACCTGCTGGTGAGCTACTCCGACGACCCGGCGGGGCTGTTCTGAGTGGTTGACACCCCACGCCCGAGCACCCTCGGTGGGCACGTCCCGCCGCGGGTGATCGCCCTGCCCGCCGGACTGGACCTGCTGCGCCGGCTCCGCGACCGGCACGGCGGGTTGATGCTGCACCAGTCCGGCGGGTGCTGTGACGGGTCGGCCCCGATGTGCTACCGCGAGGGGGAGTTCCGCGTGGGCCAGCGGGACGTGCAGCTGGGCGTGCTCGACCTCGGGGCCGCGGTGGGTCAGGTGCCCACCGCGCCCCCGGAGGGCGACGACGCGGTGCCGGTGTGGATCTCCGGCCCGCAGTTCTCCGCCTGGCAGCACACCCAGCTGGTGATCGACGCCGTGCCGGGCCGCGGGTCGGGATTCAGCCTCGACGCCCCCGAGGGCGAGCGGCTGCTGACGCGCTCGCGGGTCTTCGAGGCCGAGGAGATGGAGGCCCTGGAGCGTCACCCCGCGCTCACCGGCTCACAGGTCGATGCGGGGGAGCACCCGCCGCTGCCCACCGACCCCGTGGTCGTGGCCGAGGTGGCAGAGGCCTGCCCGTTGCCGCTGCGCCGCGGCTGACCTGGCTTCAGGCCTCGCGGTCCGCCGCCCGGCTACCGTGCGGCGCATGGACCTCCCCGCGCCGCTCACCCTGACCACCGAGCGCTGCCGCATCGAACCGCTGACGCCCGCTGACGCCGAGGCGGTGTTCGCCTACCGGTCGCAGCCGGAGGTGTGCCGCTACCTGGGGCACGCGGCGTGGACAGATCTCGACCAGGCACGGGAGTGGGTCACCGACTCCCACGCCGAAGGGCGCGGCCGGCTCGGCATCCACGCCGACGGCGTCCTGGTGGGTGACGTGATGCTGCGTGCGCGTCCGGCGGACGCGTTGGACGGCGCCAGCACGCCGGCCCACGTCGCGAGTCTCGGCTACGCCCTGCACCCCGACCACCACGGGAAGGGACTGGCCCGGGAGGCCGTGGGGGCCGTGGTGCAGGCGGGCTTCGAGCGGTGGGGGCTCCACCGCATCGAGGCGCGGGTCTTCACCGGCGCGCGGCCGTCCTCGCGGCTGCTGGCGGACCTCGGCTTCACCCGCGAGGGCGTGCTGCGCCAGGTGGTGTGGAGCCGTGAGGGCACGTGGTTCGATGACGAGGTCTGGGCCCGCCTGGCCTGACCCGTCGACGGCCCACCTCGGGCCGCGACGCCCGCCTCAGGCCTGGACGGCCCGCACCATCGCGCCGAGACGACGAGCCCCCTCGATGAGGTCCGCATCGCTCCCGCTGGAGAAGGCCAGCCGCACGTGCCGGGTGGGCGGCGGGTCCACGAAGCAGGCGTCACCGGGCACCAGCACCAGCCGCTGCTCGATGGCCGCGCCCAGCAGGTCGGTCCCGGGCGGCACGCCGGGCAGGGTGAGCCAGGTGAAGAACCCGCCGGACGGCTCGGTCCAGTGGACCCCGGGTGGCATCTCCCTGCCCAGCGCGTCCAGCAGCACGCGGCACCGCTCGGCATACACCGCGCGCTGGGCGTCCAGCACCGGACGCCACCGGGGGCCGGTCACCCATGCCGCAGCCACCTCCTGGGACAGGGCGGACGGGTGGATGTCCACCGCCTCGCCGGCCAGCTGCAGGCGGGCCCTCAGCTCGGGCGGCGCCACGATCCACCCCACCCGCAGCCCGGGCGCGAAGAGCTTGCTCATGCTGCCCAGGTGCACCACGCCCTCGGGGTGCAGCGAGTGCAGGGATGGCAGGGGGTCGTTCCCGGGGAATCCCACGAAGGCGTAGGGGTCGTCCTCCAGCACCAGCACGTCCCGCGCGGCGCACACCTCCACCACCCGGCGGCGTCGCTCGGCGGTGAGGGTCACCCCGCTGGGGTTCTGGTGGTGGGGGATGACGTACACGAACCGCACGGTCCGCCCGGCGGCGCGCTCCGCATCGAGCACCCCGGCGAGCTGGTCGGGGTCCATGCCGGCGTCGTCCACGGGCACCTGGCGCAGGTCCACCTCATAGCTGCCGAACACCCCCATGGCGCCCACGTAGGTGGGCCCCTCGGCAATCACCACGTCACCGGGGTCGCAGAACAGCTTGGTCACCAGGTCCAGTCCCATCTGCGAGCCGGTGGTGGCCAGCACGTCGGCCCCGGACACCGCAGAGCCGGTCTGCGCCATCAGGTGCACCACGGCCTCGCGCAGCGCGTCGGCGCCGGCACCCGAGCCGTACTGCAGGATCTCCGCACCGCGCTCGCGCAGCAGCTGGGCGGAGAGATCGGCGACCTCCGCGGTCGGCAGCAGCCCGGTGTCCGGGTTGCCCCCGGCCAGCGAGACGTACGCGGGGTCCATGGCCAGCTCGAAGACGGCCCGCACCGGGGAGGGGCGGAACTCCGTCTCCCGCCGTGCGAAGGGGCGGTGCAGGCCGGGGCGCGCGTCCGTCATCGGACCGGGGCGGGGTCAGCGGCGGGCAGGTCGGCCGCACCGTCCTCGATGCGGGTGTTCGGCACCACCTTGTGGCGGTCGGTCAGGTGGATGAGCGTGTAGACCACGAACCCGACTCCGATGCCGAAGGTGATGGGCCAGTTGCCCCCGATGGCGTACTCCGCCTGGCCGGTCGACTCGCCGTAGGCCATCGTGCCGGCCACGACGAGGGCCGAG
Organism: Kytococcus sedentarius; assembly: GCF_041937525.1. Classification (GTDB taxonomy): domain Bacteria; phylum Actinomycetota; class Actinomycetes; order Actinomycetales; family Dermatophilaceae; genus Kytococcus; species Kytococcus sedentarius_A. Next base: position 2,220,908 of record NZ_CP169391.1, read on the forward strand.
ACCCCCAGCGTGACCAGGCCGGCGCGCGGGCTGACGCGCTGGAGCAGGAAGCTCGCGATCACCGGGATGAACACGGCACCGGAGAGGAAACCGTAGGCGAGGTCGAGCGCCTTGAAGATGTCGTCGATCATGACCGAGAGGCCCACGATGAGCACGCCGATGACCAGCGCGATGCAACGGTTCACCCACACCTCGCGGGTGCCGGCGACGGGTGCATCGTCCTCCACGCGGACCCCCAGCGTGATGTCCTCACCCTCCAGCTCGGCGTCCCGGACACCCCTGACGAAGCGCAGGTACAGGTCGTTGTAGACCACTGTGGAGCAGGCGAGGATGGTGCCGGAGGCCACCGACATCGAGGCCGCCAGGGCTGCGGCCAGCAGCAGGCCGGCGGCACCGGTGGGAACGAACTCGGCCACGCCGGTCTCGAAGGCCAGCGCGGGGTCGTCCAGCTGGATGCCCACGGCGAGCACCGCCAGGCCCAGCATCACGCCACCGAAGGCGTACAGCATCGAGTAGAGGCCGGCTGCGATGGTGCCGGTGCGGGCGGTGGTGGAGTCCTTGGCGGTGAACACGCGCTGCCACACGTCCTGGCCGATCACCAGTCCCGGCACGTACAGGAGCACCCAGTACAGGCTGCCGTCGAAGCCGTACGCGAAGAAGTCCGTGTGGCTCTCCGGCACCGCGGACCACAGGCCGTCCCAGCCACCGATGCGGTCGTCGGTGAGCACGAAGACCGGCACCAGCACCATGACGCCGAGGGTCTTGATGATGAACTGCACCAGGTCGGTCAGCGTCACCGACCACATGCCGCCCAGGAAGGTGTAGAACACCACCACGGCACCGGACATCACCATGGCCCAGGTCTTGTCCATGTCGAACAGGCCGGCGGCGATGGAGCCCATGGCCACCACCTGCACCACGGTCAGCGCGACGGTGTAGATGATGGTGAGGAGGGCGCCGAAGACCCGTGCGGTGGTGCCGTAGTTGCGCTCGATGACCTCGTTGATGGACAGGGCGCGCAGGCGGTTGAGCTTGGACGAGACGAGCATGCCCAGCACCACCAGGCCCATGCCCAGCGATCCGCCGACCCACAGGCCCGCGACGCCCGTCTCGTAGCCCTTCTGCGTGCCGCCGACGGTGACCGCTCCGCCGACGGCCAGGGCGGCGATGCAGCCGAAGTACAGGGGCAGCTTCAGGCGTCGTCCGGCCACCAGGTAGTCCTCGCGGCTGCGCGCCATGCGCACCGAGTAGATGCCGATGCCGATCATCGCGACGAAGTAGGCCGCGATGATGGCCAGGTCCACCGGGTGGACGTCCATGCTGCCTCCTGGGGCTGGAGCTGAAGCGGTAGAGGGTAGGGCAGGGCCCCGGGTGGCCATGCCATCCGGGGCCCTGCTCAGGTGGGGAGGGTCAGTTGAAGAGGTCGCCCAGGCCACCCCCGCCGCCACCGCCGGAGCTCGACCCGGCGTGCGCGACGTTCTCGGCCGGCTGCACCACGACGTGGCCGCGGCCGGAGAAGGCCATCTGGAAGGTCTCACCGGTGCCACCGCGCACCAGCGAGCCGATGCCGCCGGTGTCCACGCGCACGTCCATGCGGGTGCCCGCGGTCCACAGGACGGCGGCCTGCGGGTCCACGAAGGTGTTGCCGCCGGAGACGTCCAGCGCCACGGGCTCACCCTTGGTGGTCACCGCGACGTACCCGGTGCCGCGCAGGGACACGTTGTAGAGCCCGCCGGTCATCGCGGCGCCGCGGGCCTGGATGCGGTGGATGTCCCAGTCGATGGAGTGCGAGAAGGCCAGCACGTTCTGCCCGTTGATGCTGAGCTCGTCGTTCTCCATGTAGAGCACCTGCACGTCGGCGGCCTTGTCGGCCACGAACAGCTCACCGCTGCCCTCGGCCTCCATCATGTCGACGCCCTCACCAGTGACGGCGGACTTGAACATCTTGCCCAGGCCGCCGGAGCCCTTGTTCTTGAAGCGGATGTCGCCCTGGTAGGCCACCATCGAGCCGGAGCGCGCCCACACCGGGCCGTACTGCATCTGGATCTTCAGCAGCTTCTTGTTCTGCAGCATGAACTGGTCGGAGCCGCTGATCTCCTCGAACTGGTCGAAGAGCTTGCCGTGCAGAGCCATGGTTCCTCCTGGGGGCTCGATGGGGACCCGGTGGTCGGGTGATGGCCTCACGCTAGCCAGCAGCGGGTTCCCCGCGCTGCCCGTCCGTGGGTGGATGTGGACACCGGACGGCTGGTCCACAGCGTGGAGGGAGCTGTCAGTGCCCCCGGATAGAGTCGCCCCCATGCAGACCGAGGGATCGATGGGGGACAGCCGGTGGCTGAGTGACACCGAGCAGGTGGTGTGGCGTCGGTGGGTGACCCTGCGCACGGACCTGCAGGCGTACCTGAACCGTTCCCTCCAGGAGCACGCGGACCTGTCCATCTCCGACTACGAGGTCATGGTGATGCTCTCCGATGCGGAGTGCGACTGCCTGCGCGTCTCGGAGCTGGCGCGGCGGGTGGGCTGGGAGCGCAGCCGCCTGAGCCACCACGTCAGCCGCATGGAGAAGCGCGGCCTGGTGGCCCGCGCCACGGCCTCCGAGGACGCGCGGGGCGCGGACATCCGCCTCACGGAGGCGGGGCGCGCCGCCCTGGAGGCCGCTGCGCCCGGGCACGTGCGTGACGTGCGCGCCGTGTTCTTCGACGGCATGTCGAGCGAGGAGCTGGCGGCGCTGGACCGGCTCACCGCCCGCATGATGGAGCGCCTGCGCCCCGGCGACGACCTGGGCCGCCCGGTGACGGGAGCCGACCCCTCGTGACGGCAGGGGGTCCTGGCCTGTTCATCGCCCTGGAGGGGGGCGACGGTGCCGGCAAGTCCACGCAGATCGGGCTGCTGGTGGAGCACCTGGCGGCCCGGCACCCCTCGGCAGAGGTCGTGGTCACCCGGGAGCCGGGCGGCACCGACCTGGGTCTGCGGATCCGCCAGCTCCTGCTGCACGGCGACCACGTGGCCCCGCGGGCCGAGGCGTTGCTCTTCGCGGCCGACCGGGCCCATCACGTGGAGTCCCTGGTGCGGCCCGCGCTGGGCCGGGGTGCCGTGGTGGTGAGCGACCGCTACGTCGACTCCTCGGTGGCCTACCAGGGGGCCGGGCGTGATCTCGATGCGGGGGAGGTCGCCTCGATCTCACGCTGGGCCACGGAGGGCCTGGTGCCTGACCTGACGGTGCTGCTGGACGTCGACCCGGGCACGGGACGGCGGCGCCGCGGCCAGGAGCACGACCGGCTGGAGGCTGAGCCGGCGGCCTTCCACGAGCGTGTGCGGGAGCACTTCCTCGCCCTGGCGGCCGCCGACCCGACCCGCTACCTGGTGCTCGACGCCGCGCGCCCGGCCGAGGAGCTGGGCGCCGAGGTGGCCCGCGCCGTCGACGGGCTGCTCGACGCCGCCGGGGGGCGACGTGCCTGAGGGGGTGTGGAGTGCCCTGGTGGGGCAGGAGGAGCTGGCGGAGGGCCTGGCCCGGGCCGTGGCCGATCCGCGCCGCCTGACGCACGCCTACCTGTTCACCGGGCCCCCCGGGTCCGGACGCTCCACGGCGGCGCGTGCCTTCGCCGCGGCCCTGCAGTGCCCCCGGGGTGGGTGTGGTGAGTGCCGGGAGTGTCGCACCGCGTTGGACGGTACGCACGCCGACGTGGAGGTGGTGAACACCGAGGGGTTGTCCATCTCCGTGCGCAACGCCCGCGAGCTGGCCATGACCGCCGCCCACCACCCGTCGGTGGGGGCGTGGCGCATCATCGTGATCGAGGACGCCGACCGCCTCACCGAGCAGGCCGCCGATGCGCTCCTGAAGGCCCTGGAGGAGCCCAGCCCCCGCACCCTGTGGATGCTGTGCGCGCCCTCGCCGCAGGACGTCATCGTCACCCTGCGGTCACGCTCCCGCCACCTGTCGCTGCGCACCCCTCCCGTGGAGGCCGTGGCTGCCCTGTTGGAGTCCCAGGGCGTCGATGCGGCGATGGCCGCCTACGCGGCCCGGGCGGCGCAGTCCCACATCGGGGTGGCGCGGTGGTTGGCGCGCGATGAGGACGCGCGCGCCCGGCGCCACCGGGTCACCCGCATCCCCACCGAGCTCACGGGGCTGGGTGCGGCACTGCGGCAGGCGGCGACGCTGTACGAGGTGGCCACCTCCGAGGCGAAGGCCGAGTCCGAGCAGAAGGACGTCGCCGAACGGGAGGAGCTGCTGCGGGTGAACGGCGCGGACCCCACCGCACGCACCCAGCCGCCGGCCATCCGCTCGCAGCTCAACCAGCTGGCCAAGGAGCAGAAGGCGCGCGCGACGCGGCGGGTGCGTGACGTCATCGACCGCACGCTGGTGGACCTGGCCTCGATCTACCGCGACGCCCTGCTGCTGGCGGTGGGCGCCGGGCAGATCGAACTGGTGAACCCGCAGAACGCCCAGGAGCTGGACCAGCTGGCGCGCACCACGTCGGCGGACAACCTGTTGTGTTGCCTGGAGGAGATCGACCGGGCGCGCACCCGCATCGCGGAGAACGTGACGCCCCTGCTGGCGCTGGAGGCGATGCTGGTGACCCTGGGCGATCTGCAGGGTGATGCGGGGCGCGCCGGCGCCCGGGAGGGACGTCGATGAGGCAGCGCACCAGCAGGGTCCTGGGAGCCCTGGTCCTGGCCGCGGTGGTGGGGCTGACCGGGTGCACCGGCGGCCTGCCGGACGACCTGCGCGAGCCCGCCCCCGAGGAGTCCCTGCCGGCCCCGGCCGAGGGGATGGAGCGCTTCCACTCCCAGGAGCTGGACTGGAGTGACTGCAAGGGGGGCGAGTGCGCCACGTTGACGGTGCCGGTGGACCACGAGCAGCCCGAGGGCGAGACCATGGAGCTGGCGCTGTTGCGGGTGCCGGCGAAGGACCGGGACCACCGCATCGGGTCGCTGGTGGTGAACCCCGGCGGGCCCGGGTCCAGTGGCATCGCCTACGCGCAGGCCGCGGACGCCATCGTGGGCAAGGACGTGCGCCGGGTCTACGACGTGGTGGGTTTCGACCCGCGCGGGGTGGCGCGTTCCGAGCCGGTGGACTGTGTGGACGATCGCACCCTGGACACCTTCCTGGGGCTGGACACCACCCCGGACGACCAGGCCGAGCAGCAGGCGGTGGACCGGACCACGCAGGACTTCGTGGCCGGCTGCGAGCGCGAGCTGGGTGACCGGTTGGGGCACATCACCACCGAGGCCTCCGCGGCGGACATGGACGTGCTGCGGGCGGCCCTGGGTGATTCGCGGCTGAACTTCCTGGGGCTGAGCTACGGCACGCAGCTGGGAGCCACCTACGCGGAGCGCTTCCCGGAGCGGGTGGGCGCCTTCGTGCTGGACGGTGTGCTGCCCACGAACCTGGACTCCCTGGACATCGGGCTGGGGCAGGCGCGGGGCTTCGAGCGGGCCACGAACGCCTACCTGCAGTGGTGTGTGGACGAGGGCGACTGTCCCCTGGGCGACTCGACCGAGGCGGCGGGTGAGGGGCTGCGGGAGCTGATGTCGCGCATCGATCAGGACCCGCCGCCGGTCCAGGGCGACCCGCACGTGGATCGCCTGACCGTCGGGTGGGCCACCTACGGGCTGGCGGCCGCCATGTACAGCGAGGACAGCTGGCCGGCGCTCACGCAGGCCCTCCGCATGGCCGATGAGGGACAGGGGCGTGGGCTCATGGCGTTGGCCAACTCCTACGCCGACCGGACCTCCGGCGGGGAGTACGCCAGCAACCTCATGGAGGCCTTCAACACCTACACCTGCAACGACCGGGTGGGTGACTCGCAGGGGCGCTCGGAGGAGGAGATCGTGGCGGCCTTCGAGGAGGAGGCGCCGCTGTGGGGCGAGTTCCTGCTCGGGGAGGTCTCGCTGTGTGAGGAGTGGCCGGTGGAGCCCGCCGAGCCGTTCGAGGCCGTGGCCAAGGGGAGTGAGCCCATCCTGGTGATCGGCACCACCCGCGACCCGGCCACGCCGCTGGAGTGGGCGGAGGCGGCCGCCGAGTCGTTGGAGAACGGGCACCTGCTGACCCTCGATGGGGACGGCCACACGGCCTACCGGCGGGGCAACGAGTGCATCGACACCGCCGTGGACGACTACCTGCTGACCGGGGCCGTGCCCGAGGGCGACGCGGCCCGCTGCGACTGACCACGCCCCACGAAGGAGACCCCATGGCCACGCCCACCGACGCCCCCACCTTCTTCGTGGTGCGCCTGACCTACACCGCCCCGCTGGAGGAGGTGGATGCGGTGCGCGATGACCACCGTGCGCACCTGCGGGTGGCGGTGGAGCGGGGCCTCATCGTGGCTGCCGGTCCGCAGGACCCGCGCACGGGCGGCGTCATCATCGCCCGTGGTGCGCGGGACGAGCTGGAGGCCCACCTGGCGGCCGACCCGTACGTGACCCACGGGCTGGTGGAGGTGGACATCACCCCGTTCGCCGCGGTGACCCTGGCGCCTGCTCTCTCTGCCTGAGGCTCCCGGCATTTGGCGCTGCTGGCCGGCCTGGCGTAAGATCGGCGCTCGCATCACCGCGTGCTGGTGCATGCCGCCTTAGCTCAGTCGGCCAGAGCGGCTCACTCGTAATGAGCAGGTCATCGGTTCGATTCCGATAGGCGGCTCCAGCATCTCGAAGGCCCTCACTCCGGTGGGGGCCTTCGTCGTGCCCGGGCATGGCACGCTCGGCCCATGCGTCGGCTCACCCTCATCGTGAACCCCTCCTCCGGGGGTGGGCGTGCTCTGGTGCTCCAGCCGGCGGTGGTGGCCGCCCTGGAGGATGCGGGGTTCGTGGTGGAGACCCACCGGTCCACGTCCCTGGGGCACGTGCGCCGCATCGTGGCGGGGTCGACGCACCCGGTGGCCGTGCTGGGCGGCGACGGCACCCTCGGCCACGCCCTGGCGGGCGCCCTGCACTCCGGGGTGCCCGTGGTGCCGTTGCCGGGTGGGCGCGGCAACGACCTGTGTCGTGCGCTGGGCGTCCGGGGGTCGGCGGCGCAGGTGGCCGGGCGGCTGGGTGGGATGCGGGAGCGCCGCATCGACCTGGGTGACGTGGCCGGCCGCCCCTTTGCGGGGGTGCTGTCCATCGGGCTCGATGCGGTGGCGAGCGAGGCCGCCAACCGCACCCGGGTGCCCGGCACCCTGGCCTACGTGTGGGGTGCGGTGCAGGCGTTGCTGGTCTGTCGGCCGCTGGCGCTGCGGGTCACGGTGGACGGGGTGGCCACCGAGCACCGTGCGTGGTTCTGCTCCGTGAGCAACTCGGGCTGGTTCGGGGGCGGCAAGAACGTGGCGCCGGCGGGCAGCATCGACGACGGCCAGCTCGACGTGGTGGTGGCCGAGGACATGTCCCGCCTACGCCTGGTGCAGGTGCTGCTGGGGCTGTTCACCGGCGCCCACGTGCGGATGCGGGGAGTCACCGTCCGCACGGGGCGGGAGGTGGTCGTCGAGCAGGTGGGCGCCGCCCGGCCCGCGCCCGTCCGGGCCGATGGGGAGGAGCTCGCCCACCTGCCCGTCCGCGTCACCGTCCGGCGCCGTGCGGCGCGGGTGCTGGTGCCGGATCGCACATAGCCAGCACCTGACTTAGGGCCCTTCAGGCTCCACCGAGGGCCTCCGTGAGCGGGGGCAGTCCTCCGGGCTCCGAGGCTGCATCACGGCCAGGAGCGGTCCAGCACGTCTCACCAGAACGGGTGGCGGCCATCGAGACGATCACCCTGGTCTCGGGGAACTGGAAGGAGACTCGCTCCCTGGCGCTCTGCCAGTGGCCGCGGTATGCCTTGAACGCGTCCGGCAGCCGTGGGGTGGGCCACCCGTAGAAGCCGGTGATCGCGGTGAGAATCGCCGTGATCTCCTCCGAGAGGAGCGCGGGGCTGCCGCCGGCGGCTCCGCCTCGCGGTGCCGGCATGCGCCACTGGTCGTTCTTCCATCCGAAGTCCACGCCCGAAGCGTCTGCGAGATAGCTCGAGGCCGCCGCAGCATCGCTCATCCGCGTTGTGGGGTCGAGGTTGTCCAGGAGGGAGCCCGGCAGGACGGTCGACCGCCAGTGGTCGAGGTTGTCGGAGTAGTCGTCGTAGGAGCGTGGGCCACCGTCCGCCAGCCACGCCATGCCCCTGCCGATGGCGGTGTCCAACCGGGCCTCGCCCTTGGAGAGGTTGGTGATCCACCACAGCCATTGGAAGCTCCCGAAGGGGTACTTCCAGTAGTACCCGGGTCCCTGGGTCACACCCCGGAGCTGGCTGGGGTTGACCGCGAAGGCAAGGTCGACGCCCTGGTGGCTCTCCGGTGCCGTGGTGACGTGCTGACCGATGCTGCGCGCCCCGGGCCACGTCATATCCAGGTCCACCCAGGCGACGCTCTCCATGTCCAACGGTGTTTTTGCCTGACTGTCGAGCCACAGTGTCTCGGCGTTGTAGAAGCCCATGATCGGCCAGCCGTAGACACGGAACGCCAGAGCCGCCGTGAGAAGACCGTCTGTGTCCGGGTCAACGATCTGGTGTCGGATGCCGGCCCGCCAGTGGAACTGCTTCAGAGCAGCCAGGCGCAACTGTCGACCTGTGAGACCTTCGGGCGGCTTATTGCGGCGCTTCATGGTCGATCCGTCCTCTCGTCCTCACTGCGCACGGCGAGCCTCCTTCAGGGCTTCCATGACCTGGGCCGCGACCTCATGCGCGTCCTGGTGCTCCCAGTAGCGCAGCACCGTCCATCCGGCCTCTGTCAGCCGCTCGTCAGTGTCGCGGTCTCGAGCCATGTTGCCCTCGATCTTCGATCCCCAGTAGGACGCGTTCGTCCGGGGGCGAGTTCCGTGGTCGGGGCAGCCGTGCCAGTAGCAGCCATCCATGAAGACCGCGACCTTGTGAGGGCGGAAGACGATGTCGGCCCGCCGATTGAGCTCCGGGAGGGGCCTGACGTCGACTCGATAGCGATAGCCCGCGCGGTGCAACAGTCGGCGGACTCCCATCTCTGGCTGCGTGTCACGGCGCCTGTTGCCCTGCATGGTCCGTCGGGCAGCCGGGGATGATGCCCAGGGTTCATACGGCATCGGGCCAGCCCTGCCGCGCGGCCAGGATGTCCCGTCGTGCGCGAGGGACCGACATGGAGATCTTGGGCTCGCGTGGTGCGCCGCTGATGGCGTCCCCTCGGGGAGCTTGGCGACCGATCTTGCTGATGGCCAGCGCTCCACTGGCGATGGCTGCTTCGAGTGCGCTGGAGTTCGCCACCCAGAACGCTTCGACGGTGCTGAGCGTGAAGGCGGACTTCCGGGGCCGACTGCGGCCGTTCGGGTTCCGGCGGGCCGGCGTGCGGCCGGTCCGCCGGTCCTTGTACTCCCGATGCCAAGCCACGAAGGAGCCGTCATGGTCCATCGTGGCTTCACCGTTGAGCACGAGGAATCCGAGCCCTTGCTCCGCGACACACTGCCGTACGGCCCGCTCGTCGTTGAGGAGCATGGCGTTCCCGGCGGGTCTGGGTCCGTCGGGCAGCCGCTTGACCTCTGTGTGCACCTTGATGTCCCAGACACGTGCCAGTGAGTAGTCGAAGACGGTGTTGCCATAGCGCACGCGCCGAGGCTCTACAGGCGGGGTGAAGGCACGGGACAGTTCGATTCGGGAGCGCTCCTCCCCGTAGAAGCCCTGCCATTCGTTGTCGTGGGCGCCCCGGAGCTCGTTCGCGGCCAACCACTCCACGGACTCCCTGCCGTCCCAGTGCTGGTCAAGTCCGGACCGCAGGGCGGACACCAGCGCCTCGGCTTCCAATTGGGCTGTTTGGAAGGTGCCAGCGGCCGTCGTGCCGAGAAGGGAAAGTCGGCGCTCGACCCCCGCAAGGATCGTGTTCAGCCCCATGAGCGAGATGGTCTCGCCCGTGGACGCGCACAAGTCGGTCCAAGGAACGTTGAGCTCGGCTGCGATGGCGGCGCCGAGCTGGGTCTTGGTGAGCGAGACGTCAACGTCGAGGGGGAGATTCCGCGCGAGGTTCTGCAGGACGGACTTCCGCTCCTTGGAGCCGGGGCCCAAGGTCTCTGGTGGGGCATTCGTGAGTGCGGCGATGCGCGTCACGGCCTCGATCTTGGTGCGGGCCGGTTGGAAGTTCCTCCACTCCGGGCCCTCGAGATTCGGTGGCCGAGAGTCCTCCACCTCCTGCAGGGAGCCGATCTGCTTGGCGTGTGCGGCTCCCAGGAGAAGGATGTTGAGGCCCTCGAGCGTCACTCGCGTCAGGTCGGTGTGGACTCCCGGGTCCCACTCCTGCCCGAGTGCCTCCGCCATCTCGGCGCCGAGGCCCGCGTTCGTGCGTGCAATGTCCACGTCCAGCCCCAGGGCGTCGCGCAGGGCCACGAGAGCTCGCTTCTCCCCTCGGGATCTGACGGGCTCGCGCCCTGTCAGCCCAAAGATCCTGCCCAGCGCCTCATCGACGGTGGATGCCGGTCGGAAATCCCGGTTGTCCATGTCGAGAGGCTAGCTGTCAGGCGCTGATCTCCAAGCGCAGCTCCCAGTCCGCGGGCACGTGTCCATCGAGGATCTCGTTCGGGCGGAGCGGGGCGCGCTCCGCTGCGGACACGATGGCGCGTCCCTCTTCGGATTGCATGAGGAGATCACGATCGCGGGCCACGTGCGACCTGAAGACGTGCCATACGGCTCCCACGCTCACGCCGTTGCCGAGTTGCCGGTAGGTGGCGGCATTCGGCTGTCGGGGGAAGACGAATGTGTCAGGTAGGCCCTGGAGGCGGGCGGCCTCGCGGGGGGACAGCCTCCGTTCCCGAGGGCCGATGATCGAGGTCTGCGTGATCGCCACGAGTGCGGGTAGGTAGGTGGGCCTCTTGGCGCGGATGCCGGAGGGCCGCATATGCATCACCGTGTCCCACAGGCAAGGGGTGTCCTGGGCCTGCCACTCGAGCTTGCGGCGCGACGGGGGGAAGGCCTCCGAGTAGATGCCCCACTCCTGTGCCCACGGGATGATCGTCCGGAAGTGGTTCTCGAGCATGTCGTAGTTGCGGCGCAGGTGGCTCTGCTTCCACGCCGGCAGGGCTGGATCGATGTCGGGGCGCGTCACGTACGACGGGATGGTGATGCTCCGGGCGCCCCAGTTGATCTTCCGCATCTCCGGGAAGTCGAGCCACGAGTCAGCCCAGATCGGGTGTCCTGGGAGGCGCTGCCCCTGCATCTCGGTGCGCATGCGAAGAACGAAGTCGTCCCACGCGTCGATCCACAGGCGCTCGGAGTCGGTCAGGTTGCAGCCCGGCACGTTGTGCGTGTCGTCGAGCAGGTCCTCGAGGTCCCAGTCGTGCTTGGGATCGAAGGGCTCTCCGTCCAGGCCGTCCACCGGGAATCGGTCGGTCATGCGGGCGACCGGGGCGGGCGTACCCAGGCGGATGTCCTCCTCCACGGTCGACGGCGCATGGGTCGCCGTGATGAAGACTCGCTCGCGGACCTGCGGCATTCCTCCCATGGAGGGGGGTAGAAGGTGGGGTGAGAAGACCGCCGCTTCCTCGGAGACGTGGTAGCCCTCGTCTCGCAGGGTGTCGATGATGACCTCCCACTCGTGGGCATGGCGGGGGCCGATGAGGTTACGGACGTTCTCGAGGAGGACCACCTTTGGGTGGTGGGCGCGGATGATGGAAGCGATGTTGAAGAACAGGGTGCCCCGCGCCTCGTTCATGCCCTTCTGGGCTCCCGATTTGGAGAACGGCTGGCAGGGGAAGCCGGCGCAGAGCACGTCGTGTGGCGGCACCTTCATCAGGCCGAGGTCAGCGTCGGCGTCCTGAGTGATGTCGCCGAGCGCCGAGTGGCCCCAGTTGGCCTCGTAGACGCTGGCGGCCTGGGGGTCGATCTCGACCGCGTAGACACACTCGCCGCCCAGCGCCTTCATCGCCGCGTGGAACCCGCCGATGCCAGCGAACAGGTCGACGAAGGTGAATGTGGGCGCGTCCATAGCCATAGAGTACACCAGCTCTAACTCCATGTCAATGCTGAATAGTACGAAGTTACGATAACCTGATAGCGTCGACGGTGCGCGAGCGGGTGCGTAATGTCGGGTCGATGAACCTGCACGAGATCGTCACTTCCTACGCTGCGGCCCTCGCTGAAGTGGACGAATGTGACATCGACCCAGGGGTGAACAGGCGCACGGGGCTCCCTTACCGCCTCGGGGTGAAGGCTCTTTCCGAGGCGCGGGTCCTCCATGCCGTCTCGAAGGCAGAGGCCTCGTGGGCTCCAGGTACGACCCACGAGGTCGATGTGGCCTGCCACGGAGAGACCAACATCCGAGTGGACCACGTGTTGAGCCGGGCCGATTCTGAGGATCGATGGGGTGTGGAGGTGAAGCGCCTCCAGTTCTGTGGAGACAACGGGAAAGTCAATGACTACGCGGTTGGGAAGGTTCTGTCCCCCTACCTGAAGGACAGGGGCGTCCTGCATGATGCGCTGCGCCTGCAGCGGGCCCACCCCACGGATCGATGCGCGGTTCTGGTGTACGGATTCGACTATGACGCATCGACTCTCGACGAGGCTGCAAGGCGGCATGAAGGGGATGTTGGTGCGTTGGGGGCGATCTCCAACCTCCGGAAGACCATCGATGCGGAGGGCCCGTTGCGAAACCGCCCGCTGATTGAGTTTGCGGATGCCATCCTGACGCTTCGTGGACTCGTGCGTGGGCCGAGGGCCGAGGCGTCGTTCGAGGCGTGGAAGCATCCCCTTGGGGGAACGGGGGTCGTGTTCGGGTGGGAGGTGCGTACCCCGGAGACTGAGCCCGACTTCGACCCCCGGCACCCCTGGTGAGCACGACGGAGGGCGGGCGCGACCTCATCGGTCACACCCGCCCTCCGTACGCGGTGGGTCGGCTCAGCGCTCCGGCTTGTCGGCCTGCGAGTCCTCCTCGCCGGACCCCTCGGACCGGTCGATGGAACGCTCGGTGTCGTCGGCGTCGTGGCCGGGCAGCGGCCAGCGGGCCGTGGTCACACCCTCGGCCTTGGCGCGGTCCCAGGCCTCGGTGATGATCTTCTCGGCGGCCTCACGGTCACCCCAGTGCGAGCCCTCCTCGACGTACTTGCCCGGCTCCAGAGCCTTGTACACCTCGAAGAAGTGGCGGATCTCGTCCAGCGTGAACTGGGAGATGTCCGACGAGTCCTTGATGTAGTCACGGCGCGGGTCGCCCGCGGCCACGCACAGCACCTTGTCGTCGCCACCGGCGTCGTCGACCATGTGGAACACACCCACCGGGCGCACCCGGACGATGCAGCCGGGGAAGGTGGGCTCGTCCAGCAGCACCAGGGCGTCCAGCGGGTCGCCGTCCTCACCGAGGGTGTCCTCGATGTAGCCGTAGTCGGCGGGGTACCGCATGGCGGTGAACAGCAGCCGGTCCAGGCGGATGCGGCCGGTCTCGTGGTCGATCTCGTACTTGTTGCGGTTCCCGGCAGGGATCTCGACCGTCATGTCGAACTCCACGGGGCCTCCTTCAGTGGGCGTCTAGGCTGGGGTCAGTCTGTCGCATTCCGCGCGTGTGTCCGAAAGGTGCCCGGTGAAGTCCTCCGTTCGCAACACCCTGATCGCCTCCACGACCGTGGTCGCCCTGCTGGGCGCCTACGTCACGGCCGACATCTACGACAAGGTGCCCGGCGTGCTCACCAACGCCCCGGCGCCGCAGGAGGCAGCCGACGGCGAGGGTGAGCAGGAGTCGGTGGACCTGCTGGGTGACGTGGCCGGCGCGCCGCCCTCGGCGCCGCAGACCGCGCCGGAGGAGCCGCCGGCCGTTCTGCACCGCCAGCTGCCCCCCGGTGCGGGCACCAAGGTGGTGGACGGGCCCACGGATGCCGAAGAGGCCAAGAAGATCACCGACGACCTGCCGGAGCGCGAGCACCTGCTGGGCCACCTGGAGCACTCCGACCAGGCCCCGGCCCAGGAGGCCGTGAAGAAGGCCCTGGGCGACACCCTGGACGACGAGACCCTGGGCTTCCTCGCACTGGACATCCGCGACGCGGCCACCGGCGAGGTGCTGCTGCAGCAGAACGCCGAGCGCCCCAACCACCTGGCCTCCATGACCAAGCTGATCTCCAGCGCCGCCGTGGTGCAGTCCGGGTGGGACCTCAACCAGCGCCTGGAGACCAAGGTGCTGCTGGACGAGGGCAACAACATCGTCATCGTGGCCGGCGGCGACACGATGCTCTCCCGCGGCATGGGTGACCCGCTGTCCGTGTCCGGCCGCGCCGGCCTGAAGGACCTCGCCAAGCAGGTGGCGGCCGCCATCGAGGCCAAGCGGGAGGCCGGTGAGGACCTGCCGGAGGAGTTCCGGGTGGCCTTGGACGACTCGCAGGCCGGGCCGATGTACTCCGACGACTGGTCCCAGGTGGCGCTGAACGAGGGGTGGACCGGCAAGGTCACCATGCTGCAGCTCTTCGACGACCGCGCCCGCCACCTGCACCCGACCCCGGTGGACCCGGCCATCAGCGCCGCCGGCACCTTCGCGGGCCTGCTCCACGAGGAGGGTGTGCCGGTGCAGAAGTCCGTCCCGCGCACCAAGGGGAAGTCCGAGGGCGAGCAGCTCGGGGTCGTGCGGTCCGCCCCGGTGCGCGACCAGCTCATCCACGCCCTCCAGGTCAGCGACAACGCCCGGGTGGAGACCATCACCCGCCAGGCGGCGCTGGGCACGGGGGGCATCGAGGTGAAGAACTCGGCCCCGTCGGACGTCGGCCAGTGGGTGGTGGAGCAGACCAAGGCCCGCGGCATCGACAACGCCGGGCACAAGCAGTTCGACGCCGCCGGGCTGACGAGCAAGAACGAGATCCCGGCACAGGTGCTGGGCGAGATACTGCAGCAGGGCGCCTCCGGTGAGGACCCCGAGTACCACCGCATCCTGGCGAACCTGTCCATGGCCGGTCTCTACGGCACGCTGCAGCCGCGCTTCTACGGCGACGGCCGCGAGGAGGCCCGCGGGTTCGTGCGCGGCAAGACCGGCACCCTTCCGATGGCCAGCGGCATGGCGGGCACCACCGTCACCCAGGACGGGCGCCTGCTCACCTTCGTGATCAGCAGCGACGACTTCGAGCGCGCGACGCAGCCGATGATCGCCCGCAAGGCCCACGACGCCGTGGTGGCGGCGCTGCACCAGTGCGAGTGCAACCCCAGCGCCTGACCGGCCCCCACCGCCCCCGTCGTCCCGGGCGGGGGCGGTGACCGTGCCCGGGCCACCGGCCGCCGTCGCCGAGGTCCGCCGCGCGGTGCGCGGGCCCCTGTCCGATGCGGTGAGCGCCGGCCGCGCGGTGCTGCTCGCCTGCAGTGGGGGCGCGGACTCGGTGGCGATGGTGGCCGCGGTCGCCTTCGAGGCCGAGCGCCTGTGCCGCGGTGGCGCCGCCCCCGTCGTGGCGGCGGGCGTCGTGGACCACGGGCTCCAGGCCGGGAGCGAGCAGGTGGCCGCCGGTGCGGTCGCGCGCTGCCGGGCCCTCGGCATCGAGCAGGTGTGGTCGGAGCGGGTCGAGGTGACCCGCACCGGGGAGGGGCCCGAGGCGGAGGCACGCCGCGCCCGCCACGCCGCGCTGGAGCGCTGGGCGACAGCGCTGGCCGGGGGACCCACAGGGGGCGTGGGCACCGAGACCTGGCTCGCCCACACCCGCGACGACCAGGCCGAGCAGGTGTTGCTGGGGCTGCTGCGCGGGGCCGGGACGCGCTCGCTGGCGGGCATGGCCCCCCGGCGGGGTGACCTGGTGCGCCCCTTCCTGGCGGTGTCGGCGGCCACGACCCGCCGGGCCTGCCGTGACCTGGGGCTGCCGGTGCACCACGACCCGCACAACGACGATCCCCGCTTCACCCGGGTGCGGGCGCGCCGGGTGCTGGCGCACCTGTCGGCCGAGCTCGGTGAGGACCTGGCCCCGGCGCTCGCGCGGACCGCTGAGCACGCCCGGGCCGACGCGGACCTGCTGGACGCGCTGGCCGCGGCCCGCGCCGAGGGGCTGGCGGTGGAGCAGGACGGGGCGGTCCGGGTGGCCGAGCTCGCCGCCATCGAGGACGCGTTGCGCCGCCGTGTGTGGCGCCTCCTGGCGCGGCGTGCCGCCGAGCCCGGCACTCCGGACCCCACCTCCGTGCACCTGAGGGAACTGGACCGGTTGGTGACCGACTGGCGGGGCCAGGGGCCGGTCGACCTGCCCGGCGGCGGGCGGTGGGCCCGGTGGCGGGGGGTGGGCGGCGACCCGGTGGTCGGCCCCATCGGCAAGAATGGGGCTCCCCCCGCATCGGCGGAGGACTGACGACACCCCACCCACCCGCACCGTTGGAGGACCGCGTGGACGCTGAGCACATGGAGGACGCCCTCGAGAAGGTGCTGCTGACCGAGGAGCAGATCCTCGCCGGCCTGCAGGAGATGGCCGACCAGATCGCGATCGACTACCGGGGCAAGGACCTGCTGATGGTCGGCGTGCTCAAGGGCGCGGTCATGGTGGTCTCGGACCTGATGCGGGCCATGCCCTACAGCGTGCCGATGGACTGGATGGCGATCAGCTCCTACGGCTCGGGCACCAAGTCCAGCGGCGTGGTGCGCATCCTCAAGGACCTCGACACCGACATCACCGACCGCCACGTGCTGGTGGTGGAGGACGTCATCGACTCCGGGCTGACGCTCAGCTGGATCCTGGAGAACCTGGCCTCCCGTGGTGCCGCCTCCGTGGAGGTCGCCACGCTGCTGCGCAAGCCGGACGCCATGAAGGTGGACATCGGTGCGCGCTACGTGGGCTTCGACATCCCCAACGACTTCGTGGTGGGTTACGGCCTGGACTACGACGAGCAGTACCGCAACCTGAGGTGCGTCGGACTGCTCGCCCCGCACATGTACCAGTGAGCGCCTGAGACCCCGCCCCGGACGGACGGCCTTCGCGCAGGGGGCTGTGGAACACTGGGGCGCCCTCGCGCGTTGCGCGAGCATCGAGCGTCAGCAGGACGTCGGCAGGACGAGACGCGGGGTCGCTCCCCGCACGAGGATGGCAATGAAGAAGATGTGGCGTAGGCCGATGTTCTGGATCTTCCTGATCATCGGTGCGGCTCTGATCTGGTTCGGGCTCAGCGGCGACGACGGGTTCGAGCGCGTGGACACCTCGGCCGCGCTGGAGCAGATCGAGGCCGACAAGGTGGAGTCGGCCAAGGTGACGCCCGACCGCGTGGACCTGACCCTCAAGGAGGGCCAGGAGTACAGCGGCAGCGGGGTGGAGAACGCCCGTCAGATCCAGGCCTTCTACGTGGACGCCCGCGGCGAGGACGTCGTCGCGGCCCTGAACGAGCACAAGCCGGAGAAGGGCTTCACGGACGACCCGGAGAAGACCAACTGGTTCGTCGGGCTGCTGATGACGCTGCTGCCCTTCCTGCTGCTCATCGCCCTGTTCCTGCTGATCCTGCCGCAGATGGGTGGCGGCTCGCGGATCATGCAGTTCGGCAAGTCCAAGGCCAAGCTGGCCAACAAGGACATGCCGCAGGTGACCTTCAGCGACGTCGCCGGTGCCGACGAGGTGGTCGAGGAGCTCGAGGAGATCAAGGAGTTCCTCACCGAGCCCACCAAGTTCCAGCAGGTGGGTGCGAAGGTGCCCAAGGGCGTGCTGCTCTACGGCCCGCCCGGAACCGGTAAGACCCTGCTGGCCCGCGCCGTGGCCGGTGAGGCCGGGGTGCCCTTCTACTCCATCTCCGGTTCGGACTTCGTGGAGATGTTCGTGGGTGTGGGTGCCTCCCGTGTGCGCGACCTGTTCGAGCAGGCCAAGGCGAACGCGCCCGCCATCATCTTCATGGACGAGATCGATGCGGTGGGCCGTCACCGTGGCGCCGGCATGGGCGGGGGTCACGACGAGCGTGAGCAGACCCTGAACCAGCTGCTGGTGGAGATGGACGGCTTCGACGGCGCGACCAACGTCATCCTCATTGCCGCCACCAACCGGCCTGACGTGCTGGACCCGGCCCTGCTGCGTCCCGGCCGCTTCGACCGTCAGGTCGCCGTGGAGGCCCCGGACATGAAGGGCCGCCACGACATCCTCAAGGTGCACGCCCGCGGCAAGCCGATGGCGTCCGACGTGGACCTGCTGGCCGTCGCCCGCCGTACCCCGGGCATGAGCGGTGCCGACCTGGCGAACGTGCTCAACGAGGCCGCCCTGCTGACGGCGCGCTCCAACGCGCAGCTCATCGACAGCCGGGCGCTGGACGAGGCGATCGACCGCGTGATGGCCGGTCCGCAGAAGCGCACCCGTGTGATGAACGAGAAGGAGCGCAAGGTCACCGCGTACCACGAGGGTGGTCACGCCCTGGTGGCCGCGGCCATGAACCACACGGCTCCGGTCAGCAAGATCACCATCCTGCCGCGCGGCCGTGCGCTGGGCTACACGATGGTGATGCCGCTGGACGACAAGTACTCCACCACCCGCAACGAGCTGCTCGACCAGCTGGCCTACGCCCTGGGCGGGCGCGTGGCGGAGGAGATCATCTACCACGACCCCTCGACGGGCGCCTCGAACGACATCGAGAAGGCCACCGACATCGCGCGGAAGATGGTCACCCAGTTCGGCATGAGCGACAAGATCGGTGCCGTGAAGCTGGGCGACTCCGGTGGCGAGCCGTTCATGGGCCGCGACATGGGCCACGGGCGCGAGTACTCCGAGCGTCTGGCCAGCGTGGTGGACGAGGAGGTCCGCCAGCTCATCGAGGCCGCGCACGACGAGGCGTGGGCCGCGCTGAACGAGAACCGTGAGCTGCTGGACAACCTGGTGCTGGAGCTCCTGGAGAAGGAGACGCTGAACGCCGAGCGGCTCGCCGAGATCTTCGCGCCCATCCGCAAGCGTCCGGTGCGTGCCACCTGGCTCTCCAGCGAGGGGCGCCCCGTCTCGCAGCAGCCGCCCATCCTCACCGAGGCGGAGAAGGCCGCGGTGGCCCGGGGCGACATCTCCGGTCCGCTGGACCAGCTGCCGGTGGACGAGCGTCCGGTCTCGCCGAGCCACGGCGCCGGGGACCCGGGCAGCACCGCCGGCCCGGGCGACGACCACGGTCAGCCGCCGTCGCCGGGCTCGAGCCCGAGCGGGTGGGGGCCGGCGGGCTCGCGGGACTCCTGATGGACCACAAGCGTGCCGAGGCGGCGGTCCGGGAGCTGCTCCTGGCCGTGGGTGAGGACCCCGACCGTGACGGCCTGCTGGACACCCCTGCCCGGGTGGCCCGCTCGTATGCGGAGCTCACGGCCGGGCTGCGCCAGGACCCCTCGGAGATCCTGGGCACCACCTTCGCCATCGACCACGACGAGATGGTGATGGTGCGCGACATCGAGATGTACTCCCTGTGCGAGCACCACCTGCTGCCCTTCCACGGGGTCGCCCACGTGGGCTACACGCCGCAGGACGGCCGGGTGGTGGGGCTGTCGAAGCTCGCCCGCCTGGTGGAGATGTACTCCCGGCGTCCGCAGGTCCAGGAGCGCCTCACCACCCAGGTGGCCAACGCCCTGGTGGACCACCTCCGCCCCGGCGGGGTCATCGTGGTGGTGGAGGCCGAGCACCTGTGCATGACCATGCGGGGAGTGCGCAAGCCGGGCGCACGCACCGTGACCTCCGCGGTGCGAGGGCAGTTCACCGACCAGGCCACCCGGGCCGAGGCCCTCAGCCTGCTGCGCCACGGCTGAAGGGCGTCAGTCGCGCTCGTTCTCGAAGTAGCGCGTCTTTCCGCTGTTGCCCAGCGTGGCGCCGTCCAACGGCTCCGCACGCAGGGGGGCCACCACGCCGTGGTCCAGCAGGTGGCCCATCTTCGGGTGCACCGTCCGCAGGATCTGGACGGCGCGGGCCCAGGCGTCCTGGTCCTGCGCGAGCGTGGTCGAGCGCACCAGCAGCTCGTCGCGCCCGTCTGCGGACCGTCGCAGCACGACGGTGAAGTCGTCGCCGGGGAGGCCCAGCTCATCGCGCACCTGCGGGAAGCGCGACTGGTCCACCTTCTCGGCCCCGAACAGGAAGAGCTTGCCGAGACGGCCGTGGAGCGCGAACCGGGCGGAGGTGTCCCCACAGGGGCAGGGACCGGGGACCCACGCGGCCCGGTCGCCCACCTCCTGGCGCACCACGGGGTGCAGCCGGCGGGCCCGGTTGGTCACCAGCAGGCTCCCGATGCCCTGGTCGTCCGGCTCGGCGATCTCCACCTCCTGGTACCCCTCGTGCACGTGGAAGGTCCCCGGAGGGCACGCTTCGCACTGGTACCCCACCGAGCCGACCTCGCTGGTCTGGAAGACCTGCCGGAAGGTGAGCTCCTGCGTGCACACGGACTGCAGTCGGTCCGCGTCGGCCGGCAGCATGGGCTCACCGCCGGTCACACAGAGGCGGACCGAGTCCAGGCGGCGCCCCGTCTCCAGGCAGTGGGACACCACCGGGTGGAGGTTGCTGGGCATGACCAGCAGCACCGTGGCCTCGAACTGGTCGAGCATGGTGAGGATGGCCTCGGCGTCCAGGCCCACGCCGATCGGCAGGACTCGGGCCCCGGTCTCCTGGGCCGCCAGGTAGACGGTGAACTCGGAGGTCATCAGCCCCGGCACCCCCCAGACTGCGACCGTGTCGTCGGGGCCGATGCCGGCGGCGCGATAGCCCTGCCCGTGCCAGGCGCAGTTCACGAGCATCTCGTCCATGGCCAGCTCCGTGACCGCCGGGCGGCCGGTGGTGCCGCCGGAGGTGAACAGGATCCGCGCCTGTGCGCGCCGCTCGTCGCGGTCGCCGACGTGGTGGGGCAGCATCATCGGGCCTCCTGGGGTGAGGGGGATGGGCGGGTGGCGGCGATGAGCGCCAGGCCGAGGGCCAGCACGACCTCGGAGGCGGCCATGCCGAAGAACACGGGCTGGGTGCCGACGCGGGCCGCCAGGGCGGCCGCGACCACGCCGAGAGCCGCACCACCGGCGCCCGCGCTGAACTGCATGACACTGAAGACGAAGGGCTGGTGCGCGCTGTCGATGTGCTCCTGGACCGCGGCCTCCACGATCACGAGCGTGACGGCGCCCATGATGCCCAGGCCGAAGAAGGCCACGGCCGAGACGGGCAGCCACGGGGACCAGGTGAACAGGGCGAACAACACGCCGTCGGCCAGGACCAGCCAGGTGACGGTCTGCGTGGACAGGTCGGCGTAGCGTCGGCGCGCGACCCACCCGCCGAGGATGCCGCCGAGGCCGCTGACGGCCAGGAAGTACCCGCCCACGTTCACGGCGCTGCCGAACTGCTCCACCAGGAACGGGAAGACCAGGGGCGCTTCGGACTCCAGGATCACCCCCACGAGGCAGTAGAGCACCACGGCGTGGAACACGGGGCGGTGGCCGCGCAGGTGGCGCCAGCTGCTGGCGCCGCTGACGGAGTCGTCCTCGTCCTCCCGGGGAGCGGCGGGCGCGCCCGTGATCCGGAGCATCACCACCAGGGCGGCGACCAGGAGGGTGCCCAGGGCCAGGAAGGACCCGGAGGCGCCCAGGGCCGCGAACGCGAGCCCACCCACGGCGGGGCCCAGCACCACCGTGGTGCTGATCACCATGCCCTTGGTGCCGAGGTACTCGCCCCGCTCCTCGGCGGTGATGGTCCCCGCATCGAGGGTCATCTTCAGTGCCATGGTGAGCTGGTGGCCCAGGCTGTTCACCGCCGCGAGCGCGATGAGGGTGGGCAGGGTGGTCCACGAGGCGGCGAGCACGAGGAAGGTCAGCACGCGCACCGCGGTGACCGTCACGAGCAGTGAGCGCGAGCTGTACCGCTTGACCAGGCGTCCGATCCACAGGGCCACAGCCAGTGCGGGCAGGGCGATGGCCACTCCCAGGTAGCCGATCGCCGCAGGGGTGCGCGACTGTTCGTACACCGCGGCGATGAGCACGGTGTAGGCGGCGAATCCGGTCAGTCGGAGCAGGAACTCCGTGACGAGCAGGGGGAGGTGGCGCCCGACCAGGGGGCTACCGGGCATGGGGCTCGCTCCACCCGACCAGTGCCCCGGTGGCCGCGTTCACCACGCTGGACGAGGCGCTGCACCTCACCAGGCAGCCGCTCCAGCCGTCGCCGATGCGGAAGTCACCGAGCACGTAGGCCGCCTCGAAGCTCTCGGAGTGATCCAGCTGACGGAAGCGGGCCGTGGCGACCTCGACGGGGCGCTGCCGGATCCAGGTGTCCAGGCCCTGGTCCCACGCAGCCATGTCCTGGGGAAGGGGGTCCTGTCGCAGGTCCACCACGCCCTGCCCGGCGAAGTCCGTGGCGCGCTTGACGAACCATTCACGGTCCTCGCCCGTGCGCAGGTCCGCCAGGACGGTGTCGTCCACGACCTCGGTGGCCGGGACGTACTGGCGCACCAGTTCGAGGACCTCGGGACCCACGGTGTCGGCGTGCGCGGGGTCCTGCAGGAGCCCGAGCCAGGCCTTGGAGCCCAGGATCTCGCCGGAGAAGTCGCTGATGACGTGACCCGCCCGGGCGTAGAGGGTGTCGACGTAGTCGGGGTCGTCCGGTACGTCCTGGGCCACGAAGATCCGGTAGACCACGTCACCGGCCGTGACCTCGAGCGCCGAGTCCTCGTCCACGGACTCCACCGGCAGCCCGGTCTCGGCCCGCAGGACCGTCGTGAGGGTCGCGAGGTCGAACACGCCGTAGTCGCTCCACTTGGCGAAGTCCGCCAGGAGCACCCGCTCGAAGGGACCCGCGGGGTGCTCGCGGACGAGGCGGGCCAGGAGCTCGTAGGGCCCGGGTGTGCCTTCGGGCAGACCGCCGGAGAGGCGCAGGATCTCGAAGGCCTCACCACCGCCCACGGAGGAGCCGGCATTGAGCTCGCAGAGCCACAGGCGCCCCTCGGGGGTGGGCAGCAGGTCCATGCGCAGCAGGGGGATCTCGGCCTCGACGTCCTCCAGGATGGCGGCGCGCTGGGCGACGTAGTCGGGGATGCCCAGCAACCGCATCGTCGTCTCGGTGCCCTGGGAGTCCAGCAGCTTCCGCAGGATCCGTCGCTGGGCGGCCATGATCTGCTCCACGGCCCGTTCCGCGCCCGCGAGGGCCTCGGTGTCGAGGGGCTGCAGGGTCGACAGCAGCGAGATCCTGCCGGCCTGCGGCAGGAACTCCCGGATGACCCTCTCCTGGGCCTGCACACTCAGTTCCACGGCACGTCCCTCTCCAGGAGCACCACGTTCTCACGGCCTCCGTTGCCGACGTTGAACACCGGGTCGCTGTGGGAGCGCCCCACGAGTCCCGCGAACTCCCCGTGGATGACGAAGGCGTCCACACCGAAGTACTCGTCGCGCTGGCCACCGTCCTCGTCCGGGACGGTGCGACGGGGTGGGGGTACCTGCTCCTGCCAGATCCACAGCCCGTCGGAGGTGGAGGTCGCGGTGAGGAAGTCGGTGAGCTCCTCCTCCGTGCCCAGGAGGTGCACTCCCTCGCCACGGGTCAGGTTGGTCGGCTTGGCCACGAGGGGCAGGGGGAGCCCCTCCGGGGGCTGGCCGCCGTCCATCATCACCGTCCGGGGGTAGTAGTTCTGCACCAGGGCGACCTCGTCCTGCGTCAGTCCGATGAGCTCCTGGACTGCCGGGTCCTGGATGGCGGCGAGGGACGACTTGGACTCGATGACGTACATGGAGACCAGGCTGTTCAACAGATCGCAGTGCGGACCCTCGACGGCGTTGAGCCACGGGCGGAGGCCGGGATCGGTGGGGTCGAGCTGCATCGGGGGCAGCTTGCAGTACATGAGCCCGATGGGTGTGCCGTCCAGGGTCGGGGGCGTCGAGGGGTCGGGGCACTCGATCTCGCGGATGTCGGCGCTGACCACGCCGGTGATGTGGGTGAGGTGGGTGGGATCCATCTCCTGGAAGACCCGCAGCAGGGTGGGCACCTCGTTCTGGTGGGCCCCCCGGTCGTGGAGGACGGCCAGCACGCCGGAACGCCCCGCGCGGCTCATCATGCGGTCGACGGTCCGCAGGAAGTACTCGGGCTCGAGTACCCCCGAGGGCCGGGGGAACTCCAGGCCGTACTGGGCCACGATCGCCTCCCGCCAGGCGCGCTGCAGCATGCCGCAGTGGATGACCCCGCCCGGGCAGGCGGAGTTGTTCTCCAGCAGGCGGGCGCCGGTGGGGGTGACGATCGTGTCGAAGCGCAGCAGATTGATGTGGGGGAGGTGCCGGTGCTCGGTGGCCATGGCCCCGAACCAGTGCGACAGAGCGCCGAAGTAGGGGGCCATCGGGCCGAGGTCACCGCCGTCGAGCAGGCGCTCGCTGAAGCGGGCGGCGCAGCGCTCGAGGATCGAGACGATCCGTACGGAGTCGGCCGCCAGCTGCTCACCCACCTCCGTGTCGACGAGGGTGGGGTAGGCGGAGAAGCGGAAGCTCTCCCCCTCGAAGGTCAGGCCACGTCCTTCCAGGCTCTGGCGCACAGCCTGGGAGAGGGGTGCCATGGCGGGGCCGAGCAGGGCGTCGAGGGGTGCATTCACCTGCGGGGCGTGAGGGGCCCGAGTCGTCATCTGCGGGGCTCGAATCTGTCGGTCCGGTGGAACCGGAGGGTGGCGGGGCCCGCCGGCGGCGGACGCGTGATGCTAACAATGTGAGCAATGTCTCCCCTGGAGTTCGGCCGGGGGTGGTGGGAGTTCGTGCCTGCGGCCCGGGCCTGGGCCAGTGCATAGAGTCGGGGCATGGTCGGCACCCAGACGCAGTCCTCCCCTGGCCCCAGTGCCCGGGGGCTCCCGACCGACCCCGACGGCCTGCCGCTGGTGATGGGGATCGTCAACGTCACCCCCGACTCGTTCAGCGACGGCGGGCGGTGGGCCGATGCGGGAGCAGCCCGGGCGCACGCGGAGCACCTGGTGGACGCTGGCGCGCAGATCCTGGACGTGGGGGGTGAGTCCACCCGTCCGGGCAGCGACCGGGTACCCGAGGAGGAGGAGCTGCGGCGCGTGCTTCCCGTGGTCCGGGACCTCGCCGGGGCCGGGTGGTGCGTCTCGGTGGACACCACCCGCGCACGCGTGGCCGCCGCGACCCTGGAGGCCGGCGCCACCCTCATCAACGATGTCTCCGGCGGCCTGGCCGACCCGGACATGTTCGGCGTGGTGGCCGATGCGGGGGCGCCCTACGTGCTGATGCACTGGCGCGGCCACTCGCAGGACATGTACGGCCCGGCGCACTACGACGACGTCGCCGGGGAGGTGCTGGCCGAGCTGGGCGAGCAGCTCGACCGTGCCGTGACCGCAGGGGTGGCGGTGGAGCAGGTGGTGCTGGACCCCGGGTTCGGCTTCGCGAAGACCGCCGCGCACAACTGGGTGCTGATGGGGGAGATCGACCGCTTCGTGGCCGGCGCGAGGGAGCTGGGGTGCGCCTCCCTCATCGGCGTCTCGCGGAAGGGCTTCCTGGGGCAGGTGCGTCAAGCGGTCGCGGGAGAGGGCGACCCGGTGCCGGCGGGTGAGCGGGACGTGGCCACGGCCACCACGTCCCTGCTGAGTGCGCAGGCGGGGGCCTGGTCGGTGCGGGTGCACGACGTGCAGGGCACCGTCGACGCGCTGGGGGTGCTCCGCCATGCCCGGCGGGCGGCGGGCGGGAGTGTCTGACGTGGTGATCCAGACTCCCGGACCCGTGATCCGGCTGGAGGGTGTCCGTGCCCGCGGGCACCACGGGGTGTTCGAGCACGAGCGCCGCGACGGCCAGGACTTCGTGGTGGACCTCGTGGCCCAGCTGCCGGTGGGTGCTGGGGGCGATGACGAGATCACCGCCACCCTGCACTATGGCGAGGCGGCCGAGGCGCTCGTGGAGGTGCTCACCGGCGAGCCCGTGGACCTGCTGGAGACCCTCGCCGAGCGCCTCCTCGATGCGGTGGAGCGCCTCCCCGGGGGCAGCGCCTGCCCCCGCCTGGAGGTCACCGTGCACAAGCCCGGGGCGCCCATCACGGTGCCCTTCACCGACGTGTCCGTCACCGCGGTGCGTGAGCGCCGGGTGCCCGCCGTGGTGGCCCTGGGTG
Organism: Kytococcus sedentarius; assembly: GCF_041937525.1. Classification (GTDB taxonomy): domain Bacteria; phylum Actinomycetota; class Actinomycetes; order Actinomycetales; family Dermatophilaceae; genus Kytococcus; species Kytococcus sedentarius_A. The sequence goes on from NZ_CP169391.1 coordinate 2,246,822, forward strand.
CCAACCTGGGTGACGCCGCCGGCACCCTCGCCGCCGCCGTGGGTGAGCTGGGCGGCCAGCCCGGAGTGGATCTGGTGGGCCTCTCGCCGTTGGTCCAGAGCGACCCGGTGGGTGGCGTGGAGCAGCCGGTCTACCTCAACGCCGTGGCGCTGGTGGAGACCACGCTGACCGCACCCGAGCTGTTGGCGGCGCTCCACCGCATCGAGGCCCGGCACGGGCGCACGCGGGAGGTCCGATGGGGTGCGCGCACCCTGGATCTCGACCTCATCCAGCACGGCGACCCGCGCGCGGGCACCGAGGTGCGGTGCTCCCCCGAGGGGGAGGGTGCGGTGGGTGACCCGCCGGCCGGTCTGCACCTGCCGCACCCACGGGCCACCGAGCGGGCGTTCGTGCTGTCCCCGTGGGCGGCCGTGGACCCCGCTGCAGTGCTGGACGGGCGTCCGGTCGCTCAACGGGCGGCCGAGCTGGATCAGGGGGGCCTGCGTCCGGGACCGCCCTGGCCGCCGTTGACGACAGGAGGACGAGCATGAGCCGCGACCAGCAGCTCCCGGACGCCGGCGATGGTCAGGACGCACCGGCCGGCGGTCCCGGTGCGCGGTACCCCGACGGGCAGGACCCCCGCTCCGGCGGCCCGGGCACGCGCCCCGGGCAGCTCGCGCTCGCCCTCCTCGTGGCCGGGGTGGTCGGCTGGGCCGCGTCCAGCTGGTGGCTCGGCCAGGGCAATGCGGTGCCGGTGCGGGCGGTGCTGGGCATGGTTCTCGATGTGGTCTTCAGCCTGACCCTGCTGGGGGCGGCGCTGTGGGTGTGGCGGACCTCCCGGGCACGGGGGCGGGGTGTCAGCGCGCGGGAGGAGCGCATCCGGCATCGCGCCCCCTCGCCGCAGACGGCGCGCGTCATCGTGGTGGCTGCCATCGCAGCCGCCTGGGCCGGCGCGGTGCTGGCCGGTGCCTTCTCCGGCCTGTTCGTGGCCGCGCTGCCCAATGCCGACGTGCCCAGCGTGCGCGAGGACGTGGTGCGCACCGGCATCCAGGTGGGCACCTTCGGCCTGTTGGCGGTGTCCGGTCAGGTCAGTCAGTGGCTGTGCCGGGTGCCGCCCGAGGAGGGGGACGATGAGGGTGGAGGGCCCCGCCGGCAGCCCTCCCCGGGGCGGTCGACGCCGGCGCTCGGGCGCACCCGCGACGAGCGGGCCTGAGCGGGAGTTCCCCGGCCCGGCCCCCGACGCCGCCCTCAGGCGGTGGGCGCGGGCTCGGACTCCCGGGCCTCCGGCGCGCCCTGCGTGTTCCGACCCCTGCGCGCCGGTGTGGCCCCGGTGGTCGCGGCCTCGCGCTCCGCGCGCCGGACGGCCGCGCGCAGCTCCCGGGCCTCCTGCAGGCGCACCAGGACGATGCCGCCCAGCACCACGGCTCCGCCCAGCAGCTGCACGGGTCCGAGGTGCTGCTCCAGCAGGAGCCAGCCGAACAGTGCGGTGAAGAGCACCTCGGTGAGCCCCACGAAGGACGCGACGGTGGCGCCCAGGCGGCGCGTCGCCATCGTGCCCGTGCCGTAGGCGACACCCGCGGTGAGCAGGCCCATGAGTGCCAGGCCCACCCACCAGGGGATCGCCAGCGACCCGATGGCGGACGGTGCGGTGGAGGTCGACAGCGAGAGCAGACCCAGGGCGCCGGCGGTCAGCAGGGTCACGCCGCCCACGAGCATGCCGAGCCCCGCCACGGCCACCCCGGGCACGTCCTTGTGCACCGAGCTGCCGGCGATGAAGTAGGTGGCCAGCCCGACCGCTGCGGCCAGGGCCCACAGGACGCCGAGGGGGTCCAGGCCGGTGCTCTCGAGGTCGAGCACCAGCACCAGGCCGCCCACCGCGACGGCCATGCCGGCCAGAGTGAGCGGTGCCGGCGGACGCCCGGTGCGAGCCCACACGATCAGGACCACCAGCACCACGCCCATGTACTCCAGCAGCAGTGCGACGGCGGCAGGGATGCGGGTGACCGCCTGGAAGTAGCAGAACTGCGCACCCGCCACGGCCAGGACGCCGAAGGCGAGGATGGGCCACTTCTGCTGCATCACCAGGCCCCACTTGCCCCGCAGGAGCACGAGCGTGGCCGGGGTGAGCAGCAGGGCGCCGAAGAGCACGCGCCCGATGGTGACGGCGGCGGGTGACCACCCGGCATCCATGAGGGGCTTGCCCAGCGGGCCGGAGAGCCCGAAGGCCATGGCGGACAGGAGCGCCAGCACCAGGCCACCTCCGCTCCCGGGGGTGGTGGACAGGCCCCGGCGGGCGAACCGCGTGCGGGTGCGGCGGAGCGCCCCCATGGTGGGGGAGACAGCGTTGGTGGTCGTGGTCGCCACGGGGGATCCCTCCTCGGGTGGTCGGAGATTCAGCGTCATGGGTGTCAGGTTTTGTAGACCCTGATGACGAATGTGCGCGTGACACTACGGTGCGTTAGGGTCACGGGTCAACATGGCTTTCACTCATGACACCGACGTGGCCCTGATGGCCGCGAGTGCCCTGGTCAACACCTCCCCGGGTCCGCATGCCGAGGAGGGTCTGCCGGACCCCGAGGCCCTGCGCGACTTCGAGGAGGAGTGGCAGTGGACCGGCCGGTTCGACGGCACCGCCGAGGAGCTCGCGGAGGTGCACGCCCTGCGTGACCGCTTGCGGACCTTCTGGCACATCGGCTCCACCGAGGCGGTCGGGTTGGTCAACGACCTGCTGCGGGAACACGACGCCCTGCCCCAGCTGGTCCGCCACCACGACTACGGGTGGCACTTCCACGCCGCGCCGCCGGACGCCGCCCTCGCCGCGCGCATGGCCGTGGAGGCGGTGATGGCGATGGCGGACGTGCTCCGCGCCGACGAGTGGGACCGGCTGGCCGTGTGTGGCGCGCAGGGGTGCGATGGGGTGCTCGTGGACCTCACGCGCAATCGGTCGCGTCGCTTCTGCGGCACCACCTGTGGCAACCGCGAGGCCGCTGCCCGCTACCGGGAGCGGCTCCGCGAGGGGTGAGTCACCCCATCGGGGAGGGGCGGGGCAATGTGTTCGATGGGGTGAGTCGTCCGATGGGGTGAGTCACCCCATCGCCACCGGGATCTCAGGGGAGCTCGGGCTCGCCGCCGGACAGGTAGCCGGTGGAGCGCCGCGTGGCGGTCCCGTCCCACACCTGCGCCAGGTGGCGCGCCACGTACGGCGCGGCGTGCTCCGCGACCTCCTCGGGGGTGCACCAGTGCAGGGCGGCGATCTCCGAGGGCTGCAGGGTGGTCCGCTCCAGGAGGTCGGGGTGCTCGCCGAGGTCGAACACGCACAGCAGGGCGTCGGACCAGCCCCGATAGGGCGGCAGCCAGTTCACGCTGAGCAGCCTCTGCGGGCTGAGGCTGACGCCGAGCTCCTCCTGCACCTCGCGCGCCACCGTCTGCAGTGGCCCCTCACCGGGGTCGACCACCCCGCCGGGCAGGTCCCACTCGGCCTTGTAGGTCAGCTCGCACAGCAACACGTGCCCCCGGCCATCGGTGATGACCCCTTGTGCGATCACCCGCTTGACCGGCAGTGCGCTGTCCAGGACGCCCAGTCGGCCCTCGCGGGAGAGTCGCGGTGGGTCGGTGGCGAGGCGGGAGGTGAGCAGGCGGTCGCCGTGCGGGGAGTCGCCGACGAAGGCGCGCAGCGTGCCCTCGGTGCGCAACCCGGCGCGCATGGTGAGCCGGCGCAGGTCGCGGCGCGAGGGGTCCAGGAGCACCTCCACCCGGCGGGCGCCGGCGGCCAGTTCGGCGTCGACTGCCTCCATGAGGACCGACGGCTCCACCGGCGTCTCGAGCTCCGTACGCCGGACCCCGTCGTGGGGCGTCTGCCAGTCCCAGGTGATCACCCCCTGAGCGTTGCACACGTGGTGCGGTGGGGTGGGGCGGTGGGGACACGTCGGCGGTGGTCGGGGCCGAGTTCCCCGGTTGTCCACAGGGTTTGGGGTGGTGGGGGGAGGTTGTCGGTGGTCCCGTTTAGTGTGGGGACATCAGTTCGACGGGGTGTCGGACAGTATGTTGAATCCGAGTTGAATACGTGGTGACCATCTGAGGGGGTGGGGGCATGCGGCAGGAGTCGTTCGACACGGGGCAAGGGCCCCTGTCCCGTGCGGGTGGGCAGCGAGCCCGCGGGCCGGCCAAGTCCGCTGGCACGGCGTGTGGTGGTCGTGCGGAGGGTGCGTGGGAGCGTGCCGAATCGGCCCTGGGTGACGCGGTGTCGGCGGTGGAGTCCGCGCGCACGGCGGATGTGGCCCTCATGGATGCCGTGGGGAAGGTGTACTCGAACACGGTGGCTCATTTGCAGCAGCGTGTGGATGAGGGTGAGCCGGGGATCCTGCGTCCGTGTGATGCGCCGGTGATCGTGACTGAGGAGGTCGTCGCGGCCACCGGTGAGGCACCGGCCCGGATCGGGCACCTGGTGGGCCTGGTCGCCTCCGATCCTGAGCGGGTCGTGTGTGGGCGGGAAGCCTTGGTGGAGGGGCGGGCGTCGTTGTCGCGGGTGTTGACCTGGTTCGCTGACACCAGGCACTTGCAGGCCGATGATGCGGTCGCGATCGGCCTGGCCGTCCTCACCAGGGCGGCTGATGGGTCGCCGCGGTCTTCTGCGTCGTTCCGGGAGTTGTTGCGCCGCAGGATCCGCAAGGTCGAGGCGGCTGACCGGCAGGCGGCCCGGGAGCGGATGGCCCAGGCGATCCAGGGGCGCGGGTCGTGGACCCATCCTGGTGATGACGGGACCGGGTCGCTGACCGTGGTGGGTGAGGCGACCAGGGTGGCTGCCGCGTGGGGCCGGTTGGATGCTGCGGCCCGCCGCGCGAAGGCAGCCGGTGATCAGCGGACCCTGTCCCAGCTGCGCTCGGACATCCACCTCGACCTGCTCCTGGTCGGCCAGCTCCCCAGCACCTGCACCAACCCCCAGCACACGAGCCCCACGACCAAGCCCGGCAGCACGCCCAGCGACAGCGCGCCCGGTGGCGCGTTCACCCGGCCCTCGCTGCCCACCCCGGCCGTGGATGAGCCCCAGGCGGCAGCGCCGCCGCAAACGCAGACGCCCGAGGGCACGACCAACGACAAGCCTCAGATCGAGGCACAGACAGGAGCGGAAACGCCCACCGGTGTAGGCACACGGCCCCCGGTCCCGGTGGCGCCCGAACCCGGGTCTCCTGAGCCGCCAGCACCGCCGGTGTGCACGTCCTGCGGGACCGTCTCGGATGACTGGTTTCCCGTGCCCCAGGTGGGCGACCCGGTCCTGCCCCCGGCACGTGTGACGGTCGTCGTGGGGCTGGATGTCCTGCTCGAAAACGCTGACACCACGATCAACGGGACCAGTGTGCCCACTACCGGCCCACCGGGTGGCACCAGTCCGCCCAGTAGCGGCCCACCGGGCAGCGCTAGCCCACCGGGCGGCCGTCCTCCGGGTGATGAACCGCCCGGCCAGCGACCACCGAACACTCAGACAACAGATGCGTTGGACACCCCCGGTGACAGGGGTGCCCCGGCAGACGACGCCGCCCCCGGTGACGGGGGTGCCCACCGGGGGTTGCGGGGTGCGGCGTTGGGGTGGATGCCCGGGTTCGGGTACCTCGACCCCGAGCATGTCCGTGCCGTGGCGACCCGGGAGGGGTCGGTGTGGCAGCGCCTGGTCGCCGACCCGACCACCGGCCACGCGGTGAGTGTCTCGCCGTACACGTATCGGCCGACGGCGTCGGTGGCCCGGTTCGTCCGCGCCCGGGACGGCATCGCCCGCGACCCCGGCTCCGGGGTCAGCGCCCAGCAGTGCGAGCTCGACCACGTGATCCCCTTCGACGAGGGCGGGCCCACCACCCCGGGGAACCTGCAGTGCCTCTCCCGCCGCGGCCACACCCGTAAGACCACACGCGGCTGGCACGCCACCATCACCGACGACGGCACCGTCCACTGGACCACCCTCCTCGGCCAGACCCACACCACCCAACCCCACGACTACACCGACCAATAGCCACCGGCAGGGACCACAGGTCAGCCCAGCCACCGGGCCGGCAGGCCCCCGGCCGGACCGCCACCCCATCGGCCACCGCCCAGCAGGCGCCGCCACGTAGGGTTCCGCCATGCGCAGCGACACCACCCCCCTCGCGCCACGGCTCCGCATCGGCATCATCGGTGCCGGGCGCGTGGGTGCGGTGCTGGGGGCGGCGTGGGAGCGCTCCGGGCACCGCGTGGTGGCCCATTCGGTGGGCGACCAAGGGGCCGAGCGCGCCGCCGCGCTGCTGCCTCGCAGCGTCCGCAGCGCCCCCGAGGAGGTGCCGCCCAAGTCCGACCTAGTGCTGCTCGCAACACCCGGCCAGGACGCCGAGGGACTCGTGGCCGGCCTCACCGCCGCCAACGTCTGGCGGCAGGGCCAGTTGCTGGTGCACACCGTTCCGGGCGTGGGTGTCGAGCTCTTCGCTCCGGTCCTCGCGGCCGGCGTGCCCGTGGTGGGGGTGTCGCTCCAGCCGGCCATGGTCTTCAGCGGGGAGCGGCAGGACGTCGAGCGCCTGGCCGACTCCGTGGTCTGCCACCTCTGCCCGGTGGAGGTGGATGCGGTGGCGCAGTCGCTCGTCCTGGAGCTGGGAGCCACCCCGATGCGTCTGGAGGCAGTGGACCTGCCGCGCCACGACGCGGCCGTCACTGCGGCGACCGAGGGGGTGGCTGCCCTGGTGACCACCGTGCGTCGGGCCCTTGCCGCCGGTGGGGTGGGTGATCCCGATGCGGTGGCGGGGCCCCTGCTGCGCGTCTCACTGGAGGCCGCGTTGGGCAGTGGGGAGGCGCCCACCGGGACCTCGCCCTCGGGGCCGGTCAGCCGATGGGATGCCCGGCGGTGGCGGTCCCAGCGTGCCGCAGTGGACTCCGACGACCCCCTGGCCGAGGTGCTCCTGGCCCTGGAGCGGGCAGCGGCTCGCCACGCGGTGGCGGCCCGCATCGAGACGCCCCCGGCGGCGCGGGAGCTGCTGCGGGAGCTCGGTGTGGAGACCCAGGGGGACGGCGCCGCCGACTGACCCGCACCGCCGTGCCCGGCCGCACCACCGCACCCATCCGGGGCGACCCCGCTGCCATGTCGCATTCCTGCCAGCGCGCTTCCTGGTGGCGGGGCATGCTGGTGCCGTGAACACCGATCACGCCGCCTGTTGCCGCATCGTCGCCAGCCGCGATGCGCGCTTCGACGGCGAGTTCGTCACCGCCGTGCACACCACCGGCATCTACTGCCGCCCCAGCTGCCCGGCACGCACGCCGCAGCCCCAGAACATGAGCTTCCACCCCACGGCAGCCGCTGCGCAGGCAGCCGGCTTCCGGGCCTGCAAGCGCTGCCGGCCGGACGCGAGCCCCGGCTCGGCGCAGTGGGACCTCCGCACGGATGTGGCGGGGCGCGCGGTCCGCCTCATCCGTGACGGTCTGGTGGACCGCGAGGGCGTCGAGGGCCTCGCACGGGCGGTCGGCTACTCGCGCCGCCAGGTGGAGCGCCTCCTCCTGGCGGAGGCGGGGGCCAGCCCCCTGGCCCTGGCCCGCGCCCAACGCGCCCACACGGCCCGGGTGCTCCTCGAGACCACGGACCTTCCCCTGGCGCAGGTCGCCTTCGCCGCCGGGTTCGGCTCGGTCCGCAGTTTCAACGCCGTGCTGCAGCAGACCTACGCCACCGCCCCACGGGACCTCCGGGCCCGTCGTCGCGGCGCCGGCGCCACCACCCCCGACCAGCCGGCCGCCCCCGTCACCCTCCCGCTGCGCCTCGCCTTCCGCCGCCCCCTCGAGCCCCAGCAGCTCTTCGGCCACCTCGCTGCCACCGCCGTGCCCGGCGTGGAGGCCTGGCGCGAGGGGGCGCTGCACCGCACGCTCGACCTGCCGGGAGCGCCGGGTCTCGTCTCGGCCCGCCCGCCGGACCCCACCGCATCCCATGTCGATGTGATGCTGACCCTCCTCGATCCTGCTGACCTCACGGCCGCCGTGGCGCGGGTGCGCCACTGGCTCGACCTCGACGCCGACCCGGTGGCCGTCGCGGAGGCCCTCGGCGGCGACCCCCACCTCGGCCCGCTGGTGGCCACCTCTCCGGGGCGCCGCGTCCCGGGGTGCGTCGACGGCCCCGAGCAGGCGGTGCGGGTGGTCGTGGGACAGCAGGTGTCCACCGCCGGGGCCCGGACGGTGACCGCGCGCCTCGTGCAGGAGACCGGCACCCCCCTGCCGCTCGCCCTGGCTCCGCTGGCGGCCCCGCTGGGCCTCACGCACACCTTCGCCCGCCCCGAGACCATCGCCGCCCGCTGCACGCGCTCCCTCGCGGAGTCACCTCATCTGGCCATGCCCCGCGCCCGGGTGCGTGCCGTCCTGGCCCTGTCCGATGCGGTGAGCACCGGTCAGCTGGACCTCTCACCGGGGGCCGACCGAGCGGCCGCGCGGGAGGCCCTGGGGCGGTTGTCCGGCATCGGGCCGTGGACCACCGAGATGGTGGCCCTGCGCTGCCTGGGTGACCCCGACGCCTTCCCCGCCACGGACCTCGGCGTGCGCCGCGCCGCTGAGTCGCTCGATGCGGGTCCGCTCACCGGGCGCTCGTCCACAGCTGCGGAGCGCTGGCGCCCCTGGCGGGCCTATGCCGTCCAGTATCTGTGGTCCCTGCACGACCACCCGATCAACCACCTGCCACCGGACCAGGACGATGCTGTCGTCCCGGCCGCCGGCGACGAAGGAGACAGGCCATGACCGACCCCAACCCATCTGCCAGCCCGCCCTCCGGCACCACCACGCCGTCCGGACGCTGCCACCGGGTCCTCGACACGCCCGTGGGCCAGGTGACCCTGGTGGGTGACGGTCAGGTGCTCGAGGGCCTCTACTGGCCGGACCACAAGCCCGCGCCCGACCGGTCCACCTTCGGCCCCTGCGCCCCTGAGGCCTTCGCCCAGGTGGCCACGCAGCTGCAGGAGTACTTCGCCGGTGAGCGGACGGAGTTCTCCGTGCCCACCCGCTCCGGGGGTACGGAGTTCCAGCAGGCCGTCTGGGAGCAGTTGCGGCTGATCCCTGCCGGTGAGACGCGAACCTATGGGCAGGTGGCCGCCGCCATCGGTCGCCCCACCGCTGTCCGGGCCGTGGGGGCCGCGAACTCCCGCAACCCGCTGTCGGTCATCGTGCCCTGCCACCGGGTGGTCAGCGCGAGCGGTGCTGCGCACGGTTATGCGGGAAGTGTGGAGACCAAGGAGTGGTTGCTCGCCCACGAGCGTCGGCACCGCGCATGACCCGTAAAATGGCCGTGTGACTTCTGATCCCACCGCCCCGCAGACCCCCTCGACGACGCTCGACGGCGCCGCCGAGAAGCCCGTGGCTGCCGACGAGCTGCCCGAGCAGATGCGGATCCGCCGGGAGAAGCGCGCCGCGCTGCTCGATGCGGGGGGCCAGGCCTACCCGGTCGAGGTGCCCCGCACGCACTCCCTGGAGGAGGTGCGTGAGCAGTGGGGCCACCTGGAGACGGGGGAGGAGACGCAGGACGTCGTCTCGGTGACCGGCCGGGTGGTGTTCTCCCGCAACACCGGCAAGCTCTGCTTCGCCACCCTGCAGGCCGGCAGTGGGGAGCGCCTCCAGGCCATGCTGTCCCTGGCCGAGGTGGGGCAGGAGGCCCTGGACCAGTGGAAGTCCCTCATCGACCTGGGCGACATCGTCTCGGTGACGGGTCGCGTGATCTGCAGCCGCCGTGGCGAGCTGTCCGTGATGGCGACGGACTGGCAGCTGGCCAGCAAGGCCCTGCGCCCTCTCCCCACCCTGCACAAGGACCTGTCGGAGGAGCAGCGTGTCCGCCAGCGGTACGCGGACCTCATCGTCCGTGACGAGGCCCGGCGCATGGTGCTCACGCGTTCCCTCATCACCTCCACCGTCCGACGCTTCCTCGAGGAGCGCGGCTACGTGGAGATCGAGACGCCCGTGCTGCAGCTGATCCACGGTGGGGCCCTGGCGCGCCCGTTCACCACCCACCTGAACGCCTTCAGCCAGGACATGACCCTGCGCATCGCGCTGGAGCTCAACCTCAAGAAGGCCGTCGTCGGCGGGGTCGAGAAGGTCTTCGAGATCGGCCGCATCTTCCGCAACGAGGGTGTCGACTCGACCCACAGCCCCGAGTTCACCATGCTCGAGGCCTACGAGGCGTGGGGCGACCAGACCACCATGGCCGAGCTCATGCAGGAGATGTACCTGGCGGTTGCCGACGCCCTCATCAAGGCCGGCCTGCTGGAGTCGCGCGTGCTGCCCACCCCCGCGGGCGACATCGACCTCGACGGTGAGTGGCGCTGGCTCCCGGTGTACCAGGGTGTCTCCGAGGCGGTCGGCACAGAGGTGACCCCCGAGACCGATGAGGCCACGCTCCGCGATCTCGCAGCCCGCCACGAGGTGGAGCTCGACCCGTCCTGGGGGGCGGAGAAGATCGTCCTGGAACTGCTCTCCGAGCTGGTGGAACCCACGCTCGTGCAGCCGACCTTCCTGTGCGACTACCCGCCCTCGGCCCAGCCGCTGGCACGCCCGCACCGCAGCAAGCCCGGCCTCATCGAGGCCTGGGACCTGATCATCGGAGGGGTGGAGCGGTCCACGGCCTTCTCCGAGCTCATCGACCCGGTGGTGCAGCGAGAGGTGCTCACCGAGCAGTCCCTTGCGGCAGCGGCGGGCGACCCCGAGGCGATGCAGCTGGACGAGGACTTCCTGCGGGCACTCGAGTACGGCGCCCCGCCCATGGGTGGAATGGGGTTCGGTCTGGACCGCATGGTCATGCTGTTCACCGGGGTGGGTATTCGCGAGACCATCCTGTTCCCCCACACCAAGCCGGAGGCATGATGAACGATTTTCTTGCATCGGCATGGCCCTACGTGGCGGCCCTCCTGCCCACCGTGGGAATCCTGTGGCTCTTCGTGGTGATGATGAAGCACATCGTGGAGGGCGACCGTCGCGAGCGTGCTGCAGTGGCCCAGTGGGAAGCTGAGCAGGATGGGCTGAAGCACCCGGATGAGGACCCGGTGGGCTGAGGAATTCGTCGTACGACGCCATCCGCGTCGAGGATTTTCCGCAGAACCGGCTCAATCAGCAGGTAATCACCCGCGTTTTGCAACAACGGGGGATGGTGGTGTCGAATAGGGGGATGACCCCCTGGAGAGAAGGGGGGCGAGATGGACGATGAAGGGATCAACATGGTGCAGCGACAGGTGGTCATCCTCGAGGACGATCTTGATGGCGGTGAGGCCGTGGAGACCGTGTCCTTCTCCGTGGACGGTGTGGCCTACGAGATCGACCTGAACGCCGACAACGCGGCCAAGCTGCGTGACGACTTCGCGCCGTGGGTGGGCGCGGCGCGCAAGGCCACGGGGCGCAAGCCTGCCGCCCGCCGTCAGGCTCCCGCCACCGGTGCAGCCCGGAAGCGCGAGATCGCGGCCATCCGTGAGTGGGGTCGCGAGAACGGGTGGAAGGTCAGTGAGCGCGGCCGCCTGTCGGCCGATCTCGAGGAGGCCTACGCCAAGGCCAACGGCTGACGGACCCGCATCTGCGCAACCGCTTGGTCGGCGGCTTCCGCAGGGCATGACGAAGGGCCTCGGGAATCCCGAGGCCCTTCGTCATGCCGTCCCGCCGCGAGGGCGGGGCAGGCTCACTTCTTGCGGCGCTTGCGGCGCTTCTTCTTGCCGCCGGCGTCGTTGCCATAGCTGCTGCCGTAGCCGTACCCGTAGGAGCCGTAGCCGTAACCCTCGCCGTAGAGGATGCGGTTCAGGCGGCTCACCGAGGCGCGGTTGATGACCGCACCCAGCAGGCGGGCGTTCACGTTCCGCAGGTTCGCGGCGGCGCGCTCCACGTGCTCCTTGCGGGTGTCGTTCGCAGCCACCACCAGCACCGCGCCGTCCGTGCTGGTGGTCAGCAGGGCGGCATCGGTCACCGGCAGCAGCGGGGGCGCATCGAGGATCACGCGGTGCGTCTGCGTGAGGGTCGAGATCAGGTCCCGCATGCGCTGCGAGCCAAGCAGCTCCGAGGGGTTGGGGGGGATCGTGCCGGCGGGCAGCACCATCAGGTTGGGGTGCTCGGTGGGCTGCACCGCATCGGCCAGGTCGGCGGAGCCGGCCAGCACCTGGGTGAGCCCCACCGAGGAGTCGATGTCGAAGATGCCGGCCACGGCGGGGCGGCGCAGGTCGGCGTCCACCAGGATCACGCGCTCGCCACCCTCGGCCAACAGGTAGGCCAGGTTCGACGAGATCGTGGACTTGCCCTCACCCATGCGGGCCGAGGAGACGACGATCGACTTCGGTGCGTGGTCGACGTTGACGAAGCGCAGGTTGGTGCGGAACTGGCGCAGGGCCTCGCGCGTGGCGAAGTCCACCTCGCCGCTGTCGCGGACGGCGCGCTCGGGGGAGGCCAGGGCCTCGTTCGCCGGGATGAGGCCCAGCGTCGGAGCACCGTCAGCGGCCTCCTCGATGTCCTCCTGGGTGCGCACGCGGGTGTCCTGGCGGTGGCGGAACCAGGCGATGACGTAGCCCAGGGCCAGACCGGCCAGGCCGCCGAGCACCAGTGCACGGGCCGGCTGCGGCTCGGTGGGCGCCGAGGGCAGCTCGGCGTTGGCCAGCGGCTGGATGCTGGTGGCGGGCGCCGGGTTCGGGTTCTCCTGCCCCTCCTCCTGGTCCGGGCCGGCCGGGGCGCTGGACATGTTCTGCGTCTCCAGCTCGCGCACGTACTCCGCGGTCTGGATCACCACGGTGTCGGCCAGCTCCTTGGCGCTCTCCGGGCTGTCCCCCCGGGCGCTCACGGTGATGTTGGGCGTCTCCTCCTCGACCTTGGCCGTCACGCGGCCAGCGAGGCTGCTGGGGCTCGTGTCCAGGTTGAGCTCCTCGATGACCTGCTCGGCCACCGGCTGGGAGCTGAAGTAGGTCACGTAGGTCTTGCTCTTGGTGATGGCCAGCGAGTTGCCGGAGAGCGACTCCCCGACGGTTCCGGTCCCGGCGTTCGCCTGCACCACACCGGTGGCGGTGGCCGTGTACACGGGCTTCTGCAGGGCCACCCATCCGGCGGCCAGTGCGATGCCCAGCAGGGTGCTGAGCACCAGGGTGATGATGTGCCGGCGCGTGAGCCGCAGGATGTCGTCGAGCGTCAAGACGTGCTCCGTCAGTGGGGGGAGTGGGCGCACTGCACCCATGGGGCCAACCCGTGCACTGTATCCCCCCTCGCGCGGTGGTGGGTTGCCCTCGGTGCCCGCGGGCTGTGAACCCCGCCACGACCCTTGCCCCGGCAGGGTTCCCACCCCCCTACACTCGGGCCGTACCCGTCCCCTCGGCGGCCCGCGGTGCCACCGAGCGACTGCGACCGCACCGGAGGTCCTCGTGCACATCCTCTACGTCTGCACCGGAAACATCTGCCGGTCCACGTTCGCCGAGCGCTGGTCGAGGCGGCTGGCGCCACAGGGGTTGACCTTCTCGTCCGCGGGCACCATGGCCCTGGTGGGGAACCCCATGGAGGAGCTCATGGCCCAGGAGCTGCGCCGGAGGGGAGGCGACCCGGAGGGCTTCGCGGCGCGCCAGGTCAGCCTGCCCATCCTCCGCGATGCGGACCTGGTGCTCACCATGGAGCGCCGCCACAAGGCCTATGTGGTGGACGAGATGCCCTCCCTGATCCGCCGCACCCACACCCTGGGGCACTTCCTGCACGCGGTGGACGAGCTCGCCGCCGCCGGTCCCGTCCCCTCGGGGGCCGCGTTGGTCGATGCGGTGTCGCGCCTGCGGGTGCCCTCCTCCCGGGCCGAGTCGGTGGAGGACCCCTACCGCCGAGGTCCGGAGAAGGCGGCGCGGGCTGCCGAGCAGCTCGAGGCCTGGGTGGGGCGTGCCGTGGAGGCGCTGTCCGCCGGGGGCCGTGCTGCCGGAGGGCCGTCCTCCGGGGGTCCGTCGGCCGGGGGCGTGACCGCCTCCGGGGCCTCCCGCCTCTGAGGTTCGCGCACAGCGAACGAGGAACCGGCCCTGCGCGGAACACCCCGCAGATCGGCGCTGTTGAGCCGAACAGAACGTCCCCCGAGACGGGCTGTCGGTCCACGAGCAGTCCGAGGCGCTCGCGAGAGCACCTCCTGCCGCAGCCAGCGGCCTAGCCTTGGGGTCCCGCGAGGCAAGGAGCTGAGATGTTCGAACGGTTCACCGACCGCGCACGGCGCGTCGTCGTCCTGGCACAGGACGAGGCACGCATGCTCAACCACAACTACCTCGGCACCGAGCACATCCTGCTGGGCCTGATCCACGAGGGCGAGGGTGTGGCCGCCAAGGCCCTGGAGAACCTCGGCATCTCGCTCGACGCGGTGCGTGAGCAGGTGCAGGAGGTCATCGGCCAGGGCAAGCAGGCCCCCTCGGGTCACATCTCGTTCAGCCCCCGTGCCAAGAAGGTGCTGGAGCTGTCGCTGCGCGAGGGGCTGCAGCTGGGGCACCAGTACATCGGCACCGAGCACATCCTGCTCGGTCTCATCCGTGAGGGTGAGGGCGTCGCTGCCCAGGTGCTGGTGAAGCTGGGGGCGGACCTCTCCACCGTGCGCCAGCAGGTCATCGAGCTGCTCTCGGGCTACCAGGGTGGTCAGGGTGAGCCGCAGGCTGCCGGCGTGGGCGCCTCCGGGGGCCAGGCCGAGGGCACCCCTGCCGGGTCGCTCGTGCTGGACCAGTTCGGCCGCAATCTCACGCAGGCCGCTCGCGAGGGCAAGCTCGACCCGGTGATCGGGCGCGAGTCCGAGATCGAGCGCGTCATGCAGGTGCTGTCCCGCCGTACCAAGAACAACCCCGTGCTCATCGGTGAGCCCGGTGTCGGCAAGACCGCTGTCGTCGAGGGCCTGGCTGCCGACATCGTGGCCGGCACCGTGCCGGAGACGCTGAAGGACAAGCACGTCTACACCCTCGACCTCGGGTCACTGGTGGCCGGCTCCCGCTACCGCGGTGACTTCGAGGAGCGCCTCAAGAAGGTGCTCAAGGAGATCCGCACCCGCGGCGACATCATCCTGTTCATCGACGAGATCCACACCCTCGTGGGTGCGGGTGCGGCCGAGGGTGCGATCGACGCTGCCAACATCCTCAAGCCGATGCTGGCGCGCGGCGAGCTGCAGACCATCGGCGCCACCACGCTCGAGGAGTACCGCAAGCACATCGAGAAGGACGCTGCGCTGGAGCGCCGCTTCCAGCCGATCCAGGTGAACGAGCCCTCGCTGGCGCACGCCATCGAGATCCTCAAGGGCCTGCGGGACCGCTACGAGGCCCACCACCGCGTGTCCATCACCGACGGGGCCCTGGCCTCCGCGGTGAACATGGCCGACCGGTACGTGAACGACCGTTTCCTGCCGGACAAGGCGATCGACCTCATCGACGAGGCCGGTGCGCGCCTGCGCATCCAGCGCATGACGGCGCCGCCGGACCTGCGGGAGATCGACGAGAAGATCGCGAACGTCCGCCGTGAGAAGGAGTCGGCCATCGACGGCCAGGACTTCGAGAAGGCGGCCTCCCTGCGCGACGACGAGCAGAAGCTGCTCAACGAGCGTGGCGAGCGCGAGAAGGCCTGGAAGGAGGGCGACCAGGACGTCGCCGCGGTGGTGGACGAGGACGTCATCGCCGAGGTCCTCGCGGCCACCACGGGCATCCCGGTCTTCCGGATCTCCGAGGAGGAGTCCAGCCGTCTGCTCAAGATGGAGGACGAGCTCCACAAGCGGATCGTCGGCATGGACGACGCCATCCACGCGCTGTCCCAGGCCATCCGCCGCACCCGCGCCGGCCTGAAGGACCCCCGTCGCCCGGGTGGCTCGTTCATCTTCGCCGGCCCCACGGGTGTCGGCAAGACCGAGCTGGCCAAGGCGCTCGCGGAGTTCCTGTTCGGCGACGAGGACGCCCTCATCCAGCTCGACATGTCCGAGTTCGGCGAGAAGCACACCGTCAGCCGCATGTTCGGCTCGCCCCCCGGGTACGTCGGTTACGACGAGGGTGGCCAGCTCACCGAGAAGGTGCGTCGCAAGCCGTTCAGCGTGGTGCTCTTCGACGAGGTCGAGAAGGCACACCCGGACGTGTTCAACAGCCTGCTGCAGATCCTCGAGGACGGTCGACTGACCGACTCGCAGGGCCGCACGGTGGACTTCAAGAACACGATCATCATCATGACCACCAACCTGGGTGCCCGTGACATCGCCAAGGGCGTCTCGCTCGGCTTCTCGGCCGGGCCCGAGTCCGGCACGGACTACGAGCGCCTGAAGGCCAAGGTGTCGGAGGAGCTCAAGCAGCACTTCCGTCCGGAGTTCCTCAACCGCGTGGACGACACGGTCGTGTTCCCGCAGCTGTCGCAGGCCGAGATCGTGCAGATCGTGGACCTCATGATCGGCCGTCTGAGCGAGCGGCTGGCGGACAAGGACATGGCCATCGAGCTCAGCCAGGACGCCAAGGAGCTGCTGGCCAAGCGCGGGTACGACCCCGTGCTGGGTGCCCGTCCGCTCCGTCGCGCGATCCAGCGGGAGATCGAGGACGTGATCTCCGAGAAGATCCTGTACGGCGAGTTCTCGGCCGGCGACATCATCGAGGTCGGGGTGGATGCCCCGGCCGCCGAGGAGGAGCAGGCCGCTCCCGTGGGGCCGATCAACCCCGGTGCGAGTGGGTCGGCCGCCCCGACCGGTCCGCGGGGGTTCACCTTCACCTCCCGTCGTGACCCGGACGCGAAGCCGGTGGACGAGCTGACCGGTGACGCTGACCGCGCGATGGTGGGCGAGTGACCGCCGCGACGCAGGAGCAGCGCCCCGTGGCCGAGGGCGTCGGTGAGCGTGCCGACGCCATCGGCCCCCGTCGGGTCTTCGGGTGGGTGGCCGTCGCCGAGGCCATCACCTGGGCGCTGCTGCTGACCGGCATGTTCCTGAAGTACGTCACCGAGACCACGGAGATGGGCGTCCGCATCGGCGGGGCGTTGCACGGTTTCGTGTTCCTCCTGTTCGTGGTCACCACGCTGGTCGTGGCCCTGGACGGCCGATGGGGTGCCGGTCGCACCCTGCTCGGCCTGGCTGCCGCCGTGGTCCCCTTCGCCACCATCCCGTTCGAGCGGTGGGCCCAGCGCAAGGGGCTGCTGGCCGACGCGTGGCGCCTGCGCGTGCAGGAGGGGTCCAACCCCGCCGAGCGCCTGGTCGGGTGGGCCCTGCGCAACCCGGTGCTGGCCGCCGTGCTGGCGGTGGCAGCTGTGGCCGTGGTGTTCACGGTCCTGCTGATCGTCGGTCCGCCCTTCTGACCGGAGCACACCCCGCCGCATGCCTGAGGCCCTCTCCCCGCGGGAGAGGGCCTCAGGCATGCGGTGGGGCCAGGGTGCCCTCAGCCGTCGAGCGTGCCGACCACGCCGTCGCTCCCGGCGCCCCAGCAGGTGCCGCCGTGGGTGCACTCGAGGGCGTGGAAGCCCTGGTCGTCCACCCGCTCCCAGCTGGCCCCACCGTCGCGGGTGAGGCTCGTGCCCTCCGAGCCGCCGTAGTCGCCCGTGGCCAGGGCGACCCGGCTGCCCCGCACGTGGGCCACGTCCTCACCCACGTGGGTGAGGTCCTGACCGGTCTGCCAGGCGCGGCCCGCGTGGGAGCGGGCAGTGGACTCCCGGGTGTTGGTCGCGTCGGCGAAGTCCCCGCCCACCACGATCCCGTGGCGGCCGGTGAACGATGCCGCGAACGCCCCGGCCGCCTCCCCGGCGCGCAGACCGCTGTCAGCAGCCGTCCACGTCAGGCCGCGGTCCGATGAGGTGAGGACCCGCGACCGCTCGCCACCGGTGACGATGTGGGCGCGGCTCCCGGAGATCGTGAGGCAGTCGCCGCTGGCGGAGAACTGGGCCTCTCCCTCGGTGGGCACCATCCCGTCGTCCGGCAGCACCTCCCAGGTCCTCCCGGCGTCGTTCGTCGCGGCGAGGCGGATCCTCCCGTCCACGGGGTCGCTGACCGCCAGGCCCCGGCGGCCGTCGGGGAAGAAGGCCATGCAGTTGTAGAAGGCCGCCTCCTCGGCGTTGCGGAAGGTCTCTGTCCAGGTGCGTCCGTCGTCGGTGCTGCGCAGGATGCGGGAGTCCTCGCCCGGCCCGATGGCCAGCACGTGCACCGCATCGCCCACCACCTCGACGTCGCGCAGGCTCAGCCCCTCGGTGCCGGACGGGGTGACGTCCTGCCAGGTGCGTCCGCCATCGGTGGTGTGGAAGACGCCCGCGGCGCCGCCGGAGCGGGACTCCCCGCTCACCCACGCCTCGGTGGCGCTGACCGCTGCCAGGCCGCGGAGGTTCTGGTCGCTGTCGGTCACGCTCGTCCGCCAGGTCAGGTCCGGACCGGGAGGTGCGGCGGTGGCGGTGGGCGCCCCGACGAGGGCGGCGGAGGCGAGCAGGGCCAGTGCGGTGTGCTTCATCATCCCTGCACTGTGCTCCGGGTCACCGCCGGTGTCCACCCCTCGACTCACTGCGGCAGGGTGTAACCGGCCCGGTCGTCCCCCTCGGCCAGGCCGTCCTCCAGGAGGCCACCCAGACAGCGTTCCGCCTGTGCCTCCGCGGCCCCCGCGGCCGTGAGCACCTGCTCCCGGGAGAGGGGGCCGTCGGCGTCCCGCAGGGCCTGCACGATGCGGCCGCGCGCCTGTCGGTCGGTGCCCGCCCAGGCCTGGGTGCGCCGCGGTGGGCCGTCGTCGGGGGGTGAGCCAGCGGCCACCCAGGCGCACTGGTCGACCAGCGGGCAGTGCCCACAGGAGGGGTTCCTGGCGGTGCACACCAGGGCGCCCAGCTCCATCGTGGACACGTTCCAGCGCACGCTCTCCGCCGCGTCCGCGGGCAGCAGGCCGGTGGCCAGTCGGCGCTCGGCGGCCGTGTAACCGGGGGCGGGCAGCGCCACCCCGGTGACCGCGCGTGCCTGCACCCGGCGGATGTTGGTGTCCACGACCACGGCGCGTCGCCCGAAGGCGAAGGCCGCCACGGCAGCCGCGGTGTACTCGCCGATGCCGGGGAGGCTGCGCAGGGTCTGCTCGTCCTGCGGCACCTCGCCCCCGTGGTGGTCGCGAAGCGCCGTGGCCGCATCCACCAGCCGCAGTGCCCGTCGTGGGTAGCCAAGCCGCCCCCAGGCCCGCACCGCCTCACCCGGCCCGGCGTCGGCGAGCTCCGTGGGGCCGGGCCACCGCTCCATCCACTCGGTCCACCGGGGCAGCACCCGCACCACCGGGGTCTGCTGCAGCATCACCTCGGAGACGAGCACGCCCCACGCGGGGCAGTCGTCGTGGCGCCACGGCAGGTCCCGCGCGTGCCGGGCGTACCAGTCCACGAGGGGGCCCCGCATCGCGGCGGTGGTGTCCGCGAGCGCGGGGTCGGGCGCGGGCGGGTGCGGGGGCCTCCCGCCGGTGCGTGCGGCCACCTCAGACGTAGCGGTCGAGGATGCTGGTCTCGGCCATGCGGCTCAGACCCTCGCGGATCGCGCGGGCGCGGGCGTCACCGATGCCCTCGATCTCCTGCAGGTCGTCGAAGGTGGCCCCCAGCAGGTGCTGCAGCCCGTCGAAGTGCAGCACCACGCGGTCCACGATCACCGGGGGCAGGCGCGGGATCTGCGAGAGCAGGCGGTAGCCCCACGGGGACAGGGGGCGCTCCAGGGTGTCGCTGGCCGCGGGGTGACCCATGGCGGCGGCCACCGAGGCGAGGTCGAGCAGCTCTGCGGTGGACAGGGCCGAGATGTTGGCCAGCACCGCATCCACGTCCGCAGGGTCCCCGGCCGGGGTGTGTGCGGGCGCGTAGTCGCGCACCAGCAGCTCGCGGTCGTTCCCGAGCCCGGCGGTGAGCTCCGAGAGCTGGAGGTCCACCAGGCGGCCGTCCTGGCCGAGGGTGAGCACGTAGTGGGAGATCTCCTCCCGGATGCGGTGCACCATCTCCAGGCGTTGCGCCACGGCGGCCACGTCGCGGACGGTGACGAGGTCCTCGATCTCCAGGGCCGAGAGGGTGGCGGCCACCTCGTCCAGTCGGGACTTGTAGCGCTCGAGTGTCTGCAGGGCCTGGTTCGAGCGGGCCTGGATGGCGCTGACCTCCTCCAGCACCACGCGCTGGTTGCCCATGTAGAGGGCGATCATCGACATGGAGGCCGAGACGCTCACCACGGGGACGCCCGTCTGCCGGGCCACGCGCTCGGCGGTGCGGTGCCGGGTGCCCGACTCGCGGGTCTCGATGCGCGCGTCAGGGACGAGCTGGGTGGCCGCGCGGACGATGCGGGTGAGGTCGTTGGAGAGGACCACCGCGCCATCCATCTTCGCGAGCTCGCGCAGGCGGGTGGAGGAGAAGTCCACGTGGAGCTCGAAGCCGCCGGTGGAGATCTGCTCGACCGTGCGGTCGTTGCCGAGGACGATGAGGGCGCCGGTGCGACCGCGCACGATGCGCTCCAGGCCGTCGCGCAGCTCGGTGCCGGGCGCGAGCAGCGCCAGCACCGTGTTCACTGCGTCCTGGTCCACGGTCTCCACGCGCTGAGTCTAGGTGCCCGCCCTCCCCGGTGTGCGCGGGTCGCCCTTCCCGGGTGTGTGACGTCGCTCGCGGCGGTGGCCACGTGCTCGCCGCTCGGGGTGGTCCCACGCCCTCGGGTGCGACACGATGGGGGCGAACCCCCGACCGCAACGAGGAGAACCGTCCATGGACAACCGAGCAAGTGACCGCACCTCGTTGGTGCGTCACGAGGAGAAGCTGACTGCTGCCGTGCAGCGGGTGGCCCGTGGCGCGACGCGCGTCCGCAAGCGCGTGGTGACCGAGACGGTGACCGTCGAGGTGGAGGTGCAGCGCGAGGTGCTCGAGGTCGACGAGGCCCCGGCCACCGGCCGTCAGGCCGCCTCCGGCACCACCGGTGCGGCCGACGCCGCCTCGGACCAGCTGGTCACCGGTGACGACCTGTCCGGCCGTGACGTCGCCGCCGACCCGCGCGAGGAGGAGGTGCAGGTGGTGACCCTGCACCGGCAGCGGCCCGTGGTCACGCTGGAGACCGTCCCCTACGAGGAGGCCCGCGTGGTCAAGCGTGTGGTCACCGTGCCGCACGAGGTGACCGAGACGGTGCGGCGTGAGCACGTGGACGTGCAGGAGGTGGACGCCCAGGGCGTCTCCTCGGGCGACTTCCGCTGAACCCCGCGCTTCCGCCCCGGGGATGACCCACCGCCGCGGTGGATCATCCCCGGGGCGCTGTGCGGGGGGCCCGACCTGACTCGATGCTGGTGCATGACCGGGAGCCCGGTCACACCGTCAGCAGGGGGTCAGGTCATGGAGAAGGTCGTTCGCAGCGTCGCTGCCCTGGGAACCCTGGCGATCGGGGTCACCACCCTCGGTCATGCCACCGGGATGGTGGACCGGGTGGGTGATGCCCGGGGACGGTCCCTGGTGACCCCGGCGGTGGCCGCCACGGCACCCGCCCCGGCGACGGAGGACCCGGCTGATCTGCCCACACTGTCGGCCACCGAGCTCGCCGCCGTCGTCGAGGCCACCAACGAGCAGGTCTTCCACGCGGCCCCCGACATCGAGGGTCCGACGTGGCCACAGGGCGCCGTCGACGAGGTGGACCCGGCGTCCGTGGACGTCGAGTTCCAGCGGGTGGACGCGATCGACCAGGCGATGGCCGGGGAGCCGTCAGAGGTCGGTGCGATCCGGGTGACGCCGTCGGGCGAGAGCCCCGCCCCCGGCGGCCGCGTGGTCGTGCTGCACGTGGAGCGCACCCTGGAGAGCGGCACCACCTGGGAGGAGCTCATGCCCTACCTGGTGGTGGACGACGCCGGCACCGGCATCCCGGTGGGCACCTTCCGTGCCCTGGACGCCGACGGCGTCGCGGTGGACGAGCAGGTGGACCGCGCGCTGGAGGCCCTGCGCTGACCTAGCGCTTCAGCACGGCACCGATCGCGTGCTCCAGAGTGTCGGCCTGGAAGACCTTCATGCCCGGGGGTGCGGCCTGGTCGCCGAGGGCGCCACGCGGGATGACCGCCTTGTCGAACCCGATGCGCCGTGCCTCCACCAGTCGGCGCGCGGTGCCCGGGGCGTTGCGCAGGTCGCCGGCCAGGCCGACCTCGCCGATGGCCACCAGCCCGTCCGGCAGGGCCTGGTCGGCCAGTGAGCTGGACAGGGCCAGGGCCACCGCCAGATCCGTGCTCGGCTCGGAGAGGCGCACCCCGCCCACGGTGGAGACGTACACGTCGCTGGTGGCCAGGGGGACTCCACCGTGTCGGTTGAGCACGGCCACGGTCATGGCCACCCGGGAGGAGTCCACGCCGCTGGTGGTCCGCCGGGGGCTGGGGGCCTGGGTGGGCACCGCCAGCGCCTGCACCTCGGCCACCAGGGGGCGGCGGCCCTCGAGGGTCACGGTCAGGCAGGTGCCGGGGACCGGGGTGGCGTGGCGCGAGACGAACAGCCCGCTGGGGTCCGCGAGCTCGGTGATGCCCGACTCGTCCAGGTCGAAGCAGCCCACCTCGTCGGTGGGTCCGAACCGGTTCTTCACCGCCCGGATGAGGCGCAGCCGGGAGTGGCGCTCGCCCTCGAAGGTCACCACCACGTCCACCAGGTGCTCCAGCACCCGTGGTCCTGCGATGGCGCCCTCCTTGGTGACGTGGCCGACCAGCACGGTCGCGATGCCCCGCTGCTTGGCCTCGCGGATCACCGAGGCGGCGACCTCCCGCACCTGGGAGACGTTGCCGGCTGCACCGTCGACCTCCTGCGAGCTGATGGTCTGCACCGAGTCCACGACCACCAGCCGCGGCTGCACCGCTTCGAGGTGGGCCAGCACCGAGGCGAGATCGGTCTCCGAGGCCAGGAGGAGACCGTCGGTGACGGCGCCGATCCGCTCGGCCCGCATGCGCACCTGGGCGGCGGACTCCTCCCCGCTCACGTACAGCGCGGGACCGTCGCCGGCCGCCACCCGGGCTGCCACGTCCAGCAACAGGGTCGACTTCCCGATGCCCGGGTCACCGGCCACCAGGACCACTCCACCGGGGACCATGCCGCCGCCCAGCACCCGATCGAACTCCTCCACCCCGGTGGGGCGGTGCTCGGAGGCCGAGAGGTCCACCTCCCCGATGGGGCGGGCGGGCTCGCTGACCGAGGTCGCTGGGGCGGTCCTGCCCACGGGGCGGCCACCCACCTCCACCAGGGTCCCCCAGGCCTGGCACTCCTTGCAGCGGCCGATCCACTTGACCGTGGTCCACCCGCACTCGCTGCACCGGAAGGACTCCCGCTGGCGGGACCTGCCGCCGCCACTGCCACCACTCGTCTTTGCCACCCCCGCACCGTAGCGAGCGGGTCCGACAACCTCCCGGTCGTAGGCTGGGCACCATGCGCCTGGGAGTCATCGACGTCGGATCGAACACCGTCCACCTCCTCATCGTCGACGCCCGCCCCGGGGCCCACCCGCTGCCGGCGTCCTCGTTCAAGCACCAGCTGCGGCTGGCCGAGTTCCTCACACCCGAGGGCGACATCGACGACCGCGGTGCCGAGACGCTCGCCTCCTTCGCCAGCGACTGCCTCGACCACGCCGCCGAGCTGGGGGCGATGAAGGTGCTGGGCTTCGCGACCTCCGCCATCCGCGACGCGGGCAACACCGATGCGGTGCTGCAGCGGGTCCGGGAGGCCAGTGGGGTCGACCTCCAGGTGCTCTCCGGGGAGGAGGAGGCCCGCCTGACCTTCCTCGCGGCGCGCCGCTGGTGCGGGTGGTCCTCCGGGCACCTGCTGATGGTGGACATCGGTGGGGGGTCCCTGGAGCTGGCCGCGGGGCGCGACGAGGACCCGTCGACGGCCGTCAGCCTCCCGCTGGGGGCGGGGCGCCTGACCCGCCACCTGCCCGGCGACGTGGCCGACCCCGCCCAGATCAAGGCGTTGCGCCGGCACATCCGCGCCACCATCGGGGAGGTGGTTCCGGATCTCACCGCGCGGACCCCGCACCGGGTGGTGGGCACGAGCAAGACGATGCGGAGCCTCGCCCGCCTGCAGGGGGCCGCCCCGAGCGGGGAGGGTCCCTTCGTGCGCCGCACCGTCGAGCGCGAGGCGCTCAAGGAGTGGGTGGGCCGGCTGGCTGCCATGCCGGTGTCCGAGAGGGCCTCGCTGCCCGGGGTCAACCAGGGGCGGGCGCACCAGATCCTCGCCGGTGCGCTGGTGGCCGAGGGGGCCATGGACCTCCTCGGCATCGAGAGCCTGGAGATCTGCCCCTGGGCCCTGCGCGAGGGCGTGATCCTGCAGTTCCTGGACCACCTGGACACCACGGGCCTGTTGGAGCTGGCATGAGTCGCTGGGCGGTGGGCCTCTCGGCCTCGAGCTGCTACCCGCAGAAGACGGCGTACACCTTCGCCATGGCGGAGCGCCTCGGCTACGACGGGGTGGAGGTGATGGTGTGGGGCGAGAAGCTGAGCCGCGACGTCCCCCGCCTGCAGCGCCTCGCTGAGGACCATGGTCAGCCGATCCTCTCGGTGCACGCGCCCACCCTGTTCTTCCTGCAGCACGTCTGGGGCACCACCTGGGACCAGATCGACCGGTCCATCGAGCTGGCCGAGGACCTCGCCTGCCCCACGGTGGTGGCCCACCCGCCGTTCGCCTGGCAGCGTGCCTACGGCCGGGCCTTCGTGGAGGGAATCGCCGAGCGGCAGGCTCGCACCGAGGTGCAGATCGCCGTGGAGAACATGTACCCGTGGCGGGTGCCCGGCATCGGCGCCCGGGGCAAGGTGCCCATGTACCTGCCGGGGTGGGACCCGACCTTCCACGACTACCAGCACGTCACCCTGGACCTCTCGCACAGCGCGACCGCCCACGCCGACGCCCTCGCCATGGCCCGTGCGGCCGGTCCGAGCCTCGCCCACATCCACCTGGCGGACGGGTCGGGCTCGTTGAAGGACGAGCACCTGGTGCCCGGTGAGGGCACCCAGCCCTGCGCCGAGGTGCTGGGTCTGTTGGGGGAGATCGGCTTTCGTGGATCCATCGTCGTGGAGGTGGGCACCCGGGGTGTGGACGAGGCCACGCGTGTGGAGCGTCTCACCCGATCTCTCGCCTTCGCGCGGGAGCACGCTGGTTAGGCTGGTGGTGCCCACGAGGTGGAGTCCCCGCCTCGTGCAGGGCCCACCGGTGGCCTCTTGCCACCTCACTCAGGAGGTCTGCAGTGAACGTGCCACGTCGTGGTCCCCGGCCGGCGGGAGCCGACACCCGGGCCGACATCCTCAACGCCGCTCTGGAGCTCTTCTCCTCGCGAGGGTACGACGCGGTCTCCCTGCGCATGGTGGCGCGGGAGGCAGGGGTGGACCCCGCCCTGGTGAACTACTACTACGGCGGCAAGAGCGCACTGTTCGTGGCCGCGATGCGCCCGGAGATCGATGAGGAGCTGCTCGCCTCCTTCCTGGACGGGCTGACGCCGCAGGAGTGCGGCGAGCAGGTCATCGAGTTCGTGCTGACCTTCTGGAGCACGCACGACACCGCGGTGCGCATGACCGGCACCTTCTTCGCGGCACCTTCCCAGGCCGAGGAGCAGGAGTACCTGCAGGACCTCATCCTCCGCCGCTTCCTGGACCCGGTGGTGGAGCGGCTGTGCCCCGACCACCACGCCCTGCGCACCGAGCTGGTCTCCGTGCTGCTGATGGGGATGATGGCCGGGTCCAGCGTCCTGGGCTACCCACGGCTGGACGCCCTGTCGATCCGGGACCGGGCACGGCTGCTCGGTCCGGCCTGCCACGAGTTCCTGGTCGGGGAGCTGCCCCCGATCGGGGATGATGGTCGCCCGTCCACCGAAGGAGAGTCCCTGTCGTGAGTGTTCTCGACCCGTCCGCCCTGATGCGTGATGCGTTCCTGGCCATGAGCCGTCAGACCGCCGTCCGCGATGCCATGGTCAAGATGCCGGTGACCAACAAGGTCGTCTCGCGCTACGTGCCCGGCGAGGACTTCGACGATGCAGTGCGCGACTCCGGGGACCTCGTGGCCGCCGGTCGCACCGTCACCGTGGACCACCTCGGTGAGGACATCACCGACCAGGCACAGGCGACCGCCACGAAGAACGCCTACCTCCGCTACATCCGTGACATGGGCGACGCCGGCCTCACCAGGGACGGTGCGGTGGAGTTCTCGCTGAAGCTCAGCGCCCTGGGGCAGTTCCTGGGCCGGGACGGCGAGAAGGTCGCGCTGGAGAACGCCCGCGAGATCGCCCGTGCGGCCACCAACGCCGGCACCACCATCAGCCTGGACATGGAGGACCACACCACCACCGACTCCACGCTGGGCATCCTGCGTGAGCTGCGGCAGGACTTCCCCGGGACCGGCGCGGTGCTGCAGGCCTATCTCCACCGCACGCAGGCCGACTGCCGCGACCTGTCCGGTGAGGGCAGCCGGGTGCGCCTGTGCAAGGGTGCCTACGCCGAGCCGGAGTCGGTGGCCTTCCAGGACGACCACGAGGTCGACCTCAACTACGTGGAGTGCGCCAAGATCCTGATGAACGGTCAGGGCTACCCCATGATGGCCACGCACGACCCGAACATGATCGACATCGCCGGCTTCCTGGCGGACTCCGCGGGCCGCTCCACGGACTCGTGGGAGTACCAGATGCTCTACGGGATCCGGCCGCAGGAGGAGACCCGTCTCATCGACGAGGGCTACCAGGTGCGCGTCTACCTGCCGAACGGTCCGGACTGGTACGGCTACTTCATGCGCCGCCTGGCCGAGCGCCCGGCGAACGTCATGTTCTTCGCCCGTTCGCTGCTCTCGAAGGGCTGAGATGGCTGGGGCGGGGCTCGACGAGCTCACCCGCATCACGCTGGTGGGCGGTGGCGTCATGGGACGCACGGTCGCGGCGGGGCTGGTGCGCGCCGGTCACCCGGGTGAGCGGATCACCCTGGTGGGCCGCGATGCGGGGCGCGCTGCCGCCGCGGCCGAGGCCGTCGGTGTCGTCAGCGGGACCCTGTCGGAGGCCGTGCCGACCGCGGACGTGGTGGTGCTGGCGGTGAAGCCGCAGGACATGGACGCCGCCCTGGCGCAGGTGCGGGAGCACCTGACCACCGGCACGGTGGTCATG